>NZ_VTYA01000002.1:0-363524 GCF_013114135.1 Vibrio sp. 03-59-1
GCGTTGCGGACCCACCTGACTCCATGCCGAACTCAGAAGTGAAACGCAGTAGCGCCGATGGTAGTGTGGGGCTTCCCCATGTGAGAGTAGGACATCGCCAGGCTCCTATTCGTTTTTATCTCTTTATAAAAAAGATAAAAGCAAAAAAGTTTTTAGATTTACCTTTACATTTAAGGAAGCCTAAAAACAAAAACTAGATAATAAGCATCTTAGATAAGGCTTATATTTAGTAAAAATTTGTGGAGGGATGGCTGAGTGGTCGAAAGCACCGGTCTTGAAAACCGGCAACCGTTAATAGCGGTTCTAGGGTTCAAATCCCTATCTCTCCGCCACTTTCAGATATGAAAAAAGCCGTTGTTTATCAACGGCTTTTTTCATATCTGAAGGGTGCAAAGTCAAACCATAGGATTGACTGAGACAATGTACCTATTCAAGACCGCTAATCACAACTATTACACGCGTATCTGCTTACCAAAAAAATTTCGAGATCTTGGTTTTCCATTTGATCTGAAAATTTCCTTACTTACCAAAAATCGACAACTTGCTTCTTTTCGTAATCTTACTGTTGCCATTGAGCTCAAACAGCTTATCGATAGCGTTACCCCACAAACACACCCCGCAGACTTCAAATTAGCGGCCAATGAGCTTATCAATACTCTCAGAAGCACGTTTGTCGATGGGCTTGATGCCACATCTGCTGTCGTGATACCAGTCCGCCCTACAAGTTCAGAATGCTCACCTGAGCCTACAGTGTTTAAACGATGCCCTATCGTCCCATTAAAAGATGCTCTGGCATCTTTTGTTGAGTCTAAACAGTTGCAAGAAGTAAGACCGTTAACCATCCAACAGCTAGAAGCTCGTATTAAATGTTTCATTGAAAGTACTCCCGTTAATGGTGTTGCTGAAGTCACTACAGCACACGCTTTGACTTATCGTGATGAACTTCTGAAAGCTGGGCGAAGCGTAAAAACAAATAAAGAGTACCTTGCGGCATGCTCTCAGTTCTTCAAATACTTAAAGTTGATGAATCACACGCAAATCAATCCCTTCGAAGACGTAAAAATTCAAAAGAAAGCAACTAAACGTATTGATGAACAAAGAGCCAGATGGTCACTAACCGATATGAAGCGTTTTTTTCAATCACCCCATTTCGTGGAAAAAGATGAAGAGTTTCAGTGGATTTCGAAAATCTTACCCTTATCGGGACTGCGTCCTGCGGAGGCTTGTCAGCTTCAAATTACAGATATCAGACAAAAGAATGGTATTGATTACTTTTCGATTTCAGTCGATGAAGAAGGCAAGTATGTGAAAAATGCCAACAGTATCCGTGAGGTTCCAATTCATCATGTATTGATAGACAAAGGCTTTCTTGATTATGTCGAGAAAGTTAGAGCTATGGGGCGCAAACAGTTATTCAGTTACAAGCCACAAAATCAATTTGATGATTGGTCAAAGTCTTACTGTAGCAAAATTGGCAAGTATCAAACTGCTATAGGCATGAAAGCGGGTCAAAGGCCGACGGCGTATGGTTTTCGCCATACCTTTATTGATGAGCTTAAACAGCAAAATGTTCCTGAGCACGTAACAGCCCAAATCGTTGGGCATGCCAACCACAGCATGACTTATGGTCGTTATGGTAAACGGCTACCAATTGAAACGTTAGCCGAGGTAGTAAACCAAATAGACTATATGCCCTTACACTGGAAATAGTAGTTCGCACAAAGCGAGTAACTCCAAGGGGCGTTGCTCGCCTTCACAGAGATAAATGAATTACTTTTTCTAATGTCGATTTTGGTTGGTTAATCGAAAAAGTTTGCTATAAATAAGAAGTGATGAAAATCTATTTAATAACAGTTACTTAATCGTTATTTGAGTTATAAATACACACTTTTTCATAGGAAAAAGTGTGTGAGGCTGTCACTTATTCATGGGAAAAAGTGTAGGGGTAACAAATTATTCATGGCAAAAAGTGTAGTTTTTCAATTGACAAAAAAGTGGTTACATTACTTCAAGTTATGCAAGTTGTCGCTTTTCATTACCCGTAGGCTACTATCGAAAGCTCAAAATTAATAACTGGTTGATAACTAGGGAAATGCTGAAAAAATTATAATAACTAGCTGATATTATTAGTACTTTCAGGTGTGACTTCTGCTTTTTCTGCTTGTAAGCTGTATGCAAAATGAAGAGCAGCAGTAAGCTGCCTAAGCGAAAACAGTTGAAATTAAACAATCAGGACACCCTTAACCTATTCATTGAAAAATATGAAGAGCAACGTAAATCTATCTGTGCTCCTTCTACTCACATTGCAGAGAAAAGCAAAGCGTCTAAGCTGAAGAAACTCTTTCGTCGACGCGCGATTCAAGACATCAACCACAGTGACATCCATGATGCCATTGGTAAGCTGCATAAACGCTATAAGAACAAAACCATCAATGAGTTCCTGACCATTCTTCGAGCAGTGTTCAGTCGAGCTCAACGCGACGGCTTAATAACGCTTAATCCCATGGATGGCATTGAAAACCTGAAAGTAGTCAATGCAGAGCCAATGCCTTTTGAAAAAGAAGAAATCCAAAAGCTCTTTAACACACCCACTGAGTGTCAAAGTGGTAAACACGCACTTTTATTCAATATTCTGACGGGCGTTCGCATCGGTGAGCTACTGGCGTTGTCGTGGGAAGATATTGATTGGAGCCGTCGGGTTTTATATGTTCGACGTTCAAAGGTGCTCAATGACTACAAAGTTCCAAAAACACCAGGCTCTGTTAGAGAAGTTGAGCTCAATGAATTGGCACTCAACGTATTGAGAGACCAGTTGCCATTGACTGAGAAAAAGCGAGCTCGCACCATCTCAGTCTTGCAAATGGATAATAAGACTCTAATCAAAGAGCGTGTCCATTTTATCTTCTACAACAGCCAGACTAGCCAGCCGTTTTTGAATGCTAAGCAGTTTAATAAGACGTTCTTCACTCCGTTTCTCAAAAAAGCTGGAGTTAAGCACCGTGGTTCGAGTCAGTTACGACACACTTACGCGAGTCAAAACCTGACTGCGGGTATCAGTAAAGATTGGCTAGCTAGTCAAATGGGGCACACGAATACTCATATGATTGATAAGCATTATGGTCGTTGGATGCGTAAAGATGCACCTGATTACGCCAATGCGGCAGCCAATCATCTAGCTGATGTATTGGGTTGTGTTAATACAACTCCTACTAAGACAACAGTCAAACGCAGTGATACCTCTCCCGAGATGATCGCTTTATTGCAAACGCTTATTCATGATAAACCCGAGCTCAAAGCCGCACTTTTGCAAGGAAATATGGGGAGTGCGTCATGAGAAATCAGCTCCATATTGTGACTGACACTTTCGATGTCAACGATGGCAGTAAGACTGCCATCAATGGCACTTTCAGTGCCAAAGCCGTCCACTTAAAAAGTGGGATGCTACAGCAACCCGCTACGCTCCCGTCACACTTTTGCTACGCAAAAGATGCACGCGAGCTGCGGGCAAGAGAAGTCTCTCTTGACTCTCTAAATACCTGGCCTCTTAGGAGGGCAGAATGAAGGATATCCATCACTTCCATCGACGAGTGAATTACACTTCTCGGTCGGTAAGTCGGGTGAAATGCGAAGCCTCGCTTAAACACTCACTCAGGCTAATAGTCGCTTTATCTGATTCAAAAGCGAAGTCTAAACCAACGAAAAAGCTCGAATGGAACGACGAGTTATCATCTCAGAATCTAATCTGGTGCAATGGCAGGTTGTCGCCACTAGACAATTGGTCGGAAGAAGCGCGTACAGATTTGCTATATCGAATTGCTCCCACTCCGCGTATTCGCAATCAGAAAGGGCTGCAAACCCAGCATCGTCAGTACCGAAAAAAAGTGAAAACCGCGATTGCGAGTGAGCTAAAAAAAGGCAATAACGAAGCGGCTGAATTTCTTCAAGTGATACTAAATACCAAGGGGTATGTGTCGTATTCTCGGATAGAGAAGTTTGAGAAGCTCACTATGCAACGTAAAAACCAGCGACTAAAAATGCTGGAGACGTACTTAAACGCGCACAACCAAGTTCAGAGCCGTGCGCCAACGAATGCTGTTTATTTGCAAGAGGGTATCCTCAAAGTACCGCATAAATGGAATGTGGGCTCGGATGCTCTTAGCCTCAAAGAATATATCGAGTTCACTCGTCAATTTTTGACACATTACTTCCCGCAGTATCCCATCGAAGCGATTATCGGGCATGATGACGAGCGTGGTATTGACCAAACGACAGGCTGTCATCCCCATTACTTTTTGTCAGGGCGTAACAGTGAAACAGGTGAGTACGATTTGCACAAAAGGCAAATTCAAGTAGTAAACCAGTACGTCCATCAAATTTACTCAGTTGAGGGCTTTTTTCCCAGTAATGGAAACCTGACCAGAGATGAAGCTCAGGATTTCGGCATGTTCTTTCAAAGAATGGTCAAGGATTTCGCAAATGAACACTTGTTTCACGCTAAGGGAATAAATGTAGTATTCGCCCCACTCACTGAGCAGCAATCGGAACATCGAGCGGAAATGAATCGAGAAGCCAGTCTGCCCAAATCTGAACGCAGTTATAACCACCACAGCCATCAATTGCAGCATATTCAAGACAAAATAGCGCTGACAGAGAAAAGGCACGCTCGCTTGTTGAAGGAGCAAGAAAAAGTTGAACTACATCTGACTAAAACCATTGATGATGCCGCGCAGGCGCAGACACGTCTGAGCCAACTAGAGGTAGAGCGAGACACTATGAAAATCGAGGTGTCAGACCTAAAAGTAGAAACGAGTCGACTTGCAACACTCACGCAGGAGTTAACACAAACTCTTGTGCCTAAGTTAGTCGATATCTTTAAAAAAGTGCTTCTTGCTATCAATGCTAAAGACAAAAATATGGCAAAAAAACAATCTGAGTACCTTGAGTCGGCGTTTAATACAGCACTTGAGCTCCCTCCTTCTGTAGCAAGAGGGCTTTCTAGAGAGTTAGCGACTGTTAAGAAGGCTGCTACCCCTACTGAAGCCGAGCTTTCAGTGGATAAGTAAGTCCTCGTGACTAACTTACTGTACTAACTAACAAACCTAAAAATAATAATTAAAAGAACGGTGAAACAATGGCTAGGCCGAAATCATACACGGATGAAGATATCATCAAAACTGCGACTCAATTAATAAATAAAGGAAAGAACCCCACTGGTTGGCACATTAAAGAAGCCCTTGGTCGAGGGAAGATTTCTGCTATTCAGTCCGACTTAGAGCGGCTTATAGACGAGGGGCGTATTGCTGTTGCGACCCAAATAGCAGCGGATACTAAAGAGTCTAAAGCAGAATCCACTTTCCTGAATTATGACTTACCTGCCGAGTTGCAAAATCTCCTAGCTAGGCGTGAGGAAGAGCTTCGCAAAGTGTTGCGTGATATGACCATAGAGTTAAACAATAAAGCGCATGAACATTATGAGTCGATGATGACTGTCCGCATTAGGGATCTCGATGCAAAATACAACTTAACGGTTCGAGCGAAGGAACGAGCTGAAACAGAAGCTATTGATATCGAAGAGCGACTACAAAAACAAGTTGAAGAAAAAGAGCAGCTTGAAGACAAGATTGAAGAACTAGAGTGTGATTTGGCTGAGTCAAAACAAAATAATTTTGAGTTACTACAGCACAACCTTCACCTTACGAATAACTTGAACGCAGCGGCAGAGAAATACGAGACGCTTCAAGGTACACACCTATGCCTGAATGAGCAGCTTTCAGCACTACAAAACGATCATACTGCTGTAACAGTGAAACTGGAGTTCGCACTAAGTGAAAACAAAAAACTTCATACTAGCACTGCAGAGTTGACTGGTGAGTATGACAAAACGAGGGGTTACCTAGCGGAAGCTCATGCAAAACTAAATGTCTCACAGAGTGAGCTACGTAAGTTAGAGGTAACAACACAAGAACAGAGTGGAAGCTGAGTTATTTTTTATTCGGAAGATAGCGTTCATACCTTATGGACTTAATGAGCACATCTGGGTAATAAAATGTTTTTGACAAGAAGGAGTAAACCGAACCTTTGATGCAATAGGAAAGGTTGCCATTACTTCAACCCTTACTGGTGCAAAGTGGTGCAAAGTGGTGTACAGTTCTCTCCTCAATTACCTGAGTTAAGTGAAAATGAAGAAAAAGTGTGATGCTAGGTTATCTGTCTCTTTGGCCTATGAAGATTATCAAGAGTTAATCAAATTGTCAGAGAAAGAAGATGTCTCTATTGCTTGGTTAGTCAGAAAGGCCGTTGATAATTACCTGAAAGAATTACAAAAAGAGAGTGAAACCAAATGAAAGTAGTTTCTCTATTCTCAGGAGCTGGCGGTCTTGATTTAGGATTTAAAAATGCAGGCTTTGATATAGTTTGGGCCAATGATTTTGATAAAGATGCCGTAGAAACTTATAGACACAACATCGGTGATCATATCATTCACGGTAGCATTACCGACATATTAACCACAAACATTCCTGATTGTGATTTAGTTATTGGTGGGTTTCCATGCCAAGGCTTTTCTCAAGCCAATCTGTTGCGTTTTGAAGATGATGACAGGAATAAACTTTATTTAGAGTTCCTTCGTGTTGTTAGGGATAAGCAACCAAAGTTTTTTGTAGCGGAAAATGTACGAGGAATTCTAAGTTTAGCTGGCGGTGAAGCGATCAAGAAAATTGAAAGTGATTTTCAAGAAGCAGGTTATGTGGTCTCCAAAGAATTGTTTAATGTTGCTAACCATGGTGTTCCACAGTCTAGAATGCGTGTATTTATCATAGGGGTACGTAAAGACATTCAATGGGAGTATAAATATCCAGCGCAAACTCATGCTGCGCCTAAAAAGGCACAAAAAGAGGGTTATAAGCCATGGGTATCGATTGGCGAAGCTTTATCTCTGATCCCTGAGCCAGAAAGTAATCATGAGCTATTAAACCATGTTTACTCTCAATATAAAGTAACTAACCGTAACTTTACAGGACATCGAAAAACCGATCCTGAGAAACCATCTCCTACGATTCTAGCAAGAGGTAATGGTAAAGGTGGGGTTTGCGCTATTCAGCATCCAAATAACCACCGAAGAATGTCTATAAGAGAGTCGGCTTTGATTCAGACTTTTCCAATAGATTTCGAGTTTTTTGGCAGCATGACTTCTTGCTATAGACAGGTTGGAAATGCCGTTCCAGTGCATTTTGCACAATTGATTGCAAATGGCTTTAAAGATTACTTCGGGTGTGAATGATGAGAGTTGTATCGTTATTTTGTGGTGCTGGTGGCCTTGATTTAGGGCTAAAACAAGCTGGATTAGATATTATCTGGGCTAATGATCTTTATGCCGATGCGGTTGATACTTATTCAAAGAATATTGGTCGCCACGCTGTTTTAGCCGATATTGCTGAAGTTGATTCTAGCTCAATCCCCGATTGCGATGTGGTAGTTGGTGGGTTCCCTTGTCAGGGTTTCTCTGTGGCTAATATGAGTAGAAAAGCCGACGACCCGCGCAACAAGCTTTACCTAGAAATGGTTCGAGTTATTAGGGATAAGAAGCCCAAATTCTTTATCGCCGAAAACGTAAAGGGCATTTTGTCCTTAGACAAGGGCAAAGTAATCGAAAAAATAAGAGACGATTTTGCTGAGTTGGGATACAAGGTTGAGTATAAACTGCTTAATTGCGCGGACTATGGAGTACCTCAAACTCGGATGCGGGTGATTATCCTTGGTGTAAGACAAGACAATAGCTCAGTAGTAAGTTTTCCACCTGAACCTACACATACTAAAGATGGAGTGTTACTTCCTAAGTGGATCACTATCGGCGAGGCTTTAGCTCACTTTCCCGAGCCAGAACGAGGGACTCACATACTTAATCATGTATGCTCTGCATTCAAACTAAAATTTAATGGTCACTTGGGACATAGAACGATAGATCCTAATAAACCATCACCTACCATTACTGGTCGTGGTGATGAAAAAGGAGGTGTCGTCGTACTACATCATCCAGGCAATCATCGGAGAATTACAGTTAGAGAAGCAGCTTGCATACAATCCTTCCCTGATGACTTTGAGTTTTGTGGTAGTAAAACCTCAGGCTATAGACAAATCGCCAATGCGGTTCCCCCAAAACTTGGTTATGCATTAGGTAAAATGTTATTGGCAGCAGAACAAGAGACCTTACGTCACAAAGAATGCGCCTAATTAGCTGTTATTTAAAAAGTTAAGTGTTAGCATCATCTCATAACAGAGGTGATGCTATGAATTACAACAAAATAATAAAACCATTTTCTGGTTATCGCTGGCAGTGGGCTAGTAATACACCTAGTGAATCTTTAAACAAGCCAAATGTTTTTTTTGGGTGCCTTAGGGTTTTGTATGAGAACCAAGGCCAACCAGCAAATGCAGATTCAGTATTTGACGGATTGAAAAAAATTGAGGTTGACCTATCGAAAGAACTCGAGTCTAAGGGAAAGTCTTTGCGACTGGCCAGAACAGGTAAGAGAAACCTATTTCGAAACTCCCAACAATACTGGAAAAATCTTGGTCTCTTAATTTCGACCTCTCGAGGTATCGAAATCTCCAACTTGGCTCGAAAATACGTTGAGAGAAAATTATCTAGAGGAGAGTTTGCTACATACATAGTTAAAACTCTTGAATTACCTAACAGTCACGTTCACTCACAGGCTGAGATTGATGACTGGAACCGTCATGGCGTATGTTTGAAGCCCTTAGAACTTATACTTGAGGTTACATACAAGTTATATTTACGTAATCCTGATTTTGGTTATTTAACAACTGAAGAGCTATATACGGTAGTTATTCCCTTAGCAGGTGTATTAACTTCGACCACAAACATTGTCGATGGAATTCAGATTTTTAGAGACCGACCAGAAGAGTTTGCAACAACCTGGAAAGCCAAAGAGAAAGATAATGATCATAGAATTATTAGAGAGTACCTACTGTTTTTGCACTATTACGGTTTTTTATCCTTAAGAGAGTCAACGTTATTGGGCAAAAGACTATCAAATGAAAAACAACAGTTTTTTATCAACTCGACAGACATCGTTCTCATAGCATCTTTACTAGGAAACTCAGTTGATTCGTCTTTAGGTGAACCATTTGAACAAGCCAATGATTTTGAAGAACGAGTCCAAATCTCTGAACAAATCCGAAATAAAGTTAACGTAACTGTTACTGCTCGCCCGTCACAAGCAAAATTCAGAAAAGCAGTGTTAGAAGCAGGAAATGCTATATGCCTACTATCTGGGACAAGTGTAAAAGATGTATTGCAGGCATGCCACATCATTCAAGTCAAAGATAACGGTTCAGATGAGGTCTGGAATGGAATATTGCTTCGAACCGATCTCCACACGCTGTACGATAAGGGACACTTCGTGATACACCCTGATGGAAGCATTACGAAATCTGACACCATCTTGGCAGATCCGATTTATAGAGAGTCAATCCCTGACAAAATTCATTTGCCTCCATACATAAGCACGGAGGCTTTAAGAATACGCATCAATTACGGGGCTTAGCGGCAACATCTCTTATGTTGCTCTCAAAAGCACTATAGAAATAAGATACGTTTTGCCATACATTATTTACAAGGTATGCTAAAACGTATCACTTTCGTCAACCCATTACATCTAGAACAGCCTAAAAAACTTTCCATACTTACAACCTCTTATGCTGCAAAATTCGGCATAAGGCGTGCTGCCTTGTTGTTTGCAAGTAGTAGAATGGCATAACTAGGGATCGATCATAAAAGCCACCAGGTTTACAGCCATATCGCCGAGTTTATTGGCAGCCCGATCGCTCCCACACCTCGTTATGATTGAGTGACTTTGTTTGTAAGGTACTAAAAGTAAAGACTATTTTTGTTCTAATGTGTATTTTGATCACTCCTACACCCTAGGTGCTTTATAGCCCAGTCGTTCAATCAGCATGCGATGACTGTTTCACCTGACTATTCAGGCAGTATTAGTGAGCGGTAAATGCTGGTGTCTTCAAGTAGTAGAATGGCATAACTAGGGATCGATCATAAAAGCAACCATTTACAGCCATATCGCCGAGTTTATTGGTAGCCCGATCGTTCCCACACCTCGTTATGATTGAGTGATTTTGTTTGTAAAATACTAAAAGTAAAGACTATTTTGGTTTAATTGCGTATCTTGAACGCTCCTACACCCTAGGTGCTTTGTAGTCCAGTCGTTCAATCAGCATGCTATGACTGTTTCGCCTGACTATTCAGGCAGCATTTGAGAGCGGTTAATATAGGTGATTGGATGTAGTAGAAAGGCATAACTAGAGAGCGACCGTAGAAATCACGATGATTCCACCCATATTATAGATATCATGATCGTTCATGCACCTCGTTAAAACTGGAAGATGATGTTTGTTACTATAAGATAAAACAATAACTTATAATTAAAAATATGTGCTCAATCCTTAATCTCAGAAGCCTTGGTAGGCTGACAGTTTCCGCACACTAATTTAGTCAAGAATGCTGTCGATAACTCGCTAATATTAGTTTGCCAGTGGGGGATAACAGTGCCTTGATGGTACATTGAGATAGAATTGCTGTTTGTACAATCGATAAGAAATCATTTAGTGAATGACTAATTGAGAGAGCAGTAAATAGTTCATTTTGTTGCATATACTTTCCCGTCAATTGATATACCGCGTTGTTACATGCATCTACTATGCAACTATTTTTTAGAACTGGAGCTGTGAGGTTGCGCAGGTGTATAAACTGCTTTCTCTTACGTAAGGTTTTTGGATATAGAATGATAACTTTTATACAGGTATATCGACTCATATAATCGACCCAGCCCATTAAGTAATCTGGTATTGAGTTACCAATTCTAATGCACAGCACTGTAGCTGTGTTGAATTTAGAAAGTAAATCGGCACAGTCATAGATACTCAGGTCTGGCAACTCCTTGGTGCGTATCTGTTGACGCAGTTCATCACGTCGAAGTGTATGATTTTTATTGATAAAACTTTCGGTGCCGCTTTTATTGGAGGATATATACTGCCAAATTGTATGAATGATACCCTCGACCTGATCACCCCTAATAGTTATGGGGATGCATAGACATTGTGCGCTCTCTGCGATTCTAGTCTCAAACTCTGAAGACCCTGTACAATTCCATGGGTTCACCTCACAACACAGGGTTCGATCAGTGGCTGAGTTTAGCCAGTTGTTTAGCTCACAGGGGATGTCAGGTGTCCACAATAACATTAGGTTTCTCCATAACCACACAAGGCATATATTACTATAACTGAGTAGCTTGGTAAGGTGAGATTGGGAATCGATCATAAAATCATTTAATGCTGCACCCATATAGCTGATATGACCGTCGAGTCTGACTATCTAGAATGGTTTTATGAGCGGTGAAGATTGTATCGTTTTGGTTGAACCTTAGTAGAAAAGAGTGTAATGTCAACTGACTAAAAGAATTGACAATTAACACTTTGTGTTCTTCATATATATTGCTGATATATAACGGTTAATTTTTGTTTTTTGCGGTAGGTATAGCTTTCAAATCCCTATCCCTCCACCACTTTTAAAGAAAAAACCGCTGTTTTTACAGCGGTTTTTTCGTATCTAGAGCTTCGAAACTTGTCCTGTTTCGCAAGATCGCACTGTGATAATCCCAAAGCGTTTCAATTCTCTCCAACCCGTGAACGAAATCGCTTGCCTGAGAAATATCGAACAGGTTCAATTACTCCATACTCTTTTCGCAGAGCCAAGGTGCGACATTAAGCTTTGTCGAGTTCAAATCTGTTTTTATACAGATCTCCTGCGTTATGATACGGCTTGGTCAGAAGATTGTTATTGTGACGTTTTGGTGATGTTCTAGACGTCTGTCACTTTAAGTGGGAAAGAAACCCAGTGCTTACTCATTCCGCCATACCAAAGTCAATGAAATACAAGAGGCTAACATTGAAGAGCATGCGGTTGCCCAGCTTGTCGGGCATAAGCACAATGCGATGATCTTCTGATTTGCCTTAGTCTCAAAATAAGCTAACTTATATTTAAGACACTGCACTAATAATTAGTTGATAATAGGCACTAAATGAATCGAAATGACTTTCCAAATGAACTAAAAAGGTTGCGTGAAGAACGGGACTTATCCCAAGAAGATTTGGCAAGCTTGCTTGCGTGTTCACATAGGGTTTTTGATGGTGTAAACCAAGTTATGATTAGCAAATGGGAAAGAGGTGAAACCAAAACGAGCTTACTCAGGCGTTTAGGTATCTCTAATTTTCTCTCTCAACACTATGAATATGATCCAAAAGAAACAGAAGTAATTTCACCTTCCGTGAAACTTAGCGAAATTCCTGTTAATCAAGATATATCATACAGTTACGTAATAGATAGTGTTGACTCCCATACGATAAAAACCATTCCTAGTGACTCTTGGAATGACATATTATCGATTCACTCAAAGTTGTATGCAGTAGATTTTTTGAAATTTTACAAGGCAGAGCACCTATCAGTTGACAACCTTGTGATTCACATCTTTTACTGTAAAGGGTTGATGGTAGGTCATATTGTTTATGATAAAAAGACCAGTATGCTTTTGAGTGTTGGCTCTATTAGCTTATCGATCAGGCAGCAGGTGCTTCAGTATATGGCTGAATCTATGGCTAAGAAGTCGCTCATTATTCCCGTTCATGATCCTGCAATGGCACAATTCCTTTATGATTTATACTTGGAACCTAAACGATCAATGTTTGGTTTGTTCCTTTTTACAGTAGATTTTGCCTCTCTTGTCAGCAACCCCTTTTATCAAAACGTATCGGAAGTGGGCGATCAATCATTCAGGTATTTCCGATATTTTAGTCAAAAGATAAAAAAGAAAAGTATCGAATTCATACTATAAATAATTCACGAACTCGACCATATATCATCTGTATATTTTTAACTACAAAACAATATAGCCACCTAAACTCAGTACCTGTAAATTCCGGCTCTGAATCTTACTCAATCTGAAATAGGCTATTACTATGTTACGCAATAACATCAAATTATTGTTATCTATCTTCTTTTTTCTTCCTATATCTGCATTTGCTTCTGATTGTTCAGAAAAAATAGGCTGCGATAAAAAGGCATGTATCATTCAAGCTAAAATGGACATTGCCAAATTAAATGGACATGACAATAAACTTGCCGGATTGAAGAATGCTTTAGATCACGTCAATGATTACTGTACTAATGATGATTTGAAGGATGAATTACTTGAAAAGCTTCAGGATTCTGAAAGCGATCTCAGAGAGTATCGCTCTGAACTTGAAGAAGCCCATTCTTATGAAGAAGAAGATAAGATCCTAAAGTACCAAAGAAAAATCGAAGAAGAGCAACGTGAAGTCAAAGTAATTGAAAGAGAGCTATCGTTTTTGAAATAGAGTTTCTTCAGGCAAGACAAAAGCTCCATGTTATTACGCAATTTGCACTCCAGTGAAGCGGAACAACGGTGATGTTCCGCTTTGTTTCTCATGTGAACATTATTGTCTTACTTTAACCAGACGATACACCCCGAATCGGCAGAAAAATCCTGATCATGTGTGATGAGAATGAAACCTCCTCGGTAAGCATTCAATGCTTGAGTGAGCATGATTGATTCCGACACGCCTCTAACGTCGCGAGTGTACTCTCGGAGCTATGGACAAGCGATTCAGTGGTTGTAACGCATTGATCAAACATCATTTTATTGGGTACAGTCTCAAACAATTTATAGCCAGTGATAGTTTTGTAGTTTATATAGCGTACGATGAACCTTAACAAGTAATAAGCAAAGGTGTAATGATGCGTTCAAATTATTCTCTATTATCGATTATGGTGTTTTCTTCTATAAGTTCAATAGCTTATGCGAGTGAATTTAGCGAAGTTGCACTTCCTAGTCACTTTTACTTACAGCAGGAAAACCAAAATGGTCTGTGTTTACAGCCACGTTCATCACTTAATGTTGCTTCCAGATTATCACTGAATAGCTGTGATACTGAAGATCAAACCTCTGGGGCTGACCAAGTTTTCATGTTTGATACGGATACTGGCAATATCAGACTGCAACAAGATGCCAATATTTGCTTAGGTGTTAATGCGACTGCTCAGGGGGCAGATTTAATGCTGCAACTGTGCGAGAGTAACCAACCTATGCAAAGTTTTGTCTATACGACTCAGCACCAAGTTCAAATCAATGGTAAACCAGATTTTTGCTTATCTTCAGGGCGACAAAATCATCCGACAGAAAGAGCCGAACTATGGCGATGTGATGGTAGTGAAGATCAAGTGTGGCTAAGTCAAAAAGATGAGAAATTGCTTTCCAAAATAGACTTTTCAACGCTGCCTATCGAGTTCACTTTTGATATTGATACCGATCTGGATGGTGTTTCAGAGGCCGTTCCTTATTGGCAAACTGATATTTATGCGTTTAATGCTTTCAACTTTGCATTACAAGCATATAGCGGAATGAACCAAGACCGATTAGATGCGTTAGAAGTGGTATTACCGCGCATTCAACGAATCATGAGAACGCCAGAATTTAAGACACTTTTGCTTTCTAATCAACAGATCATCGATAAGGGGATCGTGAAACCAATAGAGGTATGGCGCGATATTCAGGGACAGAGTGAGCCTATGTATATCAAAGGGGTAGTGCGAAATGGTTCGACAGGTGCTGCAAACAGTACGTATATTTCCCTATCTTTAGGCCGTTACCAAATTTTGATTGATGGTGCTGAAAGCAATTACGAGAATGTAAAGACAGCCGTAGGAACTCTTGCACATGAATACACGCATGTCATTGGTTATGCGCATGATACAAAGGTTCCATACGCAATGACGTATAAGTTTGGTAGGATATACTCACCAAAAAATTGGGGTTATTCCACTATTGAACTTTCTAGCTACCCAGGAGTAATTGATAATTTAATACTTCAGCAGATGGCGATTCCAGATGGCTCTGAGACAGAGAAGTTCTCTTTAAGAGCCAAGTAGAGCCTTTTATATAAATACGTTACTCATATTCGATACTTTCAATACGGTGTTCCTTAGCAGCTTTGATTAAGTGAAAACTGATTATCTAAAAGTATCGAGTATGGGTGTAATGTGCGGAAGAAAGTGCGCTGGTAAGGATGGATTTGATAGCTGAAAGAACCTTCGTTTAGATAGATTCATATTCTCGATTACCTTCCCGTAGTGTTTATCAAAAATAGCATCAAACTGGCCATTGTTTTGTGTAATTTTTATCCTGTCGGTTAATGCTTCAAGTAAGTCAGTACGTTGAGGGTGTATATAAAAAACCAGTGGCATTGGGTAGTAGAGTGCCACCTTTTTATCGATAGTTAACCCTCCTAAGTGTTGAGCGTGCTGATCGAAAACATGCTCTACTTCATTTGCCCCTAATGAGACATAGTCACACAACCCCTGTTTTAAATAGCGAAAGACATCTTCTAGTTCTCCCTTTTCTAAAACTTGATAGTGATTGGCTCGGAAGAGATCAGCATCAGCCCAAGTATTAGGTATTCCCGCGATTAAACCCTTGAGAGTTTCCTCGTCAATATCATGGAATTTTGCTCTATCTTGATCGCGAATGATAAGGATTCGGCAGCCAAGCAGTCCTTTGCACAGAGGCTCAGCTAACTCTAGAAACGTGTTTGGCATAAACTTTTGGTTTCCTGCTACGGTGACTAATACATCTGTCCCTGTATTGAATATATTACCTTCATCTTCTGCGCTAGGATAATTGGTATTGTCACAATTTATCTTATTGTTATTGAACAACATTTCTATTATATCTAACTCGTATAGCTGTCGAGATTTCGACTTGTTACCGTTCCAGAATTTGATCATGGAAAACCTCTTTTTATCATTAACTAACCACTCACTGATATGTTACTTCACAAAACAAGAAAAGAAAGCGCTTTCTTTTTGAGTTCGGTGATTGATACTGGTTAATTGTCTTTGCTGTGACTGTGAGGCTTTATTGAGAGTAATAGCAGGGAAATTGATATTAAAGATATGAGCTTAAGCAGTATCTTTTTTTTGAGTATAAATAGCACGACAATTAATATTTATATTATTGTTTTTATTGAGTTAAATGGTGAATTAATCAGTATCATCGGTATCGGATATAACTGAATGAAAGTTTCGTAGCGATATATAATCTGTGATCCATAATTCATTTCCTACTTTTGAACATTGCTGAATAGTAAAAACCTTATATTATGAACTCAAAAGAAAGCGCTTTCTTGAAACCAATTATCATTCTAAGGACTACGTGATGCACAAGAAAACTTTACTCGCTTCACTCGCTGCTGGGGCTCTATTCGCAATTTCAGTACAAGCTGCCGATATTAAGCAGGGAGGAACGTTAACAGTTCCAATCATTAATACAGGCTTTGTAGAGAACTTTAACCCGTATACGACTAAGGATTTGTTACACGGTGTAATGTTTGAGCCGTTACTTGTGTTTAACAACATGACAGGTAAAACAGATTACCGTTTGGCTGAGTCTGCCGTGTATTCTGATGATCTAAAAACGCTGACACTTACTTTACGTCCTGATCTTAAATGGTCTGACGGAACTAAGTTAACGGCTGAAGATGTGGCATTTAGTTTCATGCTAACAAAGGATGCTCCTGCATTTGACCAAAAAGGTATTTGGTCAGCGAAGAACCTTCAGACAATTGAAGCCGCAGATGATCGCACTGTCGTCTTTAACCTGAATGAAGCGGATTCTACCTTTGTATGGAACCTTGAGCGCTACCATATCGTACCTAAGCATGTTTGGTCGAAAGTGTCTGACGTAACAACGTTCATGAACCTTAACCCTGTTGGCAGCGGCCCTATGACGGCAGTTAAATACATCAAGCCGCAACAGATGGAACTGTGTCGAAACCCTAATTACTACCTTGAAGGTCGTCCATACTTGGATTGTGTTAACTTCCGTTCTTATAACGATAACTCACAAATCCAACCAGCCTTGATCAAAGGTGAGATCGATTGGGGTTCAAACTTTATCGCCGATGTTGAATCAACATTTGTTGAAAAAGATAAAGCCAATAACCACTTCTGGTACCCAGCGAATGATGCAATTCACCTTTATGTGAATACTAAAGAAGCACCATTTGATGACCTACGTGTTCGCCAAGCCCTTTCAATGGCACTAGATCGTGAAGCGATCGTTGATATTGCCGCTTATGGTTACCCAACACCAAACTTCAATGCGGGTGGTATTGGTGAGTTATATGAGACTCATATTGATAAAAAAATAAGCAATAAGTACGCGTACTTAACTCAATATGATGCAAAGAAAGCGAAGTCACTATTAGATGCCGCAGGTCTTGTTGATAAAGATGGAGATGGTTTCCGAGATCAAAAAGATGGTTCAGCGCTAGAGTTTGATATCGAAGTAGTAAGTGGCTGGACTGATTGGATCCAAGTGGTTCAAATGGTGACAGAGTACTATGAAGAAGTGGGCGTGAAAGCGAACATTAAAACCGTAGATTGGTCTGTGTATGACAGCAACTTGAAAGACAGTAAATACAAAATGTCGATCAACTGGTCAATGGTTGCGACTAACCCGATTCTTGCATATCAAGAGTACTTCACAACATCTCGTATTGGTAAAACTTGGCACGCTGGTCACGGTGTAAACTCACCAAAAATCGATGCGCTGATTGAAAGCTTTGGTAAAACAGGTGATGTTCAGAAACAAGAAGAGATCCTAAGTGAACTACAAGAATTTACGGCAGAAAACTTACCGTTTATTCCATTGTTCTCTAACCCAACGTGGTTCCAATACAGCACACAGAAGATCGTTGGCTGGCCAAGTGAAAAAAATCCATATGTTCAACCAGTATGGTATGACGGTGGTAAGCGAGTCATTATTCTTAATAACTTGCACCTTAAGTAAATAATATGTAGTGGAGCTATAATCATGAATTATAGCTCCTAGGTTAAAAGATTTATTATGTCGTTTTTAGTTCGCCGTTTTGGTTTTTATTTTACAGCTTTCCTTATCGCTATCTCTTTCAACTTTATGTTGCCACGTTTAATGCCTGGCGATCCTGTGGATGCTCTTTTCGCTGCTGCACAAGGTCGTATGGATCCAGCTCAAATGGATGCAGTGCGAGAAATGTACGGATTCGTCGATGGGAATGTTTTTGAACAGTACATCGCTTATATCAAAAGTGTGTTTACTCTTGATCTTGGCCCTTCAATTTTAATGTTTCCTGTAAGCGTTACCGATGTATTAGCCATGGCACTGCCTTGGACAATGTTTCTCGCGTTAGGCTCATTAATTGTGGCATTGATTATTGGGGTAAGTATTGGTACTTACGCATCGTATAGACGTGAAGGTTTTTTTGGCCAAGTGGTACCGCCAGTGTTGGCCTTTATCAGTAACTTCCCTTACATAGTAACGGCTCTTTTACTGTTCTATTTCTTTGGTTTAAAACTTGAACTACTACCGTTGGCATATACGTATGACCCAGCGCTAGAGCCAGGGTTTACTTTCGAATTTATTGCCAGTGTCGCCAAGCATGCCATCCTTCCTGTGGGTTCAATGGTGGTGGTGGGTATTTCGACTTGGGTTTTCAATATGCGAAATGCCATGATTAACGTATTGGGAGAAGATTACGTCACCATGGCTGAAGCAAAGGGCCTGAGTAGTTTCCGAGTCATGTACCGTTATGCAGGTCGCAATGCCATATTGCCTGTTGCAACCGCTATTGCGATGGCGATTGGTTTCTCATTCGCTGGCTCCATTATGACCGAAGTCGTATTTAACTATCAGGGGTTGGGGAACATCTTGCTGAAAGGCATCGTGGCCCGAGATTATCCACTGATTCAAGCTATTCTTCTCATTTTAGTTTCTGCGGTTTTGACTGCTAACTTCATCGCCGACCTATTGTACGTTTGGCTCGATCCACGAATTTCTAACTAAGGTGCATCATGGATAATTTAATTGACGCTCAAAAATGTTCGAATCAGCCTCATATGCCTGTTCGTGAACCTAAGTTCTCATGGAAAAATATTAAGCAAATATTTGGTAAAGCGTACGCATTTTTCTACGGTAACCCACCCGCGATTATTGGTGGATTGTTACTCACCATTGTCCTAATGGGAGCCGTATTTGCACCTGTTTTAGCGACACATAACCCGGAAAAGCGTGTGGCAAGACCTCATATCGCGCCAAGTTCGGAGCACTTTCTAGGAAGTACCCGTAGCGGACGTGATGTTTATAGCCAAGTGTTATATGGAGCAAGAAAGTCACTTACTGTCGCAATATCGGCGGGTGTGATCGCAATGACTATCGCCGTGCTGGTTGGCGTTACATCAGGCTATTTAGGTGGGAAAATTGATGATCGTTTGAACTTCATTACAAACGTATTCTTAGTGTTTCCTCAATTGCCATTATTGATAGTCCTTGCTGCTTTCTTAGGGCAAGTCGGGTCGCTGGTGATAACCGTGTTGCTCGGGATAACCTCCTGGCCTTGGGGGGCAAGGGTAATACGTTCACAAACCATGGCGATTCGTAGTAAAGAGTTCATCATCTCTGCGGAAGTAATGGGTGAATCAAAGATTCGTATTATCTTGGTCGAAATTTTACCAAACCTTGTGTCAATCGTATTTGGTGGCTTCTTAGGTACCGTGATTTATGCCATGGGCTCAGAAGCAGGTTTAGGTATTTTAGGCTTAGGCGACGCAACAGAAGTAAGTTGGGGCTCGATGCTGTATTGGGCGCAAACGTCGTCATCTCTTTACACTGGCGCATGGTGGGAAATGCTGGTTCCTGCACTCGCACTTGCGATTACAGGCGGTGCTTTGGCATTGATTAATATGTCAATCGACCAAGTCAGTAACCCTAAACTACGTACAGGCCCACACATCAAACTGTGGCACAAACTGAAAAAAGAAGCTGACATTCGTCGAGGTTTAAGATGAGTAACGTATTAGAAATTAACAACCTTTGCGTTGATTATGTATCGCCTAATGGTGTTGCGCGAGCGGTAAACAACGTCAGTATTTCTATTGCTCCCGGTGAAACTCTGGGTATTGCAGGGGAGTCTGGCTGTGGAAAAAGTACCCTAGCATTTGCGATTGCACGTTTACACAAAGCACCAGCTTTAATCTCTGAGGGTGAAATCCTTTATAAAGGGATAGACATCTTAAAGATGAGTGACAAACAGTTACGCGACTTCCGTTGGAATGATGTCTCAGTGGTATTTCAAAGTGCCATGAACTCACTTAACCCAGTGATTTCGATTGGTGAACAGCTAACGGATGTGATTTTAGCCCACCGTAAGATCCCATACAAAGAAGCGCATGATCGTGGTGTTGAGTTACTCAATGTTGTCGGTATTCATGGCGACCGTATGTCGAGCTTTCCGCACCAATTGAGTGGTGGTATGCGCCAACGTGTGGTGATTGCTATTGCACTCGCATTAGAGCCAAAGCTGATCATTATGGATGAACCTACAACGGCTTTAGATGTGGTTGTTGAGCGTGAAATTTTGAATGAGCTATATGAGCTTAAAGAAAAATTTGGCTTCTCTATTCTGTTCATTAGCCATGACTTAAGTTTGATGGGTGAAATTGCCGATCGAATTGGAGTGATGTATGCAGGTAACTTAATTGAGTTAGGTGATGCAAAAACAGTGTTCAGCGAACCCAAACATCCTTACACCAAAGGGTTGATCTCTTCATTCCCAACCATTCATGGTCCAAAAGAGCGGTTATTTGGTATTCCTGGAAACCCTGTGAATCTACTTAATATACCGGAAGGGTGTAACTTCCAAGAGCGCTGCACGGAATGTGTTCAACTGTGTAGCAAGAGCGAACCAAGCTTGGGTGAGATTGCAAGCGGTCACCACGTATCTTGTCATTTAGTGTGAGGGAATGAAAATGGACACCACCAAAACAGTAGACAATACCAGCAATAAAGATGTGATTTTGTCGGTAAAAAACTTGGTTAAAGATTTTCCTCTTGGTCAATCAGTGAAAAGTAACCTGATGCGAGCGGTCAATGATGTGTCATTTGATCTACGTAAAGGTGAAGCACTGGCTATCGTAGGGGAGTCAGGCTCAGGAAAAAGTACTGGCGCACGGATTTTAACGCGAATCTACGATAAGACCGCTGGCGATATCCACTTTAAAGGCCAACCTCTTGCTGATTACATTGACGAGAATGGTGAGCTTGAGTACGCACGTCAGGTACAGATGATCTTCCAAGACCCGTTCGGCTCTCTTAATCCTGTACACACGATTTATCATCATATTGCTCGCCCACTGTTGATTCATAAGCGAGCAAAGAAAGAGGCGATTCCGCAATTAGTGTATGAGCTACTCGATATGGTTGGGCTTTCACCAGTAAAAGAGACGGCCGAAAAATATCCATTTGAGCTCAGTGGGGGTCAACGTCAACGCGTCGCAATTGCCCGTGCGATCGCGGTGAGCCCTGAAGTCATTCTAGCGGATGAGCCTATTTCGATGCTTGATGTGTCAGTGCGCTTAGGTATTTTGAATCTGATGTCAGATTTGAAAGATAAGCATGGCATCTCTTTTATGTATATCACTCACGATATTGCAACGGCACGATATTTTGCTGAAAAAACGGCCGTTATGTATGTCGGACATATGGTGGAGTGGGGAAGCAGCGACAATGTGACGCAAAATCCGCAACACCCTTATTCGCAACTATTGTTAGCCGCTGTTCCTGAAGTTGGGAATGCTGGTAAGCGCGAATTGAATGTGAAAAAAGGTGATATACCGATGTGGAAGCCAAGCAGTATTGGTTGTCCTTTTGCAACGCGTTGTCCTAAAGCGACGGAGCAGTGTACCCAAACTATTCCAGAGCCAACAAAAATTGCAGATGATCACTACGCGCGTTGTCATCACCTATAACGCTGGTGGTCTTATTTAAAAAAGCACAAAAGAAAGCGCTTTCATAATAAATTTAAACTTTTAGAATATTTGAATTATCAGTCGGTTTATAAAAACACGTTAATCCGTGGTAATTTGAATATTCAGATATCGGAATCTGAATAATGAAACACGATTACCCTTTACAGCCTGAAGTGGAAGGTCAGTTTGTTGATCTGCTAGGCGAACGTTACTACAAAATATCTAATGTTGATCAAATGGCACCGTTTTTTATTAGCGTTGTTTCTTCGAGCGATCACTGGTTATTCATCTCTTCAACTGGCAGCTTGTCTGCGGGACGTATTCGTCCGGAGAATGCACTCTTTCCATATAAGTCAGTCGATCACATTCATGAGAGTGCTGAAAACACGGGCTCAAAAACCATCTTCCGCATTCAAGATGAAAACAAAGTTGCACTGTGGGAACCGTTTAATGTTCATCATGATGGATTATATGAGGTAGAGCGCCACCTGTATAAAAATGCGATTGGCGATAAGCTTGTATTTGAAGAACTCAATCATAGCTTACAGTTGAAGTTTCAATACAGCTGGAACACCAGTGAGAAGTTTGGTTTTGTTCGTCGCTCTGAGCTGACAGATTTGTCTGGGGCGTCACGAAAAGTGGATGTTCTTGATGGTCTACAGAACCTTTTACCATCGGGAGCTCCGCTTAGTGCATTACAAACTCGTAGCGCATTAGTGGATGCATACAAATGGAATGAGCAGGTAGAAGGTAGCTCATTAGCGCTGTTCAGTATGTACGCGAAATTAAGTGATCGTGCCGACCCTGCTGAGTCACTGCTAGCAACAACGGTCTTTAGCTTAGATCATGATTGTAGCCAAATTCTTTTGACCAGTACGCAGTTAAATACATTCCGTAGAGGTGGGGAGATCCGTAACGAACCGCTAACGAAAGGAATTCGTGGCAGCTACCTTATCCATAAATCAATCAACCTAAAAGCCAATCAAAACAACACGTGGTCGATTGTCGCGGATATTGATAAAAGTCACGCAGATGTTTGTGATTTACAAAAAGTGCTATTAGCACCGGCAACGTTAGCAATCGAGCTAGAACAGAGTATCGCAGGGAACCAACAAGAGTTAGTTAACCTGATGTCTGGTGCTGATGCGTGGCAGTTAACCGCAGATGAAAATACCAGTGTTCATCATTACGCAAATGTACTCTTTAATAATATGCGTGGTGGCGTGTTTGAAAATGGTTACATGCTTGAAAAAGCCGATGTAATCAAAACAATGCGTCGTGCAAATCAGCAAGTGTTCAGTCGTCATCAAGACTTCTTCGCACAGTTATCTGAAACGTTTACTCATGCCGAATTAGTGTCCCATGCAAAAGCAATTGGAGATGAACAGCTAGTCCGTTTGAGCTACGAATATTTACCTCTTACTTTTGGTCGTCGTCATGGTGATCCAAGCCGCCCTTGGAACCATTACGAAATTAAACTTAAAGATGAATTTGGTGAGCGTTTACTCTCTTACCAAGGTAACTGGCGCGACATATTCCAAAACTGGGAAGCGATGGCCCTAAGTTATCCTGGGTTTATTAAATCGTTTATTTCTAAGTTCGTAAATGCTTCGACACTGGATGGTTATAACCCATATCGTATTACTAAAGATGGCGTGGATTGGGAATTACTAGAAGCCGATGACCCATGGAGCAATATCGGGTATTGGGGCGATCACCAGATCATCTACTTACTCAAGTTCTTAGAATTGGCAGACAAGTTCGAACAAAAGGATCTTCTGGAATTACTTGATAGTGATATTTTCAGCTACGCTAACGTGCCGTATGAATTGTGTGGTGTACAGGCGTTGTTTGAAAATCCAAAAGATACCGTTGATTTCAATCAAGAGAGACAAGAACTGACCGAGAAGCGAGTAGAAGAGATTGGTAGCGATGGTCGCTTGATCATGAGTGGCGATAACGAAGTCTACATGGTCAACTTGATGGAAAAAGTGCTGGTTCCACTGCTGGCAAAATTGAGCAATTTGGTGCTTGATGGCGGTATTTGGCTCAATACTCAGCGCCCAGAATGGAATGATGCGAACAACGCAATTGTCGGTAACGGTTTATCGATGGTGACACTATATTACATGCGTCGTTACGTGGCATTTATGCAAAAACTACTTGAGCAGGCACCTAAATCATTCTCTATCTCAAAAGAAGTGTTTGAGTGGATGCTAGCAGTAACGAATACTTTGTCTGATGCCGCGAAAGAGATCCGCCAAGACACGGTCACTCGCCAAACGCGTAAAGCGATGCTTACTCTGCTAGAAAAATCGGCGGATGAATATCGTCAAAAAGTCTACCGAATGAACGGGTTCTCAGGAAAAACAAAAGTAGAACGATCTGCGATTGAGAAACTAATGACAGTGAGTTTGCAGGTGCTTGATTCAAGTACTCAAAATAACTTACGCCAAGATGGTCTGTACAATGCTTATAACATTTTAAGCTGCTCGGCTGAAAGTCTGACCGTTGAAGAGTTGTACCCGATGCTTGAAGGACAGGTTGCTGTTCTAAGTTCGGGCGTATTATCTCCAAATCAAGCGGTTGATCTGTTAGACAAACTGTTTGCTAGCGATATGTACCGCTCGGATCAGAATAGTTTCATGCTCTATCCAGATCGTGACCTATCTTCATTCATGCAGAAAAATAGAGTGCCGAAAGAGGCGATTGAGCAAAGTAAACTTCTTCGCATGATGACTCGCACAAGTGATAAGCGCATCTTAGCTCAAGATAGCCAAGGTAATTATCACTTCAATGCGAGTTTCGAAAATAGCAGTTATTTGAAAGCCGCGCTAAATGAAGTCAAACTCGATTTCCCTACCATAAATGCTGATGAGTGGACGAACATTGAAGAGTTGTATGAACAAGTCTTCAACCACAAGGCATTTACAGGTCGCTCTGGAACCATGTTTGGCTATGAAGGATTAGGATGTATTTACTGGCATATGGTGTCAAAACTTCTGCTTGCAGTACAAGAGAACTACCAACAAGCGTGGGAGCTAGATCCGAATAGCATGGTTACTGCTAAGCTTGCTGATTATTACTATAAAGTACGAGCTGGTATTGGTTTTAACAAAACACCACAAAATTATGGCGCATTCCCAACAGACCCGTATTCACATACTCCAAAACATTCTGGCGCTCAGCAGCCAGGTATGACAGGACAAGTGAAAGAAGAAGTGATGACTCGTTTTGGTGAGTTGGGTATTGAAGTGATAAATGGCTCAATCGCGATTAAACCATCGCTTCTCGCTCGTCGTGAGTTTTTGGACAAGCCGTTTACATTTAATTGTCAGACACTGGCTGGTGATGCACAAAGTTTTGTTGTGAAAGCGAATGAATTAGCCTTCACTTATTGCCAAGTGCCATTTATCTACCAAGTGAATGAACAAAATGCCGAAGAGATAGAGGTGCATTTTGCAGATGGATCTCAGCAAAAACTGGACTCTTTATTGATTCCTGCTGAACTGAGTTCTGAGTTATTTGAGCGTTCAGATAAAATCAGTAAAGTAGTTGTGTCTATTCCAAATACGATGCTCCGTCAAAAATAGAGTGAGGTAAACTTATCCTTACTTAACACTTTGAGTTAAAAAAGGGTCCTAAGATAATACTTAGGACCCTTTTTATTTGTTCATTTTTGTCTTTGCTTTCGTCTTATTTTTTCAATCCACTAATATGATGTTGATGGCAATGATCGAGTTGTGAATTATTTTTGATTAACGGAATCTCGAATGACCAGTTCAGGTGTTAGTTTGTGCTTCAGTGGGTAAGTCTGCTTATTGATAAGAGAAAGAACACCTTTAGCCGCTTCTACTCCCATTTCATGAACAGGGAAGTTAACCGTTGTTAGGCGTGGTCGAATATGTTGACTATGAGTGTCGTTATCAAACCCAACCACCGCAATGTCCTCTCCAATTTTCAAGTGGCGCTCGGACGCAACGTCATACACAGCTAATGCAATATTATCGTTCTGGCAAAAGATGGCGCTGATCTCCGGATCTCTATCTAATAAGCGACGAGCAGCTTCATGGTTCCCTTGATGATCAAAACGACCTTCAACAATTAAGCTTGCATCATAACGGATAGAAAATTCAGACAAGGCATTTCTATAACCCTGTAGGCGATCTCGGCTATCTACTTTACTCATTTGACCAGTAATACAGGCAACTTTGGTGTGGCCATGTTCAAGTAGATGTTTCGTTGCCAAATATCCACCCAGTTCATTATCAATGTAAATACAGCGATCTGAAATTTCAGGTATATAGCGGTTGAGGATAATCGTACTTTCACTTTTTTGAGCAATTTGGATCAGTTCATCATCGGTGAGTTGGTCGGAGTGAATGATCAATCCATCCACTTGTTTTGACTGTAGGAATCGAATTGAATCTAACTCTTTCGTTTTTGATTCTTGTCCACTTGTCACTATCAAATGAATATTGCTTTTTCGAACCGTATCTTCAGCCATGTGCATTAAAGGGCCATAGAAAGGGCCATCCAAAGAGCCCACAAGCATACCAACGCTATTTGAGCGACTCGAAGCCAACGCTTGTGCAAACGCATTAGGTTTATAGCCAAGCTGTTCGATCGCATCGAATACTTTTTTTCGATTGGCTTCTTTTACTGTTGGATGCTCATTTAACGCTCTGGAGACAGTGGATTGAGAAACTTGAGCCAGTTCAGAGACTTCTTTAATGGTGATCAATGGGAATGCCCTTATATCCTGCAAGGAGTGAAACTAAGCCTATGTTACCTTCGAGACTAGAAAGAGCATAGTGATCTGATGATCATTCTACAAAAATTCTGAACTGGGTAACGCTTAACGATGATTGTGCGCTTCAGTAACATAAAGTAAACCTATTTGACTGAGCGAAATGTGATCCACACATAAAGAAAGCGCTTGCTTGGTGTGTTTGGTCACATTTTGCTCTAAATCGTAGCTATAGAATAATTGCTAATGATAACTTACTGGTATTTAAACACTAGTTTAATATGTGGTGCTTATTTTTTATCAGTTTTTTCATTGTTTATAAATGTATATCTAACAAATTAAAGAAAGCGCTTTCTTTTGTTGGGTTCAACAAAATATATAAAAATATGATGAAGGACATATCTACATGAGAGAAAAAAAATGGAAGTTTAACAAAACTTTAGCCATGACGGCGTTAACTATTGCACTTTCAGGTTGTAGTGATGACAGCCTTGAAGATGGCTCATCGCCAAACATCCCCTTTAACGGCAAGTAATCCCGAGTACATAGAAAGTAGCGCTGGCGTAAATGGCCAGTGCTCACGTATCTCGCTTGAACGTCGACCTAATTCGGTTGATGTAACAATTCATTAAAAAAACGATGATGAAATTATGATGAATAAATTATCTTTAAAAGTTTTCTTTCTAGCTGGACTTTCGATGTTACTTGTTGCGTGCGGAAGTGATAGCAATAGTAATGATAGTGATGGACAAAATGATTCTGATGGAAACACAGTACTTTCCGCACAGCCTGCACCAGTAGGGGATTTCCCTACAACGAAAAATGGTCAGGTATTACTAGGAAATCCAGACTACCCAGCCATTTCATACGGTGCATTTAGAACAACAGAGCGTACTGAAGCGAATGTTCCAACTGTCGCTGAAATAAAAGAAGATCTACGACTTATGGAAGCGATGGGCTTCAAATTACTACGCACGTATAACACTCAAGGTTTTAGTGATACCGCCAATTTACTTATTGCGATTGATGAGTTAATGGATGAAGACGAAACGTTTGAAATGTACGTGATGCTTGGTATTTGGATTGATGCATTGAATTCATGGACTGATCAAACACCAGATCCAACCCAGAATAATCCGGCGAACTACCTTGAAGTGGCTAAAGCCGTGGAGATGGTAAATGATTACCCAGAGATTATTAAAGTGCTTGCCGTCGGTAATGAAGCGATGGTGCATTGGGCGGGTTATCACGTTACACCAACAATCATTCTCGAACATGTGAACACACTGCAAGAGAAAAAAGCTCAGGGTGAAATTCCAGCAGATGTATGGGTAACAAGTTCAGATAATTTCGCGTCATGGTCAGGACTAGGGGATTATGATCATCCCGATCTTGCTGCTTTAGTTCAAGCTGTTGATTACGTGTCTCTCCACTCTTACCCTTTCCACGATACTCATTACGCCAACGCCTTTTGGTTAGTGCCTGAAAGTGAGCAAGGCTTAAGTCTTCTTGAGCAAGTTGATGCCGCGATGTTACGTGCCAAAGAGAACCTGTTGTCACAAATAAAACCCGCTCAAGATTATCTAGCCAGCCAAGGCGTAGTAAAACAAATTCACATTGGTGAAACTGGTTGGGCGTCAGAAACTAACGTTATGTATGGTGATGAGGGTTCTAAGGCCGCAGACGAATATAAGCAAAAAGCGTTTAATGATTTAATGCGAGCATGGTCTGATGAATTTGGCGCATCGTTATTCTTCTTCCAAGCGTTTGATGAGCCGTGGAAAGGCGATGCTGACAACACGGGTGATTCTGAAAAACACTTCGGCTTAATTGATATTAACGGCAATGCAAAATTTGCGATCTGGGATCAAGTGGATGCGGGAGCATTTCATGGGTTAACTCGTGCTGGGCTAGAAATTGTGAAAAGCCAAGGCGGTTTAGAGCAAACGGTGCTAGACAGTGTTCACGCTCCGAACCCTAAACCCGTTACTGGTGAGCCACCTGTTGGTAATGACTTTAATGTATTCGTCGATGGGAACTTACGAGCTGGCTTAGAAGCCGTTGCTTGGGAAGATACAGCTTTCCTTGAAGAAGTGGAGGGTGTATTGACATTAACGACACCACCTACGGCAGGTGTAGCTAAAGGTTGGGGCTGGGGGGCTGGCTTAGTCTTATCAGGTCAAGCGGGTGATAACCTCGTTGGTTTCGAAAATGGAACTCTCAATTTTGATATCAGAGGAACCACATCTTCAAAGGTTGTGATTGGATTCCAAACCGGTTTATATGGAAACGATGCGCGTCCACAAACCAATAATGGCGTAACGTTTAATCAAGATGACCGCTTAATCACTAACGAGTGGGTAAGTCATTCTATTCCGGTGTCAGAGCTGATGAATGGAAGCCCGGACTTTACCGATGTGACCTCTTTACTGTATTTCAGCGGAACTACAGATATTGATGGCGGTATCGTAGACGTTCGTAATGTGGTTTATCAAAAGTAATCAATGTGACTAAATCAATGGCAGTGGCTCTCACTGCCATTATCTATATCTGCATAAAAAACTGAATCAGTGGATGATGTCAATGCTCTCTATTTTATGTTCAAAAAAAATTTGGCTTATAGTCAGTGCTTCCTTTTTATTTACCGCTCCAGCCTTTGCTGGTTGGGAAGTGCAATGGATCGATAAATTTGATGGCGACGGGGTGAACTGGGACAACTGGACCGCACAAACAAAAGCCAATTATAACAATGAAGTACAATGTTATACCGATGATGATTTTTCAGATGCTCGGAATTACGATGTATCGGATGGCACACTAAAAATTATTGCTCGTAAGAAAACTCAGAATTGCGCCACGCTTGGTGGGCAACAAAAAGCGTGGACGTCTGGTCGTTTAAATTCAAAAGATAAGCAAGAATTTCAATATGGTCGAATTGAATCAAGGATCCGTTTTCATAATTTAGAAGCGGGATCTTGGCCTGCATTTTGGTTGCTGGAAAATCGAATTGCGCAGCAGCCAAACAAAGGTGATAACGATTTTTCTCATTGGCCAAGCGCAGGATCGGGAGAGATTGATGTATGGGAGTGGTTTTCGAATCAGCCTAGTTCTTACATCACCAACTTTTTTAATACATCCGGTTGTGGCAGTGAATATCGCTACACATACCCAAATGGTGCTCAGGATGTGCTTGATTGGCATAGCTACGCCATGGAGTGGAGTGTTAACAAGATCGATTTCTTTATCGATGAGCATTTGGTTGTTAGCCAAGATTTAAGGAGTTGTACTCAGTATCAAGAGCCGATGTTTGCACTGCTTAATGTCGCAATGGGCGGGATGTTAGGAGGAGTGATTGATCCCAATTTGCAACAGGTTACTATGGAAGTGGATTATATTGCGCACTGCAAAGTGACGTCCATAAATGACGAACAATACTGCAATGAATCTACGAGTGTTGCCGATGGTAGCAGTGATGACACCGGAGGCGATACGTCAACACCGAGTAATGCAGGAAGTTCGGCTGGGAGCAGTTCGATATGGATGATTATCAGCTTGTTATTGATGAATACTTGGCGCAGACGAGACGGCTTTTCTGGACGTAAAGGTTAGACATGAATCGATGAGTGTTACTTTCTGTAGCGCATTTTCCAATTCATGTGAGTGCGTATTATTTATTTGAATATGTGAACCCCAAAAAGAAAGCGCTTTCTTTTTATGATCGCCATCGCTTTTTCATTGAACATGTTTATATAAGCTTAACTACCTTTACTCAAGGGCTGTAGGTTCATATCTTGCCCTTACATGGATTTTCACAATTAGATTTTCTGAAATATAAGATAGCGCTTTCTTTTGTGGTTTATAGATAAAAGAGCGCTAAAGAGAATAATAACAAGGAGTTGTAATGCGATATTTACCCAATCAATCCACCGCTGTTCTAAGTTCCATTGCCACATTAGTGTTGCTTTCAGGTTGTGCTAGTACCGACGATGCTGTGGATGGAAATACCGATCTTGTCCAAACTCAAAAGCCCGTCAGTCTAGTTGAAATGCCTGTTGTACCAAGCAGTGATTGGCAATTAGTTTGGCAGGATGAGTTTGAAGGTGACACGATTAATAAACGAAACTGGTCATTAGAAGAAAATTGTTGGGGTGGGGGCAACAACGAGCAGCAGTGTTACACCAAAAGAGCTGATAACGCATTCGTACAAGATGGATTCCTTCATATTGTCGCTAAGAAACAGAGTTTTACTGGGCCTGATAACCCGGAAGGTAAAGCGGGTGGGGCGACCAAAACCCTCCCTTATACCTCGGCAAGGTTACGCACACTGAATAAACGAGACAGTAAATATGGTCGTTTTGAAATAAGAGCGAAGCTGCCATCTGGTCAAGGAACCTGGCCTGCGATTTGGATGCTACCCACAGAAAATAAATATGGCACTTGGGCCGCATCTGGTGAAATCGATATCATGGAAGCGGTGAATTTAAAAACGCAGTCTGATGCACCAGGAGCAAAATCGGGTGATTTAGAAAACCGCGTTTATGGCAGTTTGCACTATGGAAAAAAATGGCCAGACAATGTGTATAGCGGTCAAGGAGCATCGTTACCTAATGGGATTAACCCTGCCGATGATTTCCATACTTATGCTATAGAGTGGGAAGAGGGAGAGATTCGGTGGTATGTCGATAATATTCATTACGCCACTCAAACCCAAGAAGGTTGGTACAGTCAATATGAGGCAGAAGAGGGCGTACTCTCCAATGCAAAAGGTGCCGCTCCGTTCGATGAGAAATTCCATTTATTACTTAACCTAGCAGTAGGTGGCTCGTGGTCAGCTAATGCAAACAGCAAAGGTATTGATCCGGATTCATTTCCAAAAACCATGCTTGTTGATTCCGTAAAAGTATATCGTTGTAAAAATGACCGTTGGAAAGGGAAAGGCTGTGCAGGACGTTCTGATCAAGCTGCACTCGTGAAAGGCCATCAAGCTCCTGAAATTTTAGCAATGGATGATAGTTACGCTGATGGTCCTGTGCTAAATATTTTTACAGATAGTTTAAATAGCAGCTTAGCTTACGCAAGTTATGATCCTCTTGATATTGTCGAGCACCAAGAAGTAGAAGAGGCCGATAGAGGGACTGTACTTGAGATCACTAAGAAAAATGGTGGTGGTAATGTCTATTTCCGCTCGCCAGTAACGGATGTTACACACTGGAAAACAACAGGCGTTTTAGTTTTTGATTTGAAAGTCGAAAACATGGGTGAAGGTACTGAGCTACTGGTTAAAATGGACAGTGGCTGGCCGAAAACGAGTGATGTCACCGTGCCATTACCCGCTGTTGGCCAATGGGGTGAAGTGCGTATTGCTATAGCCGATATTCTAGATAGTGACAATCGTTTTGCTGGTGGTAATCAAGCCGATCCTGCTGCTATTAGCAACTTATTGGTGCTAGAGCCACAAGGTGCGATGACGTTTAAGCTGGATAATATTCGTTTTGAAAAACCGTAAAGCATAGGTTGAAACGTTTAGATTAACGAATAAAAAATGCCGCGAAAAGCGGCATTTTTTATGATTATTAATGGACTGAATTTTGTCTGGTTTCTTAGTTATCGGCCTCTTCATACTGCTTCATTGCTTGAATGAAAGTTGCTCTCACACCCGAAATGGCTAGTCGTTCAGACTCTTCAACATAAGCAAGGGCCGTTGAGAAGTTTCCTGATTTCACCGCGTTTTCCACGAGTTCAGTATAAACATTCTCCTCACTTTCTGCGGTTTGATGGGGTGTCGCTAAGGCGTCTTTCTTCGTGACGGTGTCATTTATTCGTTCTTCTCTTAACTCTTCAGACGCAGGGGTAGCAAGCGCTTCGAAGTTGAAAGTAAAAGAAACATTGCCAATGGCTGAGTGCGGAATTGAGTAATCGGTGTTGTGCGCGATATTGGCTTGTATATCTCCTGAACGCATAGCCATATCACTTGGTTCACCAACTGGAGACTCAGTCTCTATTGCTTCTTTTGTTGTAAACACCACTAAGTAAGCGGGTGATTTTCCATTTTTGTAACGCTGATTTAATTCAATGTCTCCTGTGTATCGAGCACTGTTTAATAGACCTTGCGCTTGATAGTGAATTGATTGTTCGTCAATGACATCTAAAGGTTGGTATTGATCGTCAAGAACGAGTATTGAAGGCACAAAAGCTGAGGTCGTTATATTGGAATGAACAGAAAAAGAGATAGGGGTAAGCGATGCAGGCAACTGAATACCTTCGACAAATGAACGACCAGATTTGAACACCACTTTAGGACTCGTGAGTGCGATGCTGAGTCGATGTTCACCATTTCGCGTGACGGGTTGGTAATGAATGGTATTTAATTGAGAGCAGCAATGATCATCACTTTTTAGTTCTTCTACACCGGGAGCGGTGACGTAAAAGCGCGCAGGTGAATTTGTGGTTGTTGTACAAGCTGAAAGCGCAAGTATTGCTGGTACTATGATTACATTTTTCATGAGTCCTCACGTTTATTGTCGCAACTGTATGTCGTTATTAATAGATAATATAAGAAAGCGCTTTCAATTTAAGTGACGAAAGGCTAATTATGATTAACTTATCTATAGTGGCTCTGGTTTGCTCTTCTCCAGTGATTAGGAGTTGATGTAAAATCTAAACGTAGCCTAGTCGTGTCCATCATTTTTACGGATTATGAGTGGTTCTCCTGTGTTTTAGAGTTGTTTACTCAGCTTTTTGTATTGTAATGTTAATGTTGGTGTGGCGTTGTATATTGGGTGGGTAAAAAAGAATATTAAATAATTACCTTTTATAACAGTAATTTAATTTATTTATCGTTGATAGAATTAAATTTTCCTGTGTATAAAAGTCGATAGTTAAGGAGTTAGATAGTAAAAGATAGTCAGTGGTTCTTATGGTCAGCCTTCCACTTATTCAGTGAGTCTTTAAATTCGAGGTAAGCGAGTTTAAAGCATTTTTATAGAGAATATGTCCTTTTAAGTTTCACAACCCAAGTGAATAACAAGGTAAATACCGACTTGATTTTATAGTTAAAGTTTAAAATGTGACTCATAACCATGAAAGCGCTTTCTTTGGTGTGAAGGATCACAGTTTTCTATCCTTTGATCGATTTATACTTCGTTTGTACTAATTAAACAGCCAATACCAACAATTTTAGTAAGTGCAGGGCAGTGAAAACTTCTTTCCTCACTTTTAGCTAATCAGAGAGATTGGTTTTTTTATAAATATAAAAGAAAGCGCTTTCTTTTGAAGGCAAAATTTGGACATGGAGTTAATATGAAACTTTCTAAGCTTACCCTTGCTTGTTTGGTCGCAACAGCCGGTTTATCTGCTGCCCCTGCTGTTTATGCTGAAAAATCAGATGGATTTGAATTTCACGGTTATTTCCGTGCCGGTGTTCTTTACAGCAAAAATGATGATTACAAACGTGCAAAATTCCCTGCATCAAAAGAGCGTCTAGGTCGCTTAGGTCTTGAATCAGATAGTCACTTTGAGCTTGCGTTACAAAAAAACTTTGAAAATGATGATGGACAAAAAATTCGCATTAAAACTCGTGTAGGTGCTGATAATACGCAATCGGGTGGCAACAACCAATTGGGTGCAAATGCTGATGCGGCAAACAGCAGCATTGGTATGGTAGAGACCTTTGCAGAATTCGATGGTGTGACAGACACTGGCACTTTATGGGGTGGTAAACGTTTTTACGGTAAAGACAACTACATCTTTATGACTGACTTTTTCTATACTGATATGTCTGGTACAGGTGTAGGTATTGAAGGTATTGAACTTGGCGGCAATAAGTGGGATTTCGCTTATATCGCAAGTGATAACGCCGATGATACGTCATTCTGGGGTGATTCAAACAATATCATGCACTCTGTTCATGTCGGCGTAGATTTTGACGGCGTAGAATTACATGCCATGGGTAAATATTTACCAGATAACTACGTTGATAATGGTGGCACCGCAACAAAATACGCGAGTAACGGTTTTGAAATGACGGCTATCGTGCATCAAGAATCATTCTTTGGCTTATCAGATAAGGGTTTCACTAAATATATTGCGCAAGCTGGTCAAGGTTTAGGTTCAGGTCAACTGCTTGGTGGTACGTTAACAACGTACAACGCCTACAAACCAGGCAATGGCGCATTAGAAAGCCCGAGCAACATGAAGAAAGTTGAAAGTGGTGATGTATCAGCCCGTGCACTTGTATGGGGTGGCTACTTCTTCGAAAATGGTGTGAGTATCTTCCACTCGATTCAAGGTCAATATAACGACATGGATAATGGCGGCAAAGATAGTTGGGCATCAGCGATGATCCGTCCTTCATTCCCTGTCGCTAAGAACTTCTTTATTGCGACTGAAGCGGGTTACCAATACAACAAGTGGGAAGATTCAAACGGTGTTGGTGATGATCAAACTAACTACAAGTTAACGATTGCACCAACGGTTATCGTTCCTACAGGGATGGGACCTGCTCCAGAGATTCGTTTCTTAGCCACTTACCTAGACGGTTCGGATCGTGATAAGGCTGACCTACTGGTTGGTATTCAAACAGATATGTGGTGGTAATCACCATTTTAGTCAGGTAATGGGAGAGATTGCCTTTAAGCATGCCTGTCGGGGGCGATGGCATGCTTAGCCAAACATGTAAATCGGACGACTTATAAGTTTGGTATTCTAATTCGCAATAGGTAAGCACTTAACAGTGCCGTGGCATAAGGCTTATTTATATTGCAGTGAGATTTAAAGAGATACAATTTATTTAGCCTGTCTAGCTTCAGGTTAAAGTCGACAAAGTCTCTTGAGATACTCATAAGCCGCTTCAGTTGAAGCGGCTTTTTTGTTCGCATTTTGTACCGTTACATTTGGTATTGCTACATTATGAATTTCTGTTTTATTAATACTCTTTGTCTAACCTGTTTCGGTATTTGAAGAGCATTGAATCTGAGGTTTTTTATGACGACAACGTTTTGCACTCCCTATTATGCTCAGTGGCCTAAAATACAATCAGCGATTAAAGTCGACAACACAATCGAGCAAGCTGTACGCAATATTGTTGAACAGATGACTCTGGAAGAAAAAATAGGTCAAATGATCCAACCGGAGCTGCGTGATATTACCCCTCAAGAGGTAGAGCTATACAAAATTGGATCCATTCTGAATGGTGGTGGATCTTGGCCAAATGGTAATAAGCGAGCCATGGCGAAAGAGTGGATCAGTTCAGCTGATGGCTATTGGCATGCAGCGGAAACTGCATTTGAGAATAGACCATTTCGCATTCCATTTATGTGGGCAACGGATGCTGTCCATGGCCACAATAACGCTTTTTGCTCAACCGTCTTCCCGCATAACATTGGCTTAGGCTGCGCGAGAGATACAGAGCTAATTTATAGGATTGGACGAGTTACTGCGTTAGAAATTGCCGCAACAGGATTGGACTGGACCTTTGCTCCTACTGTGGCGACGCCAAGAGATTTACGTTGGGGGAGGGTATACGAGGGGTATTCGGAAGATCCGGAAGTTGTTTTTGCCTATGCTGGTGAAATGGTAAAAGGGTTACAAGGAAATGCCGACGAGTTGAAAGATGAATATCACGTTATATCGAATGTGAAGCATTGGCTTGGTGATGGTGGAACGGCAACTGGCGTAGATCGTGGAGTGAATAATTACAGTGAAGATTTGATGCGTAATATCCATGCTATGGGCTACTTTAGCGGATTAGACGCAGGGGCTCAGGTGGTGATGTCATCGTTTAATAGTTGGGCTGATCCGAGTAATTATGATCACTCTCCAGACACTGAGGGCAATTACAATAATAAAATTCACGGTAGTAAGTATTTACTAACGGGTGTGCTTAAACAGGCAATGGGATTTGATGGGTTAATCGTTACAGATTGGCATGGCCACGCAGAAGTGAGCAAATGCTCAGATGGTAATGCGAGTTACGCGATTAATGCGGGTAACGATGTTTTGATGATCCCAACGCGTAAACACTGGCAAGCCGTGTATCACAGAACCCGAAAAGATGTGCTTAACGGAACCATCGATATTAGTCGAATCAACGATGCGGTGACGCGTATTTTAAGAGTGAAAATGCGTGCTGGATTATGGGGTAAACCGTGTCCTTCAGCAAGAAAGTTGGCTGGGGAACAGCATATTTTAGGTGCTCCGCAACACCGTGAAGTGGCGCGAGAAGCTGTCCGAAAATCATTAGTATTACTTAAAAATAATAATCGCATTTTGCCATTAAAGCGTGATCAACAGATTATTCTAACAGGCAGTGCCGCGAATGATTTACAAAAGCAGTCTGGTGGTTGGAACTTAACCTGGCAAGGAGATGAAAACGGCTTAGATGATTTTCCAGGTGCTACGACAGTAAAAATGGCATTGGAGGCGGAGTTAGGTGCAGAACAGATTTGTTATGACCCAGATCTCAACACACAGTGGCAGGAGGGTGATATCGCTATAGTGGCTTTCGGTGAAGATCCTTATGCTGAAATGATGGGTGACATTAAAGCGTGGCAAACCTTAGAGTTTCGAACCTTAAAGCGCAGTTACGCGGCAGATTGTGAAAAAATAAAGCAACTTCATCAGCAAGGCGTAAAGGTTATCTCGTTATTCTTTAGTGGTCGCCCGCTTTATGTGAATCAAGAAATTGCCCTCTCTGAGTCTTTCATTGCCGCCTTCTTACCAGGAAGTGAAGGTAAAGGTATCACCGATGTTTTGGTTGAAAACAAGCAAGGTGAACCGCAATTTGATTTTACTGGACGACTATCATTTAGTTGGCCGAACAAGAAGCGAAGCACGTCGGTGCATCGTTTTCCTACTCATATCCCTAATTACCAATTACCAGAGTTTGAACAAGATCCACAAGGAGAGCATGCCCCCCTTTTCGAATATGGCTACGGACTAAACTATCGTGATACACCGCAAGTACGAGATCTTGATAACCTTGATATAGAAGAGGAGTCTGATCAGCGCCAGCAGTATGCGACACTGCCTATTCATCTCTACGGGGTGAATGCGACCATTGGTGATTATCAGTTGAAGGTCGCGGATTCGGCTCACTGGACAGGGGTTGATGTGTCGAGAAATAACAGCTTGTCACTCTGCGAGATCAGAACAAAACCTTACAATTACCAGCAGCAACAGGACGCGGTAGAATTGCAGTGTTGTGGGGAAGGGTTAAGCGTTGTTTATGTTCAAACAAGCGATGGACAGGTGATGGATTACAGCCAATACCAAGCGGGGACACTTCAGTTTGAATTAAAAGTGAGCGGTAAAGCGACAAAGCCCGTTTACATTGGCGTCCAAAAACCAGCGTTTGCCAGCCAATTACATGATCATACCAAGTTTGATATCAGCCATTTCTGCTCTGAGATTCGAGATGAGTTTGTAACCGTTTCAATTCCTTGTGAATTTTTCCATAAGAATGGTGTTCCGATAGCGCATTTAGATACGCCATTTGTTCTTTTCTCTGAAGGGGCACTCTCTATTGTTCTCGCTAATATCTGTTGGAACCCTAGTTAAGAGCGGTAGATGAGATTAGACGTTCACCATATAGTGAATAGTAAGAGCCGCTAGATTGCCGATCTAGCGACTTTTAAATTCAGATTTTCTGTTATTTCAACAATGCGCTGAGAACTTGAAACACACCTGCTTCACGGTTACTTGGCGCGCTGAATCGGGCGTGTTTTTTTACGCCTTCATGTGCATTTTCCATCGCATAAGAGTGGTAACTTGCTTGCAGCATTTGAACATCGTTGAAGTAGTCGCCAAAGCTCATCGTCTCTTCATAACTAAAACCTAACTCGTTTTGTAGGTGTTTAATTGCAGCGCCTTTTGATGCTGCTGAATTCATCACATCCAGCCAAATTTTTGCACTGATCACGACTTGTTGGCTGTCACCAAACTTCTCATTGATCAGAGGATGGACGTGTTCAGCAGAACCATCAAAATGACAAATTGCCACTTTAACAAATTCATCTTCGATAGATAGAAGGTCATCAACGATTTCACAGCGATGGTAATACTTACAGATTTCAGCGCGCGCTTTTGAGTCTTGTGTTTCAATATAAGCGGACTTCTTACCACAAAGTACAATGTGGGCACCTTCAACGAGTCGAGCTTGTTTGAGGATCTCGTGAATGATCTCTTTCTCGATGGTGCAGCTATAAAGTTCCTTACCCTGATGCATCACTAATGTGCCATTTTCAGCAATAAACATCATGCGATCTTTCAGTGGTGCGAACGTTTCCATTAGGCTGTAATACTGACGACCAGATGCCGCCGCAAAGATAATATTATTTTGCTCTAATTGCTGATAAAGCGGGAAAAAGTCCGGATTTAATTGGCTATTTTCATCAAGTAAAGTGCCGTCCATATCGGCAGCAATGAATTTAATCGTAGTCTGTGGCATTGAGATTCTCATAAAGCTAAATTTGGTTGGCAATTGATGTCGATGGAGGAATTTAAAAACATTCGATCTCTCGTCTATAGTTGAACTAATGATATAGGCGAGCATATTGCTAAAGTGCGCGTATCTTAGCGTTTGTCGCTGTAATTTTCACCATAAATAGCTCACTTATATCTCGTGAGTCCATTTAATAACCAAAGATTCTAACTAAAAACAAGAGCTAACCTTTTAACTTAAAAACCTGACCCAATATCTTGGTATGTCAGCTTCAAAATAGAAAAGGAAAATAGAATGGCTAATGAATACATACCACCTAAAATCTGGGTAAATGATTCAAGTGGCGGTAATAAATGGGCGAACATAAACAGCCCAGTATCAGGTGCAAGGCATGATCAAGATTTACCTGTAGGGAAGCATGCTTTGCAGCTTTACTCTCTTGGTACACCTAATGGTCAAAAAGTTACGATTCTATTAGAAGAGTTGTTAGCACTCGGAATTACTGAGGTGGAATACGATGCCTATCTGATCAATATTGGCGAAGGTGATCAGTTTTCATCTGGCTTTGTGGATGTTAATCCAAACTCAAAAATTCCAGCACTACTGGATAAATCAGGCGATGAAGACGTTAATGTATTCGAATCTGCATCTATCCTTGTTCATCTGGCTGAGAAGTTTGGCCATTTCTTGCCAAAAGAGGGCAGTGCGAGAACCCAAGTGTTTAATTGGTTGTTTTGGGTTCAAGGTTCAGCTCCGCTATTAGGTGGTGGTTTTGGTCATTTTTATTCTTACGCCGATGAAAAGTTAGAGTACCCAATCAATCGCTTTTCAATGGAAGTGAAGCGTCAATTAGATGTGCTAGACAAGCAACTGGCTAAAACTACTTATGTTGCGGGTGAAGAGTACAGTATTGCTGATATGGGGATTTGGCCGTGGTATGGCAACTTGGTATTGGGCAATATTTATGATGCGGCTGAGTTCTTACAAGTAGACTCTTATACTAACGTTGTTCGTTGGGCGAAAATGCTTGAGAAGAGAGAAGGCGTACAGCGCGGACGCACCATTAATCGCTCTTGGGGCGAAGAGTGGGAGCAAGTGCCAGAGCGTCATAGTGCTGAAGATATAGATAAAGTACTAGCCCTGCGCTCTTAAACTGACGGCTGGTAAAAGAGTAATGAAAAGATGTGCTACCGAATTGGAAGCACATCTTCACTTTAAAATGCTATTAAAATCTCATCGACAATATGTTTACGACAGTGCAGTGACTAACGCTTTACCAACACCATGAGCACTAGTTGGGTTTTGGCCCGTAATTATTCGGTCATCTACGATCACTAGTTCATGCCAAGGTTGCACTTTACTGAAGCGAACCGCTTTACGAGAAAGTGACTCTTCAAGCAGGAATGGGATGTCATCAATCGTACCAAAATCGATCTCTTCTTCACGTGTGAATCCCGTTACCGATTTAGAGGCAAGTAGGCTGTCACCATTACTCAATGTAATTGGAAGTAATGCTGCTGGGCCATGACATACAGCAGCGATGATGCCATCACTCTCGTAATGTTTCGCTGCCAGTTGAGCAAAACTCACATTCGTTGCAAGGTCTGACAACAACCCAAAACCACCAGGGTAGAAAACAGCGTCGTAGTCATCAATATTGATTTGCGATACAGGAATGCTGTTATTGATACGATTCTGGAAATCATCATCCGATAATACCGCACTGTTTATCTGATCGCCTTTGATATCAGTACCGTAGAGTGGCGCTTTTCCACCTTCAATTGACGCGATATCGTATTCAAAGCCAGCAGCCGTCAGCTCGTGAATGACGTGAGTGATCTCCGGTGAATAAGTACCGTTAGCTTGGTCTGTTTCGCCTAGAGTGGCATGGTTCGTCACTGGAATTAGAATCTTTTTCATTATGGCTTCCTTGAATGCTTTGAGTTCGAAAAAGATATTAATTCAAAACCATCTGGCTGATAATACCGATAATTGGCAAAATATTATTGCTATATAGCAAAGATGAGTGGAATGAACAATTTTGATGGGATTATTGAATTCGTCGCGGTGGCTGAAAGTCATGGCTTCTCAGCGGCTGCGAAACAGTTAGGTTGCAGTACCAGTCACGTTAGCCGACAAGTGTCTCGGTTAGAAGAAAGGCTCGGAACCGTTTTACTTGCTCGTTCAACTCGGTTAGTGAATTTAACCGAAGCAGGTCAATTGTATTACCAACAATGCAGAGAACTGGTCACCGGGCTACAACAAGCGAATGAAGGCTTAAACTCACAGCAAGTGACGTTAAGTGGTACTTTGCGTGTCAGCGCTGCGGGTGCATTTGCAGAAGATCATGTCGCCCCTGCTTTAATGGAGTTTGCTAAGTCGTATCCAGAGCTTACCATCGAAATGGATTTTAATTCTCGCATGGTTAACTTCATTGAAGATGGTATTGATTTCGCTATTCGTTATGGTGTCCTAAAAGATTCAGGTTTAGTTGCTAGAAAGCTGGTGGATCGCCCGATGGCCGCGGTCGCGAGTCAAGAATATCTCACTCATTATGGTGAACCCACTCACCCTAGCCAACTGAAACAACATAGCTGCATTATTGCCAATAACGATCACTGGCTTTTTGAAAACGATGGCAACACTATTAACATGCGTGTCCATGGTCGTTGGAAAAGTAATAACTCTAACGCAGTGGTCTCTGCTTGTGAGCGAGGGCTAGGGGTTGCGTATATGCCGAAAAGCAGCCTAGCGAAAGGGTTAGAGTCAGGTTCGCTTGTTCCAATACTTCAAGACTTTTGGGGCAAAGGAAGCAGCAGTTGGATCGTATATCAAAATCAACGTTTTCTTCCTGTGCGTGCTCGCTTGGCAATAGATTACTTGATTAATCATTTCCGACAGATTACGTAGAGCTAACACCGCCATAAACATCAATAGTTAAACTACGCTCTTTTTCGTAGGTTTTAGGCGTTAAGCCAATTTGTTTCTTTAAGTAGCGGATGAGGTGAGGTTGGTCGCTGAAACCAAACCGAAATGCAATTTCGACCCAATCGATGTCATCAGAATCGTGTTGGTAAAGCACGCGAGTGGCAATCCCCTGACCTCGTTCTAACTCAGCTACAATCATCCCCAAGTCAGCATATTGAGTCTGGTGTTCATCAAATAGACGACATTCACCCGTTGCTAATAACCAACCATCCTTCCAATACCCCCAAAGCTCTTCTCGTGTGATTAGATTACTGAAGTACTCAGACAACCATTGCGCAGGAGCACCAATATTACTAACGGCAAATTCATCGAACTCAGATAGTTGATCCTGACTTGCAAGAGTTAACTCTAAACCTGTTGATCCTTCAGAAACCAATGGCGCAACTTGCTGATACATTAGCGCATTTACTTTAAATGAAGATGAGTTATCTAAGCAAAGCGATAAATAGTGAGGTTCGGCGGTACTCACAAATGCACCTTTAATGGAACCGACCACTGCGCTGTTTTGCTCAGCAATCAAAGTAAACAGTTCTCTGGCCTACCAGTAGAAATTAGAATACCAAACCTTATTTTTAATGAATACCGTCGCTAAAAAGGCATCTATCACCTTATGCATAACTGTTGATATGGGTAATCACTTCATTTGTTGTCGCATGACAAAGTAGATCAATTATCAACAGGTTCCCAATTTACATTTATTGGTCATTTAAACGTTTGGCATAAGAAAAATAGGTAAAAACGCCATATAAAATACAAATGATAATTGATCTCATTATCATTTGAGGTGTATGATGCGCAAAATAATATCAAACCTATAAATAGTTGTGCCATTTATATGAAATTTACTTATGTTTTTTTGGGGCTTTTAGTCACCTCTTTGCCCAGTTTTGCTGCGGAAGATTTTGATTGGTTGAGAGATGATTCTCGACAAGACCAGCGTGTGCTTTCTTACCTCGAAAGACAAAACCAAAAAACAGCACAGTTTCAGAATGGATACGACAACATCACACAGAGTTTGCTAACTCAATGGGATTCGATGGCCGCGGAGAAAGGTAAGGCACCGTGGGTTATTCAAAATGGTGAGGAATGGAATCTCACTCGACGAAAGGGGCGTTACGTTTTGCTGTCTCGCTCGGGTAGCAATGCTGAAGAGAACATTGTTTACGATTTCTCGTCTCGCCAAGCTGAGTATCAATACTTTCAAATCGGTCAGTGGCGCATTCAGAATAATGCTTTGTTGTTTACTGAAGACACCAATGGTAGCGAACAATACCGTGCCGTTTTCGTCGATCTTGAAAAAGGAAAGGCAGTAGAGCTAACGGACAATGTTGATAACGGTGTTTTGTTATCCGCTAACGGCAAATCTGCTTACGTCGTTGCGAAAGAATCACATACGCAGCGTCCACATCAAATTTTACGAATCGATATTCAAACACTTGAGAAACGAGTGATTTGGCAAGAGGACAAAACCGATTGGTTGATGTCCTTCTATCCCGCGGCAGATTCACATTACGCTCTAGTCCAAAGTAACAATGAGTCAACTACCGAGCAAAAGCTACTTGAATTAGATTCTGGATCGTTGACTTCGTCACTGCGCAAACCAGAAGCAAGTATTGAATATTACGCAGATGTTGCTCAAGGAAGGGTATTCATTAACAGCAATTTGGGTGGATATTTTGGATTGTTTGAGGTGAAGCTTGCCGATGTTATTGGGCATGGTAAGAACATCAAATGGACACCTTTTGCATCTTCTAAGAACAATGTTGAACAGTTCTATCTGTATGATGCTGGACTTGTGGCATTAACCAAGCAAAAGAGCGCAACCATACTCACCGTGTATTCATACGCTGGCAACGTTAAGAAATCGTTATCACTGGAAACAGAAGGTCGTGTCGCGTGGTTGAGTAGGCTCGGTGACTATGCTTCCAACAAGCTCCACATTCGTAGTATGTCTATGACGACACCGCCATTGTGGGAAGAGTTTGATGTTAAGGCTCTGGAAAAATCGGACTTCTCCCAAGATGATTATCGTGACTTCTCAAGCCAAGATTATGTTTCCCAACGTATTACGGTGAAAGCGAACGGTGTTGAGGTACCCGTATCTCTCGCTTATCGTAAAGACAAGCTGAATGAAAACGCCCCAGTAATACTCTATGGCTATGGCGCATACGGCTTTACCATGAAACCTTACTTCATGCCTCAGACGGTGAGTTTACTTGACCAAGGCGTGATCTATGCGATTGCACACGTTCGTGGCGGTGGTTACTTTGGTAACGATTGGCATGAACAAGGGCGTGGGATTCTAAAAGCCAATTCCATCAATGACTTTACAGCGGTAGCACAAGCACTGAAGCACTTTAAGCATAGTGAACGTGATGTTTACGCATTGGGCTCAAGTGCGGGTGGCACCTTAGTTGCGGGTGCCATTAACCAAGCTCCTGACTTGTTTGCTGGAGCGGTATTAAAAGTGCCGTTCGTCGATGTTGTTGCAAGCATGTCTGACACTTCTTTGCCTTTGACGGCGCAGCAATATGGTGAGTGGGGGAATCCGACCCTCACAGAGCAACGCAGTATTATGCAGGCCTATGATCCTATTCTTAATATCCGCAAAGACGCTTACCCGCCCATGTTGGTTCAAGTCGGGTTGAACGACCAACGTGTGCCTTACTGGGAAGGCGCGAAGTATCTCGCCACCATTTCGTCGGTCAGTGAATCGACAGGACCTTATTTGTTGCAAACGGATTTTAACTCTGGCCATAGCATGGATCCAAGACAGGCAAGAGAGCAACAAGCAAAGGAATATGCATTTCTATTATCACTAATTAAAACATCTAAAGCGGAGCAGTAAATGAAGCTTACCCCAGTGTCAGTAGCAGTACTTTCGGTACTTGCTGCCAGTCAAGTGCACGCAGAATCTGACGTTTACTTTATGGAAGAGGTGGTCGTTACCGCTAACAAAATTGATCAGCCCCTATCAAAAGTGGCTGGCAGTGTTGCGGTGATTACGGAAGAAGAAATTGAAGCGAGAGGTGAGACGGAGCTTTACGATGCACTACGTAATGAGCCGGGTGTAAGCGTTACAGGTGGTGCTGGGCGTCCTCAAAACATCACCATCCGTGGTATGACGGGCAACCGAATCATGATTGTCCGTGACGGTATCCGTTCAGCAGACGGCTTTGGTGCGAATGATATTAACGATGCGGTTGGTCGAGATACTTTCGATTTATCCAATTTTCAATCTCTTCAAATCATCAAAGGTGCGAGTTCTTCTGTGCATGGTTCTGGTGCCATTGGTGGTGTCGTGATTTTGAAATCTAAACAACCGGGCGATTTTCTTAAAGATAAGGATTTCTATACAGACGTTTCTGGTACCTACACCGACATCAGCAACAAATACAAAGCGACGAGTAATCTAGCGTTCCGCTCTGGTGATACAGAGAGTCTGTTCAATGTTTCTTATTGGCAAGGGCAAGAGACGCGTAACTTTGATGAAGATTTATACAACCGTGATCTCGATGGTTACAGTGGTGCTTACACCATCAACCATTTTTACAGTGATGAATTGATGCTGACAGCACACGCTGAGCTTTATACTCAGAATCAAGAGCGCTTAGAAGGGTCGCCTTCCGTTCAGCCAGACGGCATTTGGCATATTGAAAACTTTGCCGAAGATGAAAAATCAGAAGAGTACAGTGCGTATATCGGCGCCGAAATCACGCCGCTGGAACCGACTTGGTTCGAAGAGTTAGACACTAAGATTTACTGGCGTTATACCGAAGTGGTTGAAGACACGAACCGTCTAATGCGACAAGTCGATCATAACGGCTTGCTGACCAAGCGTCGCGAGCTAGAGCATAAGACGTTCATTGATGAAACGATTGGCTTTCGAGGCGACTTTACTCATACCCTCTATGCCGCAAACACTGATCATCAATTAGCTTACGGTGTTGAGCTGGCTACCGATTACTACGAACGTACTGATAGCGACTCTAAAATTGACTGGAATGGCGTTACGCCTTCTACCAAGCAACCTTTTGCTCCTGCTCGTGCCTACAACATCGGCTTATATGTAAGAGACATGGTGGAACTGGATAAGTGGACTATTACTGGCGGCTTACGCTTTGATGCACACCGTCTTACGCCTGATGGAAAAGGTGACGTTGGTGGCTTCCCACTGAAAGACATTGATAGCTCGGAAGTCTCTCCAAGTTTGTCGGTTTCTCGAGAAGTGTTCACCAATAACATTGTTTATGTTTCTTACAACCATGGTTATCGCGCTCCGGAATACGACAAAGCGTATGGTTTCGTAAACCATGATTTTGTTCCGTTAACGCCTTTTGTTATCGCACCTAACTTAGATCTAGAAGCCGAAACGTCAGACTCATTCGAAATTGGTCATAAGTTCGATAACGGTCGCGCACATCTTTACGTCTCTGCTTTTTACAACAAGTTTGAAAACTTCATCGATGTTGTGACGACAGGCTTTGATTCAAGCACCGGTAATTACATCAAACAGTACCAAAACCTCGATGGCGTAGAGACATACGGTGCTGAGCTTTCTGCCGCTTATGCATTAACCAAAGAGTGGAATGTAGGTACCAAGTTTGGCTATGTGGACGGAAAAGAAGCCGACAGTGACTACATTCGAAGCATCACTCCTTTCGAAGGTAATGTAGAAGTGAACTACACCAATCAAGACTTTAGTGCTTACGCATTATGGAATTGGGCCGCTGCGATGGATCGCGTTCCAACGTGTCAAACTTCCCTCGGCTTAGCAACCGAATGTGCACAAACCAGTGCTTGGAACACGGTTGATATTGGTGCAACTTACCACGTGTCCAAAGACCTTCGTGTGAGTGCGACCGTCGTGAACTTGTTCGATAAAGAGTACATCCGCTACCAAGACGTTGCAGGGATCGCAGAAGAGAGCAAACGCTACTCAACTGAGCCAGGCCGTTACATTACAGTGAATGCTAAATACGAATTCTAGGATGAAATCATGAAGTTAAAACCATTAGCGCTTTCACTCCTTATTGCCTGTGCCACGACGGTACAGGCCGCTGAGTGGGATTATCCAGCAGCCAGTGCCAGTGTGAATAATGAAGCAGAAGCGAAAACGTACCTCGACACGAATTATGCCAATGCAGGAGAGTTTAAGTATCGCTACAAAACACAATCCCAACTTGGTGCACATTACAATTTTGACGTTTGGGTGAAGGGGGAGTATCAAGCGCAGCGCACTGTGGTTGTAACAACGGACAAAGAACATCATGTCGTTCGTGTGTTTAAAAGCTTTGAAGATACGATCATCCGTAATGGTGAACCGATGATCGCAGCAGAGTTAGAATCGCCGCGTGAGCTACAGGCGCAAGAGCCTCCAGCACTTAGCTCGGGTAATCTGATTGATATTGAGGTTTCTCTATTCAACCCTGACTTACGTACGATGCAGCAGCAAGCCGCACCTGATTCTACTTGGGCATCCTTAGCGGGTTACCCTCAGCCGATTGAGTACGTGACCAAATCTATTGAGGTTTTACAGTCGGGCGGTAAGTTCTATCTGTCTAATCCGCGATTGAAGCAAGTAGATGCAACCGGATTGTTTGCGGTGCCAGCACCTGGTGAAGCGCCTGTACTCGATACGTCTAATTTCCTCACCACAGAAGGCGTTCAAACGTTTGATAGCCTGGCAGAGATGCAAAACACGGAGTTTGGAGACAATGCGTTTCCACAATTAATGGCGTTTTACCACCTTGATAGCTCGATGCAATATTTGACGAGCTTAGCCTACGATTTGTTTGATGAGCCGCTGCGTTTTGACGCACGAGGGTTATCAAAAGACAACTCTACTTACTATTACGGACCGAAAGCATTGATGCTTGGTGTGGGTGGCGTTTCTCCTGATGCGGTCGATGGGGATGTGGTTCTGCATGAGTTTGGTCATGGTATTCATTATCAAATCGTACCGGACTGGGCTTATGGTCATACCGGCGCTATTGCAGAAGGTTTTGCCGATTACTGGGCAGGCAGCGCAAGCTACAAGATTCAATACCTTGATACGTCACGTCGTGGTCAAGAGTTCGATCTGGATACGGTCTTCAACTGGGATGGCGTGTTCGGTACACGTAAAACGACTCGCAGTTTATGGAACCAGCACGCTCGTTACTTTGAAAACTCAGAATACCCCGCGCACGTCAGTGTCGGTGGCGAATTGGGTGACGAGTTATGGTCTACGCCGTTGTTCCAAGCGTTAAAAGCTTCGGTTGAGCGTTATGGTGATGGATCTGACGGCGTTTTTCGCGAGTTTGATACCATCATTCTAGAGGGCATGTTCGGAATTGGGCGTGGAGTAAAAATGCATGATCTTGCGGAATCGACGGTATTTGCCGCAAGCGGTTTGTTCCCGGACAAAGAGTATGCCCAGTTACTAACGGACAGCTTTAATAAACATGACCTACTTAAAGCACCATTTCGCGTTCGTTATGATGCTCGATACATCGCGCAAAGTCAGAATGTTGGGCTAAACCTTAGTCAAATGGGCCGAGAAGCCAACATCAAAGGTCAATGGCAGCTGAACAATGCATCGGTGTTTGATATTGATGAAACGTTGTCAGATGCAAGCGCAATGAAAGTGGCGCTTCCAAGCAATCTAACCTGTGGTATGCAGTTTGATTCTACAGTGTCATTGGACTACCAATTTGGCGACAGCTTGAAGACACATCAATGGGCAGAGAGCGTTGCATTAGTGAATGGGACACCAAAATTAGAAATACAACCTCAAGCAGTGAACTCTTCGTTGCCTGAACAGGGCGACAGACTATTCTCTCAAACGCTATCAGACAAATCTCGCACGATTGACGATTCCTTCGCTGTTTACCTGAATATCGAGCATGACTCACTACAAGATCTACAAGTGACGCTAGTGTCACCTCAAGGTAAATCGGTTGTGTTACTCAGCCATCAATCAAGCAATACCAATGGATTTAAAGGTTACTTCACAGCTCAGTATGACGAGGAGCTACAAGCGCTTGTCGGTCAACCGAGTTGGGGTACTTGGCGTCTCGAAGTATCTGACCGTGTGTCAGGAAACTCTGGGGTGTTGAAAGAGTGGGGTGTGAGTCACTTTGCTCAGTATCAGTGCAGTGCTGATACCACTAATGAAAGTGATAGCGGTGGCGCGGGTGGTAGTGGTTCGCCTTTTGCCTTATTTGGACTGTTATTGCTTTCAATGGTGAGAGTTATTCGCTCTCGATAAACCACATACTATTAATCAAAAGAAGATAAATCTATGAAGTTTCAATATTCTTTCATTGCTGCATCATTAGCCCTAGTTGGCTGTGGCGGCGGTTCTGGTGGTGACACGACAGCGCCGACTTATGATGTAGCGGGCACCATTGTTTCACAAGGCACACTTCTTGATACACCAGTATGTGTCGACTTAAACCAAAACTTTGCTTGTGACTCGACTGAGCCAAATACAAAGAGTGATAATTCAGGTAAATTTGCGCTGAACTCGGGCAACAAAAACATTTTGACTAGCACGATTCTGGCTCAAGTTGACCAAGGTTCAAGTCAGACACTTAGCCTCGCTACTCCGGGCCAAAACCTAGCGACTGGAAATACAATTAACGGTGTTACGACGCTGATGGCAGGTTTGGTTGTGGATGGTAAAACCGTCGCTCAAGCTGAAGAAATTGTAAAAGCTCAACTCACCGATGCAGGCGTTTCACTGTCTGGTTCGGTCATGTCTAATGCAAGTGCTAGTGAGTTCGATCACCTAGAGCAAAACGCGGTAGCACTGTTGGCAGAAATGCAGCCTGATCAAATGACGAAAGGCGTTGCCCTGCTTGCTCAAAGCCTGAGTTATCAAAGTAAATCGTTAGCTTCAGAATTACTGACTCAAGCAGAGGCCAAAGTGTTTGCAGAGGAAATTTCAGCGGTGGCAGAGCAGACCGTTGGCAGTAACGATACTGGCGTAGTTCTTCACTTTGCTGATGGCGCAGCAGACGTAGCAGAAGTTCAAACTTCTTACCCTGGTCAAGATGCGGAATACGGTTTTGATAAAGATGACAAGCAGGTATCAACAGGTGCTGGCTTTAAGTTCGTTAAGCTAGATTCACAAGGCGCAACATTGGCTGCGGACGCAACCGAGTGGGTTTGTACAATGGATGAGCGCACTGGTCTAGTGTGGGAAAACAAGAGTGCGGACGCGAGTTCTGTTCAATTTAAAGATCGTACATTCGTTTTTGAATCAGCAACATTCAAACCGTATTACGAAGATCTCGAAGTGGTTGGTTGTGTGGATGCCGCTGATGGCATCTGTTCAACAAGTCAATATGTTGAACACATAAACAAGCAGTCGCTATGTGGCATCACGGACTGGCGTCTACCAACATACCAAGAGTTCTATGATGCTCTGGACTTAGGTGAAACAGAGAAAGATACCGACGGTAATGTTTATGGTATGACGATGGATTATTTCCCCCAGCAGGGTAAGGGCAGTCCAGATATTGAATCGGGTGCAATTTGGTTAAGTGATTTCACATTTAACAACTACTCTACTTATAACTATGAAGGTGCACTTCAATTTGCAGTAGTGGCTGCGAAAGGTGCAGACCGAGGTTACGTTAGCTTTGTTGAGATTTATTCTGACAAAGTGGAGCGTGATACTGGTACATCATACCAATTCCCAATCCGTCTAGTAGCAGTTAAGGGCCAATAAAATGAAGAAAATAATGACCGCGCTATCTCTTGTTCTGGCTTCTCAAGTTGCCATGGCTGCACAAGAATGTTCCACAGATTTTGGCAAGACAGCACCAAATTCTCGTTACACTTACTCTGATGCTGGGACGATAACTGACTTAAAAACGAGCCTGACGTGGATGCGTTGTCCTGTAGGACAATCATGGGATACAGCGAATAAGGCATGTTCTGGCGCCGCGACTAAGATGTCATGGCAGTTAGCTCTATCAGCCGCAGAGCAAATTCGAAATGAATCAGGCAACCATGCTTTGCATGACTTCGCTGACAAAAAGAACTGGCGTTTACCCAACATTAAAGAGTTGGTCGCGTTGACTGAACGTGCTTGCCATAGCCCTGCGATGAACGGCACTGCATTCGCAAGTGGTTACACGCTAGAAGTGGGTGACTATGCAGGCTATATCTGGAGTAACACTCCGAACGGTGATGGTTCAAACGTAATGGTGTTTGACTCAGGGAATGGCGAAGTTTACAACTGGAATCCACTAGAACCGACGAACACTTTTTCTCTGCTACTGGTGACAGGCGAAGAGTAACTGCCATCATACCTTTGTTCAAAGGATGCCATTTTTCGAGTCAAGTTATCCTATAGAATGTTTCACGTATTAGAGAATTAACAATAGAGTGCCTCAAGTGAATTGGGCTTTGAGGCGCTCTATATTTTATCGTTAATAGAAAAACACACACTCTCTTTCTATATTCATTCAAGAATATTAAAAAGCACTATTAGATGTATGTTATCCCCCTTTGATAATAAATCGCGGGAATTAAACGGCTATTTTTTGGCTGGATTTATATATCCTTACGATGTGATAAACATTAATTAAAGCACAAAAGCCATTCATAAAGACTACCGGCCAGGCTCCGATAGCTAAGCCATACACCACAAACCCGATACAGCCAACAAAGTTAATATAACGAAGCTTTTTTATATCGCTCATTAAAAGCGATATGCCGACGAATAATGAAGACAGGTAACCCAGCATATCCGGAGTTAACATCATTAATCCTTAAGAGCTGTCTCTAAAGCCAGCTCCATCATTTGGTTAAAGGTGGTTTCACGCTCTTCTGCAGTTGTCTCTTCTCCACTAATGATATGGTCAGAAACAGTCAGAATACTCAGAGCTTGAACATGGCTTTCTGCAGCAATAGCAAATAATGCCGAAGTTTCCATTTCACAAGCAAGAATGTTCATTTTCAGCAGAGCTGGCATTAGATTTGGGTCTTTTCCATAGAATAGATCGTTCGTGAAAATACTACCGAAACGAGCAGGAATTTTATGGCTATCAGCAGTTTCCCAACAAGCTTTCAGTAATTCAAAATCTGGTACCGCTGCATAATCGTAACCGGCAAGGCGTGTTCTATTTGTTGTAGAAGCCGTACTTGCACCTGTTGCGACAATAATATCCCGAACAAAAATATCGTCGGAAACACCGCCACAACTACCTACACGGATCAACTTTTTTACATTGTATTCGTTGATTAGCTCATGGGCATAAATAGAGACAGATGGAATACCCATACCATGCCCCATTACTGATATTTTTTTACCTTTGTAATAGCCGGTATAACCAAACATATTTCGTACATCACAAACTTGCTTAGCACTCTCTAGATAATGTTCGGCAATGTACTTTGCTCGCAGTGGATCACCTGGAAATAATACAGTTTCAGCAAATGCACCTTGAGGTGCGTTAATATGTGGAGTCATATTGATACCCTTAACAGTTAACAGATTTATTGCTATGTTATTCCTACTTACTTAAAAGCATCAGGACACTTGTCTGGATCGGAGTTGTTCTGTTCACAAAAATAATCGCAGGTCATCGAAGTGAATAAAATCAAAGAATTATCGAAGCATGGTCATGCGTTATTCTGTCAGCTTTTGGAAAAACAAGAACTAAAAACCAAACATTTTCAGCCTGGTGACTATTTACTAAAACAAGGACAAGAGATCTGCGAGCTGTATTGGGTTGGAATGGGCGAGTACAGTATTGATCATACCGCTAAGAATGGACGTGGCTTGAGTTTAGGTCTCTTTTTTGCCGACAATCGCTTGTTTGGAGAAGTCGAATTTCTTACAGATACCAAGTGCCAGTTTGATATCCGTGCCAGTGATATACTTGAGGCTAAAGTTGTACCTGTAAGCCTTATTTCTGAATTTATGCAGCAAGAGCCCATGCTGGCTATTTGGCTAAGCCAGTCATTGTCAGAGAAATACCAGGATACTATGTCGGTGGCCATGAACCGAATTTTATATCCTTTAATTTACAACGTCGCTTGGGATATTGAGCAACGCTACCTCGAAGCTAAACCTAAAATTAATTTTGCTCAGGCATATAAAGAAGCTGAACGTTTTGGTTGTTCAGAGCGAACCTATAGCCGTGTGGTTCATCAATTGCTTGACTTGGGGTTTGTCGAAAAGATTGGTAACCAATTAAAAGTTAAGAATATTGAAAAATTGTCAGCTTTTATTGAGACCCAAAATCTGGCTTAAATGATCATTAACGAAGATCTATAAAATTAATCTAAGCTCACCATGAGTAACAGTGAGCTTAAGATTCATTTGGGTTATTGAAGAATGCGAGAGCCTAAAAGAAAAACTCATCCAATTTACTCTAAGGCTGCTCTTTGTTGGTTAATGACCAAAGATAGACCTGCTTGAGCAAGCTGATTCTTTTACGAAAGCGTCGCTTTGGCTGAACACAATGAGTGTTTGATGAACCTACTTTCAATTTTAATGTTGATTTCATTTCGCCTCCATCCAGCAGCACAATGCACCTCCTACGCCGTAAGCAAACAGATCTTTCCAATCAAATGTCGCGCCTAAAATCATGGCAAGAAGTGAGGGTGATTCGATACCAAGCCAAGTCGCCACCTGTAATAGCTGTCCAAATTCGACAACAAACGCTATTAATACCACCAACGCAGCGAGCCATTTGACGGGCATTGAGAGGATGCTCGCCAACAAGTAGTAAAGCCAAACAACAACCAACACATCACCGAATGTCGGGCGAATAAAGCTGTCTCGAACGTAAAGCGCGATGACCACCAGAGCGATGAAACAGATGAAGCTTTTAAGCCCATTTATTGTAGATAAACGAAAGTAAATACCGGTATTATTGTCATTCATTTCGCTTTGCTGACGGGCAAAAATATTCTGTTTAAGCATCTTCATTTGTAGCCTTTACTTCGTCTTCCACTTTTATATTGCGGGCATACCAGTCAACGTTGCGTGTGATCACCATAGTGAAGCTCAAAATCGCGAAGCACAGCAATGCGCCCATGACTAACGCGTAACTTTCTGCTTGAAGCAACCCAAACAATAAGCCGTAGATCGTGAGCAATAACACACCAAATACCGTGCCATGCTTTAGGTTATTCAACATACCACTGACGTACACGCTCAATAGACCCGTCGATGCCACCGCTGACACGACATATGCCCAGTTGAAACCTAGGTGCTCACTCATCGAAATCAGCAGCAAATAGAAAAGCGCCAGAGCCAAGCCAATAAACCCATATTGCACAGGGTGGACTGGACGCGCTTGAAACAGTTCCAACAGAAAGAAGCTCGCGAATACTAGCGTTATCACTAATAGTGAGTAATTCACAGCGCGATGAGATTTCAAATAGTGATCAACGGGATCAATCAAATCCACGCCCATTTGTCGTTGCTCAAGCTCATAGCAAGCGCTGTTTGATGACAGGCAGCTTTGGAATAATTGCGCGATATTGGTAGAGAAGTTATTACTTACCCACTGCGCTTTAAATCCATCTTCAGATATATCTGACGCTACTGGTAAGTAGTCACCGATAAAGCTAGGGTGTGCCCAAGGAGAAGACAATTCCACCGTAGTTTCGCTGCCAATTGGCGTTATTTGCAGCTGTCCCATCCCTTGGAGTAAGAAGTTAAGGCCGAATGCCAAAGGTTGTTCTGTTTTCAGGTCATCCAGTTTTAGTTCACTATGGAAACCTTGTGGTAGCTGATCTAATCCGGTTCCTGGTATCACTTCAATATCTGAGCTTGCGAGCGTCATGTCATCAAGGCGAATCAGTCCGCGACTGTCTTCAATGCCAACCACAAGGCTGATGTTTTTAATATCAAGATCATGCAGTGCCGCTAAGTCGTCTGCATCAAAAACACCGTTAAGCGCCACTTGCGCTTTGTATAAACGCGCACGGTAAATACCGCGATATTTTTCAAAACTGTCCAGATCAGCGCTCATATCGAAGGTATTAGGTAAGAGGAATTTACGGCGTTCTTTAATCTGGACTTTTTCATCTCGATAGCTGGTCTCGGTGTAGTTCACCATGATGAAAGGACCAATGATGCGTTGTTCGCCACTGCTGCTGCGTGCTATGTCATTCCTTACTTCATCTTGGCGATACGAACGTTCTGAGATCAGCCCAGTGACCATTGAAAGGGGGATTTGCAGTAAGACAAACAAAAACAGCACGAAGGCGAACTTCATGCCGAGCTGATTATTGAGGATTTTTTTCATGTTTTATTCTCCATTTGCTGATGTAGATAATCTAAATCAGCAGTTTGGAGAACGAATGGAGCTAATGTGGAGTTTCTATGGAGTTGGTAAAATCAGAGTCACTTTCACGCCGGATTCAATGTTTTCTACTCGTAGTTCACCTTTATGCAGCTTAGCTACTTGCTCTACAAAGTTGAGTCCCAATCCAGTGCTCTTAACGCCATTTTCACGAGCGAGAGAATAAAAACGCTCAGTTAATCGGGGCATTGCATAGTCTGGAATGTGAGGGCCTGAGTTGAAAATAGAGAGTCGTATATTGCCCTTAGCCATCTCTGCTTTCCACTCAATATGTCCTCCGGAGTAAGCGAAATCCAGCGCATTATCCATCAAGTTAAAAGTAGCTTGCTTAAGTAAAAAGGTGTCGCCAAGCACCACGAGGCTTTCATCAATCTTGATGTCCGCAGTGACCGTCTTACCACTCAAACGCGCATCCGCAGAGTCAACCACTTCGCTCACAATTTGGTGTACTAGAATCTGTTCGACTTGTTCAAGCTCTGGACGTTTCTCAAGGCGAGCCAGTTCAAGTAACTTATCAATCAGTGATTGCATGCGATCACTTTCTCGTTCGATGTTGCCAGCGAACCGAGCGATCTTTTCTTCAGGTAACGGCATCTGCAATATTTCGCTTGCCCCTTTGATTGCAGATAGCGGGCTTTTTAACTCATGAGTCAGGGTCTGGACGTACTCTTCGACATACTGTTTTCCGTCAAGTTGATTGCGCATTTTTTCTAGCGCATCACTGAGCGTTCCATATTCGTAAAAAATGCGAAATTTTGGTTTAGATACTTTTTCGCCTTCGCCCATTTTGGTCGCGTAAACTTCCAATTTATTCAATGCTGAGTGAATTCGCCAAGCAAACAAGGCACCTGCGAGTAGCACTAAGCCGCTCATCCACACCATCCAAAACAGCACGTTACGTTTAGAGAGGTCGATAAATGGTTGCACTGAGCGATTGGACTTTGCCACTGTCACACTGCCAATGATTTCGCCGTTGTGGTAAATCGGCGCAGCGACATGCATCACGGTTGAGATCGGGTCATTCGGATCTTCAATGGTACTACGCGCACCATATTGACCGCGAAGCGTGAGATATACATCGTTCCATTGTGAGTAGTCTTTGCCGATGTCTTGCTGCCAAGAATCCGCAATTACAGTGCCTTGTTTATCCGTAATATAAATTCGATGGTTAATCGTTTTTTTTCCAATTTCCCAAATGCGTGCATGTGGTTTTCGTTGGCCATAAGCCGCTAAAAGTTGGGAAAAACGACTCTCTGATAACTTGCTATTGGCAACGTCCTCTTCTGCCAATACTGCAAGCAAGTTCGCCATATCGACTAGTGTTTCTTCGGTGGTTTGACGCACTGTCGGTTTAAGCTCTTGAACGACGGTTTTACTCACCATATAAGCCGTCATTCCGACTAAGATAAAGTAGAGCAAAAACAGCCTTAACCCAAGCGGGATCCTTGGCCAGCGATTCATCATTCTCCCTTAATACTGTAGAAGTAACCAAAGCCACGTCTGGTACAAATTCGTTCAGACATCTCAAACGGCTTCAGCTTATGGCGAATGGCTTTGATGTGAGTATCGATATTTCGTTCGTAAGCTGCCTCTGGCGTCATATCTGCGGCAATCATTAACTGCTCTCGGCTCAATACATTAGAAGATATGGAAATAAGCTTATCAAGGATCTTAAACTCAACGGCAGTAAGACCAAGCATTTTGCCTCCAACACCGTAATCAAAGTTGTGTGCGACTAAATCATGGGTTGGTTGAAGTTTCACAAAGGCTGGACTTCGTTCTGGTTTTGGCTCTGGGCTTAATTCAGCCATAGGCGCTTTAGCTTTGATTCGAAGTTTGATGCGAGCTAGCATTTCGCGAGGGCTAAATGGCTTAGTCACGTAGTCGTCAGCTCCAATTTCCAAGCCAACGACACGGTCAATTTCATCACTCCTAGCGGTTAGAAAGATAATCGGAATGTCAGAAAATTCTCGGATGGTTTTGCACAGTTCAAAGCCGTTACCATCAGGTAATCCGACATCTAACACGAGCAGAAGTGCTGAGTGTTTTTGCAAAAATGCCAAGCCTTCTCCTGCCGTTGTAAACCACTCCACGTGGTAGCCATCCATCTCTAAAACATGAATCAAGTTGTCTGCAATGGCAGATTCATCTTCAATAATGATGACTGGCGATTGGTCGTTCAATGTTTGAACCTCGTTGACGATGTTTATTCCGATGCTGTGGTTACCCACTACTTTGGCGCAAAGGCTATCGGATTGATACTGAAAAGACAAAGTTCGAGAGTGATCTTAGGTGGTTGTTGTAAAAATCAACTCAGAACCAGAGCTGCGGTTCTTATATTAATCGACTAGCTCAATGATCGATAATGCATTCAATTGGAAACATTTGCCAACTCAGTTATTAACTGTATTTGGATCTGGTAATAATCCCAATACAAGTTCAAGTTCTCGTTGAACAACACCAGAGTATGCAACAACAAGAGGCTAGCAACGGCCTCTTGTTATGGATTTACCTGTTGCTTATTGATTTTTAGCCAAAAAATCTCTTGGCAATGGTTTGTGAAGGTCTTTCTTATGGGGCGTACCTTAGTGCTTTTTGAGTCTGAAATTACCTCATATGAAATCCAACACTCCGGACATGTTTGTTCCGTCGTTTCAAAGAGCTCTGATTCAGTGCAATGCTTTATTATGACTCCGTTTGAAAAATGAAATAGCGACTCTACACAATCAACGGCTATGTCCTGATCTTTATAAGATTTGTCGATTGATTCATGACTTACCAGTTTTAATCCCGTCATTTCACCTTTTATCGCGGCAATATACGTAAAAAGATTATTCATACGACAAGTTTCCATTACTTTTAATACTAAACGACACTTATCGTTATTTGTTAACTGTACTTACGTGCGATAACCAAACCGTGGTTACTCGAACCTAGAAGTGATGGTTCAGAACACACCAATAGATGATGCTGCAACCAAGCTTGGTATTGTTGTTCTGATAATGAATTGATTTCAGAACCGATGTAACGTCCAAAGCCATCTGTCGCCACATGCTTTTCTATACAGAACCCTTCGGATTTAGTTAAGTTTTCGATTTCAGAAGGTTTTGCAAAATATCCAGTTCTAAAGAATACATCGATATCTTTCGATGTAACTAAGCCCGTTTCGTTCAATTCACTAAGTATTTGTGGTGAAATCAAAGTACTAGACATTTTAGCAAGCAGTCCAGCCACAAAGAAACGACTGATATAAGCGACTGCGACAACACCATTTGGCTTAAGAATTCTATGAGCTTCTCTTATTACAGCTTGTCGTTCGCTTTCTTTTTGTATGTGGTACAAGGGCCCAAGAATTAACACCATATCTTGAGAGCTGTCTGGAACAAAAGGAACATCCGTTGCATTTGCTTCATATACGTTCAGCTCAACATTTTGAACAACGGCATTTTGTTTTAGTTGAGCAACCAGTTCCGGAACGAGCTCGACTGCGGTTACATCTAAGCCTTTTTGGGCATAAAAAATGGAATAGCGACCCGTTGCAGCACCAAACTCGGTAAGCGTATCGGCTGAATGAGTAAATAATTCTAGTTGGTTGATGGTTGTATCAAATTCAATGCGAGTAATGTTTTGACAAACGAGACGCTGCTCTTCATCAAAATTCGCATAGTAATCCATATATTCCTCTTGCACTGTTATCTCCCATGCAGTTTGAAGTGTATTGCGAAGAGTTCCGTTTACTAAGAACGTACCTAGTTTGAATGCTAATTTCTTGGAAAATAATAAGTTAACAGGTTAGCGGGGCTACGCAACCACTTTAACATGGAGTTACTGTGTCAGAAATTAGCTAAGACTTGAACAAACGGTCTAAGATGCGGGGGAGTACATAAAACAAAGCGGCCGCGATAGATAGCATCGTGATTGGGAGTTATCCTATTCTCTACATATCCCGATAATTAGGCCCGCCTCCGCCTTCTGGTGGTTGCCAGCTAATGTTTTGCGATGGGTCTTTTATATCGCAAGTTTTACAGTGTAAACAGTTGGCAGGGTTGATTTGAAATCGCTTTTCATTATCTGTAATGACCACTTCATATACCCCGGCAGGGCAGTAGCGTTGGCTAGGTTCATCAAATCGAGATAAATTGTTTTGAATAGGAATGGTCGAGTCATTCAACAAGAGGTGGCAAGGTTGATTTTCTTCATGTTGAGTCGAGGAGAGGTAGACAGACGACGCTCGATCAAAGCTTAATACTCCGTCAGGTTTCGGGTAAGTGATTTGCGGGCACTGGCTAAGTTCTTTTAGGTGAAGGTGATCCGCCTTTCTGTCATGAATCACCCAAGGTTCAGGTTGGTTAAATAGAGGGATCCATACATTGTGCTCAAGAGTAATCAGCGCTCCACCGAGTAGGTTGCCGTACTTGTGAATCGCGGCGCTGAAGCTGCGAGTATCTTCGAGTTCTTGATAGAGCCAAGAAGCTTTAAACTGAGTATCGTAATCAGGCTCAAGTGGTTGATCATTCACATTTTCTAAAGCGTTAAAAATCGCTTCTGCCGCCAACATTCCAGATTTCATGGCGGTATGGCACCCTTTGATTTTGGCCACATTGAGTGTGCCAGCATCGCATCCAATCAATAAACCACCAGGAAATTGCTGTTTCGGGAGGGAAGAAAACCCACCTTTTGCAATCGCTCTCGCGCCATAAGAAATACGACTACCGCCTCTGAGATGCTGACTAAAAACAGGGTGGTGTTTAAGTCTTTGAAACTCCTCGAAAGGGTCTAAGTATGGATTGCTGTAATTGAGGTCGACAATCAACCCCACCGCGACTTTGTTGTTTTCTAAATGGTAAAGAAATCCGCCACCAGAGCTGTCTGATTCGTTTAATGGCCAACCAATACTATGGATGACATCTCCTGCTTTAGTTTCGGAACTAGGCACTTCCCATATCTCTTTGAGCCCAAGCGCATAATGCTGCGGTTGTTTATCTGCATCAAGTCGATACTTACTCATGAGCTGTTTGCCCAAGTGACCACGCGCCCCTTCAGCAAAAATAGTGTATTTGGCTTTTAGCTCAATTCCCGCTTCAAAATTAGCTTTAGGTTCACCATGTCTGTCTCGTCCCATGTCTGAGGTATTGATGCCTGTCACTGTGCCATTGTTATCGTAATTTATGGAAGTGGCCGCGAAGCCGGGGAAGATTTCGACACCGAGTGTTTCAGCTTGTTGTGCTAACCAACGGCATAAGTTCGATAAACTGATCACGTAGTTTTCGTCATTGTTGTGCATGGGGTTTGGGGTCAGCACCCGAGGTACTGTTAGGTGGTTATGTTGAGTGGTGAGGTAGACAAACTTATCGTTATTTACGGGGGTTGAGATAGGAGTATCCATGCTCTGCCATTCAGGGAATAGCTCATCTAGCGCGCTCGTTTCAAACAGAGCTCCAGAGAGGATGTGAGCACCAACTTCCGCCCCTTTTTCCACTACGCAGATGGATATTGGAGAGCGGTTTTCCAATTGGGTTAATTGCGCGAGTTTGCAAGCGGCCGCTAAGCCTGATGGGCCTGCACCGACAATTACTACGTCAAATTCCATGCACTCTCTGTCCATACGCTCACTGCCCATACGATAGCCCTGCTGTATTACGCTGACTTACCATTAAATATAGTCCAGTTGACGTAAACGTAAACTTTACTAAGCTCAAAAGTAAGGCAGACATGAGTAGCGTTCATTGATAAGGATGGCATTGTGAAAGTATTAGTCGCAATCAAACGAGTGATCGATCCCTATGTCAAAATTAGGGTTAAAAGTGATGGTTCAGCCGTTGAAAACAGTAACGTAAAAATGACGATGAATCCGTTTTGTGAAATCGCGGTTGAAGAGGCTGTGAGGTTGAAAGAAACGGGATATGTGGATGAAGTTATTGTGGTGTCTGCGGGTGATCATGGTTGTCAGGAGCAGTTGCGTACGGCGTTGGCTTTAGGGGCCGATCGCGCTATTCATATTGATTTCATCACACCTCCTGAGCCTCTTACCGTTGCCAAACTTTTGAAAGCGGTGATGCAGCAGGAATCAATGCTCGACGAGGCAGGGCTGGTGCTACTTGGTAAGCAATCGATTGATACTGACAACAATCAAGTGGCACAAATGTTGGCGGCTCTGACTCAGCGTCCGCAAGGAACATTTGCTTCGCAGTTGAAAATCGTTGCTGATGAGAATGGTAATAAGAGCAGTGTAGAAGTCACTCGTGAAATTGATGGTGGTCTGGAAACGTTGAAGTTGGCGCTTCCTGCGATTATCAGTACCGATTTGCGCCTTAATGAACCTCGTTATGCCTCCTTGCCAAATATAATGAAAGCCAAACGAAAGCCATTAGAAGTGTTAACGGCAAGTGCGCTAGGGGTTGAAGAGATGAAACACCAAGAGATACTTGAAGTGATGCCGCCAGTAGAGCGAAAAGCCGGAGTCATAGTGCAAAACGTGACAGAGCTGGTGGATAAACTGAAGAGTGAAGCCAAAGTCATTTAGCGTAGTGGTAAGAGGTACGCATTGTTCGGGTAGGGATGAGGAGCAAACACATGGACGATCAACCGTTAAGAGTTTTAGTTGTTGCACAGCACGATAACTCACAAGTCTCGATGGAAACATTGCGAACTATCAAAGCCGCAAGCTTGCTAATAATGAGTAGTGAGCAGCACGATAAAGGCGACGTATCGGTATTTGTCGCAGGGCATAGTTGTGAAACGGTGGTCGACTCAATAACGGCAATCAGTGGCGTTGATAAAGTGATTGCCGCTGATTCAAGTGATCATCAATATAGGCTGGCAGAAAATATGGCGGAGTTGATTGCTGAAATCGGACAAGATTATTCGCATCTACTCGCCCCTGCGACAACGTTTGGGAAAGATCTGATGCCTCGTGTTGCGGCTCTATTGGAAGTGGGGCAGCTTTCAGATGTGGTTGAGATTCAAACTCCAGATATCGTGATTCGCCCGATTTATGCAGGCAACGCGCTCGCAAAAGTGAAATCTCTCGACTCAATTAAAGTGATCACAATTCGAAGCTCAGCTTTTGATGCCATAGAGAGTGAGGAACTTGTTTGTAGTGAAGACAAAAAGGCAAAGATAGAGAGGTGGGACAAGAGCATCAAAGCACAATCGACAGAATTTGTGTCGCAGCTGAAAGTTGAAAGTGAGCGTCCTGAGTTACCCGAAGCTCGGGTCGTTATTTCAGGTGGACGAGGCTTGGGTAGCCAAGAGCATTTCGGTTTAATTGAGCAACTTGCCGATAAGCTCGGTGGTGCGATTGGTGCATCTCGGGCGGCGGTAGATGCAGGGTTTGTATCTAACGATCTTCAAGTTGGGCAGACGGGTAAGATAGTGGCTCCAGAGTTGTATATCGCAGTGGGCATTTCAGGGGCGATCCAGCATCTAGCAGGCATGAAAGAGTCTAAGGTGATCGTCGCGATCAATAGTGACCCAGATGCGCCGATTTTTCAGGTCGCCGATTATGGAATCGTCGGCGATCTCTTTGAAATCATGCCTGAATTGATTCGCTCAGTGTAAATGGGTTGTGAGCGAATCATTCTCTTTTAAACTGATGCTCTACCACGAGTATTCGCATCGATGAGCGCTATTGTAGGTAAGTGCTATTGCAGATGAATGCTATTGTAGATAAGTACTATTGTATACAAGTGCTATGGCAGATGAGCGTTATTGCACTTTAGCATGCTGTAAATGTGTCACTAAGGCTTTAATAAATCGCGCCGCTTCCCCTCCTGTACACGCTCGATGATCAAAGGTCATCGATAATGGCATCGCTTTGACCTCTACCGCTTTATCGTTTTCTACGATTACTTTGCGGATGATTCGTCCTGCTCCCACGATAGCGACCTGTGGGGGAGACACGACAGGTGTGGCATAAATCCCAGCGATGGCACCAAAGTTGGATAGTGTGATGGTGGCATGTTGTAACTGTTCTCTGCCGATCTTGCGCTCTCGGATACCATCCACTGTTTTATCAAGCCACAGACGAATCCCTTTGGCACTGTACTCATCAGCGTGACGCAATACTGGCACATACAGACCGTGCGAACTGTCTACTGCCACGCCTACATTGACCGTGGTATGAATGCATCGAGTCATGGTTTCAGCATCAAACCATGCATTGAGTGCTGGCTCCTGTTGGCAGGCTTGGAGTACCGCTTGAATCAGTCGAATGGAGATATCTTCATTTTCGGCCCAATTCATCAGTAAGGCTTCTTCTGTGATGGTTACTGCTGCGACATTGTGATGCGAGTGCGTCATCGCATTTGCCATCGCACGTCTAGACCCTTTGAGTACTTCAGTGCCAGGGAGTTGTTTGTCACACTGTTGGTAAATATCATCATCGGTGATCAAGCCATCAGCGCCACTGCCTACGATTTCGTGTAAGTCTACGCCTAACTGCTGCGCTAATAGCCGAGCAGAAGGCATGGCGGTAATGAAATTTTCGGTGCTCGTATTAGGATCACCACCGATCCAAAAATCATCGATATTAACGTGATGGTTTTGCTGCGATACATTGCCAACTACGGTTGCGGCATCTTGCTTTTTGCTGATGGTTGAATCATTTTGAGCGGAGTTCGATTGTTTAGAACTAGATCGCTTAGAGCCGGATTGTTCAGAACCAGATAGCGTGGATTCGGATAGAGACGGCTCGGAGTTTACTTTCGTCAGTTCTCCCTCTTCTTCAATCTCAAGTAAAAGGGAGCCGATGTTAATGACATCCCCCTCTTCACCATATCGACGGACGATTTTACCACTGTAGGGGGCGGGCACTTCTACGATCGCTTTTGCTGTTTCAATCGTCACCACAATCTGGTCAACCTTGACGAGATCTCCAATGTTGATGTGCCATTGCACGATTTCTGATTCGGCAAGGCCTTCGCCTAAGTCTGGTAGCATAAAAGATTTCATTTCCATCCCTCCACTAACTCTTGTGCGGCTAGGACAATATCCTGCTCTTTTATCAAGAAAAAATCTTCGTTTCGGTAATAAGGCATAATGGTATCCATCCCTGTTACTCGCTTAGGTGGGGCTTTTAATAAGCACATCGCCTGTTCTGCTGTTCGAGCCAGAATTTCAGCGCCTACGCCACAGGTTTTACTCGCTTCGTGAACCACTAACAGGCGACCTGTTTTCTCTAGCGAGTGTAGAATCGTCGCCATATCGATAGGTTTGATACTCGCGAGATCAATCACTTCCACTTCAATGCCTTGAGCAGAAAGCGTATTCGCCGCTTGTAGGGATTCGACAACACACGCTCCCCAAGTGACTAAAGTTAAATCTCGCCCTTTGCGAAGCGTGAAGCAACTGTCGAGAGGTAACGCTTTTCCGTTATCGACAACATCGGACTTGACGGTGCGATAAATCCGTTTTGGTTCGAAAAACATCACAGGGTCGTTACTGCGAATGGAGGCCAGCAGTAAACCGTAGGCGCGCTGTGGCGAGGATGGGATGACCACTTTTAAACCTGGAATATGGGCGAATAAGGTTTCAATGCTCTCGGAGTGATGTTCGGGCGCATGGATGCCTCCACCGAATGGCGCTCGAAAAACCGCAGGGCAGGTGAGACGCCCACGAGTTCGATTACGGATTCTAGCGGCATGGCACATTAAATGTTCCATGGCTGGAAAGATGAAACCTTGAAATTGGAACTCTGCAATGGGGCGTAACCCTTGCGAGGCCATGCCAATTGCCACGCCTGCAATTAACGCCTCAGCGAGTGGGGAATCAATGACGCGCTTTAAACCGAATTTCTCTTTGAGACCGACAGTGGCACGAAATACTCCTCCGTTGTCACCCACGTCCTCCCCTAAAAGTACCACGTTAGAGTCGGATGCCATCTCATAATGCAGAGCAAGGTTGACCGCTTCTACCAATGTTATTTCAGCCATGCTTGCCTCCTTGCAACCGCATTGCTTTGTTGATGATTTCATCTCGCTGGTGGTGCAAATCTGGGCTGAGAGATTCGTAGAGAAAATCAAAGGCGCTTTCAGGGGCTTGACCAGGAGTATTTAGGTAGTTGTCTACGGCTTGTTCTATCACTTTTTGGCAATGTTCTAACCACTGCTGATCTTCTTTTTCTGACCAGTAGCCTTGTTGAATAAGGAAGGTTTTTAGTCGGCTGATCGGTTCAAATTCCCATGCCTCATGAAGCTCTTCATCGCTTCGATAGCGAGTGGCATCATCAGCCGTGGTGTGGTCGCTTAAGCGATAGCTGATTGCCTCTATGAGCGTTGCCCCTTTCCCTTTTCGTGCATGATCAAGCGCGGATAATATGGCATCAAACATGGCGACAATGTCGTTTCCATCAACAGTGATGCCAGAGATGCCAGCGCCTGCCGATTTTTCGGAAAGAAACTCTGCTGCGCATTGCAGGCTGCGGGGAACAGATATGGCCCACTGGTTGTTATTGACGACAAAAATTAATGGGATGTTCCATGTGCCCGCACAATTCAAAGACTCTAGAAAATCCCCCTTAGAAGTCGCGCCATCACCACATGTGACCAATGCGGCTTTATGTTTTCCTTCGATTTTCAATGCAGAAGCAACCCCAACGGCATGGGTACATTGGGTCGCGATAGGAACGCAAAAGGGCAAATCATAACTTTGTTGAGGTGGGTGGTTTGGCGAGGTGCTGCTTGAACTGAAGTCGCTGCCTCGCTCATCACCTCCCCAGTATTGGAGGTTTTTCTCCATTGGTATTCCACGAGCCCACATCGCAGGAAAATCTCGATAATATGGAATGAAAACATCATCAGAATTGAGCGCACGTCCGATGGCAATCCCAATGGCTTCTGCACCAAGGTGTGAAGGGTAAGTGCCTAATTTCCCGGTCCTCTGAAGCGCGACGGCTTTTTTATCGTAGGTGCGGGTTAATACCATGTCGCAGTAAAACCCTTTTAGTGTTGCTTTGTCGGCCCATGATGGGAGTGGGCAAACAAGATTGCCTTGATGGTCGATAAACCGATGCATAGGTAACGCCTGAACATTCATCTCAAGCTCCTTTGGTAGCTCAGTTCGACAAATCCACTGTCGATGATGACGAGTTATGCCTAACTGCTTGTAACCAATACCAATAAGTTGATGCATTACTCTAGGAACATCACTTTTAATTGTCATTAACATTGGTATTGCGAATACATTAAGTGTAACCAAAATGTTAAATTGTGCTTGAAATCTAAAAGCGAGACGGAGTAAATTGAGATGTACAGTGAGTAAAACAGATGAAAATATGGAATTTAAAAGCCCAGAAATTAAAAACCTAGAGCGACGTTATTTGAAAACATTCACTTCGATTAAAGAGAGTGTCATAAGATTATTGTGCGGGAGGATGAGCGATGTTATGACAATTTAAACTTCAATCAATTTGAAGCTGTGAATGCGGTTATGAACGTGGTTTGAGTTTCAGTATATACTGCATGACAAGTCAGAGTTGGGGAGTTAAACCGTGGCAAATCCAGAGCATAAAGAGACGTTAGATCGCTTTGATAAATTAAGCGTGTGTTTGTATCGGAGTGGTATTAGCTTGTTTTCGGTAGTAGCGATTATGTATTCCGCAATACTGGCAGGAAAAGCAGAGTGGATGGTGATACCTGCCGATATGGAGAGAGTGTGCTTGCTGATCATGAGTATCTCAGCGGCTATGAGCGCGGCTAATATACACGTTTACGATAAGCTTGTGAGAGCGGTGATCTCATGGTCGAGTTGGGTTGGTATTCTTTTGATGTTGAGTGATCCCAATCTGTTTTATTCATGGCTATCTCTTGGTTTTATTTTTATTACCTTCTCCGGAATTGCGTTAAAAGAGTCCTTCTGTTTTAAAGTGCTAGGTTTAAGATTGGTACCACTGTTACTGGCTTTAAGCACATTTTTGATGATGTTTGAAAGTTGGATGTTGGCCGCTGTGATGTTATTCGTTTCAGGTTTAGTGCTGGCTTATTTATCCTATGAAAAATGGCGAATGCCGCTTCATTTCGATATTGGTGATAAGTCTAATTACCAAGTGTAAAGGGTAAATGAACCGGGATTGTTGAGGAGATTATTCTCTTTAATTTCATCTCGAAGACATAACGATGTTTGCAAACAAGAGCTATTATTATTTGAATATGAGTCGAACTCATAGCAAGGACACTATGCGATGCCCTATAAAAGCGAGCTTAAAAAACTGCAATATGAGCACCTATTTGGTCACCTGAATATTAATACCTCTCAGATAGATGTACCTGATGAGATGTTTAATGGTTGGCAGCAAACACTCGATCTCTTAGCGGAGATTGTCGATAGTCCTGCGGTGCTGATTATGAGAGTCACAGCGACTGATATTTCAGTATTTACAGCGAGCCGAACTCAAGGTAACCCTTACCACCGACATGATAGGGAGGTGCTAGGTAATGGCCTTTACTGTGAAACGGTGATTCAGAATCAGAGTGAATTGAATATACCTAACGCACTTAAGGATAAGGATTGGGATCATAACCCTGACATCAAGCTAGGAATGATCGCTTACTGTGGGTTGCCGTTAACTTGGCCAGATAAGACACCATTTGGCACTATTTGTATGTTAGATAGTCAAGAACGAGAATACAGCCCACTTTACCGACAGTTATTGGAACGGTTTCAAAATGGAATTAACGCTAACTTGGCGAGCTTATATCAACATTCCGAGTTGCAATATCTGAATCAAATCCTTGAAAATAATGTTCAACAGAGAACCTCAGAACTGGCAAAATTGAGTGAAAAGTTGATTCAAGAAATTGAGAGCCGTAGAGTCATTGAAGATTCCGTAGACTACTATAAAAGCTACGATGCTCTCACTGGCTTACCTAATCGCTTAAGCTTTATGAGTTCATTGACCCAACAGTTAAATGCTTCAATATCACCACATACAACCATTATCTATTTTGGATTACGAAATTTTAAGTCGATTAATAATAGTTACGGTTATGTGATTGGCGATAAATTACTGCAGCTTTTTAGCCAACGTGTACAGCGCTTTCTAAGCAGCGATACTCTATTTGCCAGAGTCGCGGGAGCGGAATTTGTTATCGCGCAACCTAAGAGTGATACAACAGATGAAATGCAGTTGATTAATCAAATCATAACTAGCAGTAATCACCCGTTTACGATCGACGAATTTACCATCACGATTCCTTGCTGTATGGGGATAGCGCAGTCACCGTCAGATTCTGATAACGCAGCTGAATTGATACAGAAAGCGGGAGCGGCGATGGATATCAGTAAGGTTGATGGTTCTCAATACACATTCTTTACGAAGCAAACTCAGTTAAATATTGAGCAGCGATATCACCTTGAATCTAATTTAGTCGATGCACTTAAGAATCGAGAGTTGAGCCTTAACTACCAACCTCTCTTCTGCCTCAAGGATAACAAAGTGATCGGTGCGGAAGCCCTATTGCGTTGGAATAGCCCAATTTTAGGAAATGTACCGCCGGATCAATTTATCAGCCTTGCCGAGCACAATGGACAGATCAATGAGATCGGTAACTTTGTCTTACATACTGCGATTTCCCAAGCTGCAAAATGGTATGTCCTACAACCGGGCGACTTTCGAATCGCGATTAATATCTCTCCGGTTCAATTTAGATACTCGAGCTTTGCTGAACATATTGCCGATCTTTTAACTTTGTACCAATTACCCGCATCGGCGTTGGAGCTTGAGATTACTGAAGGCATTTTATTGCAAGATGAGCATATTGCGCAGCGTACGATCAAGAAGCTACAGCAACTGGGTGTTAGAGTGTCTTTGGATGATTTTGGGACGGGGTATTCATCCTTAAGTTACTTACAAAAATACTCTTTTAATACCCTTAAAATTGACCGTTGCTTTATCACTAATATAGAAAAAAATGAGCAAGATAGAGAGCTTTCTAAAGCGATCATCGCCATTGGTAAAAAGTTGGATATGCACGTCATCGCCGAAGGGGTAGAAACACAAGCCCAAGATGATTTCATTAAATTTGAAGAGTGCGATTATGGACAAGGCTACCTTTACGGCAAGCCTGTTACTGCTGATTCATTTGAAAAGAGTTATTTACGCTAAACCCATCGGTGTTGTTATTAGAAAGGGGTCATCTTCACGTTTGGATTTTTAATGTAAAATTGATCTCTTCTCTTTTTTAATATGAATAATGTCTATTCATAAATCCTTATTTATAATTTAAAACTATCAACCTTTCACCTAATGATAATTCCTTGTTATTATCCTCTTGATATTGAATGTTCGAAAGATCACGGTTGGGAGAGAAAAGCATGGCAGCATTAAATCCACAATGGTTGGAAACGTTTAAGGTTCTGGTTGAAGTGGGGCATTTTACTCAGACAGCTGAAAAATTGTATATGACTCAGCCCGGAGTAAGCCAACATATCAAAAAGTTAGAGCTGGCATGTGGACATGAACTTTTAAAGCGAGAAGGGAAGAGTTTTGAGCTGACCGAGCAAGGGCAACAGGTGTATGACTACGCACTGACTCAGTCTCTGCGCGAGCTGGAACTTCTTGAAAGTCTGAGCTTTGATGACCCTCAATCAGGAGAGTGTCGTTTGGCCTGTTCTGGTGCTTTGGCGCTATTGATGTACCCACAGCTGATATCGTTACAAAAACAGTACCCTGAGTTGACGGCACATATCGAAGCGGCACCCAACCATAAGATCTTGGATGACATTCAAAGTGGCAGTATTGATTTAGGTGTTGTCACGCATATTCCCACTCCGAGCCTATTTCAATCTAAAAAATTCGCGAGTGAGCCATTATGCTTAATCCTACCTCGTCAATATCAAGATTTGCCCATTACCCCAGAGCTTTTGGTTCAATTAGGTCTAGTGAAACATCCTGATGCAGAGCACTATTTATCCCTCTATTTTGATCTTTGTGGTGATAAGAAATTGGCTGCGCTTAATAGTGATAGCTTTCCTGTAGTGAGTTATATCAACCAAATTGGCCAAATATTACTGCCCATTTCTCAAGGGATTGGATTTACTGTACTGCCACAGAGTGCGGTTGAAATGTTTGCAGAAAGACACTTCCTGCATGTGCATACCCCGCCTGAAACCGTATTGGAGACTCTGTATTTGGTACAAAAACGTAATCGTCAACTGCCTGAACGATACGTGATGATTAAAGAGGTTTTTAAGCAAAGTTTACAGCGTGAAAGCGAGAAAGAAGAAGCGAGTAAATAGGCACCACCATATAAAAAGGCATAGCGTGTTTCGCTATGCCAATACGTATATGTTTATGCTAGAGAGGCAGGTTAGCAACCATGGGACATTAAGAATTCAAATTCATCATGTTCATGGTAGTACTCTGCTTCTTGCTGATGCTTGAACAGTTTTAGTGGCGCATCGGTTGCGCTGTGGTATGTCAGCTTATCGCCAATCACTTGTAGCATTGTGCCTTCAGGAATACCCACCACAATTTCATGCTGGTTAATCGCTAAAAACTCTTCAATACGTTCATCACGAGTTTCGCCCATGTGACCAGAAATATTCGCTTCAATGTAATGCGGGTTGATCTGGAAAGGAACAAGGTTTAACGAAGGCAGAATGGCAGCGCTGACGATTGGCATGTCGTTCGTTGTGCGAATGGTAGGGGTTGCAATGTTAGTACCAGCACTCCAGCCAATGTAGAGCTTGTTGTGGTTAAGAACGGCTTGACGAATTGGACGAACTAACCCCAAGTCATGAAGCATTTTGTTTAGTACCCAAGTATTGCCGCCACTGACGACGATACCATCGGCTTCTTCTATCGCTTTCACAGGATCATCCGCTTGATGGATCCCAGTCACTTCGCATCCCATTGGGCCTAAAATGTCTTGTAGTGCCGTTACACGATCATCGTAGTTTCCGCGAATCATTGCGTATGGAATGAAAAGTAACTTTTTAGCTTGCGTGCGCTCGACGGCAGCGCGAATCCATTCAAGGCCGTATTGTAAAATCTGTTGGTCGCCCGGAATTTTACCGTTGCTAAATAGCATCATGTTCATTGGTTAAGCTCCTGTTCATTTCTGTTAATTATCGGCAATTTTGCCAGAATCTCGGTATCAAACTATAAGCAAATCGGTCATTGGTTTTTTTACAAACAATGAGCGAAATTTGCACTTTTTATCTAGTTTGCTGATAGGGGTAGTATTCATAAATTGAGCAGAAATGATGTGCGCCAGTGAGGATATTTGAACAACTTTTCCTATTTCTGACATTACTGGGATTAGCATTGGGAGACGCTTTAGGAACAAAGCTCGAGTGTTCCGTGACCCTATTTCAAATACACCGATGTGTGTGGCGATTTGATGTTAGAAAGCAATACTGTTAAACCTAAGACGCTACCTAGATAACTACTATAAACCGCTCACGCATATAATAAGTGAGCGGTTTTATTTGGTTTAATAATCTAAAAAATATTATGGCTTAATAGAACTAAAATCCGTGAAACGACTGGTGTAAAGTACGCTTTCTGGCATATTCTCTGTGTCGTCGAGCGTAATAACGCTAGGTACTTCTGTTGAAGCATCGATTGAATTGATCGTCCTGTTATTATTCACTGTGTACAGAACATCATTAGCAAACCCGTTAGGCTCTTGCCAGTACCAGATCTGAGTATTTCGAGCAAAGTCATCTTGACAATCGGAACTCAGCGTTAATTGGCCATCTGCCGTTTCTAAGCATTGGTCGATATTGGCGACGCTACGGTATCTTTTCTCTTGATCATAAATAAAGGATTGAGATTTAGAGCCATCGATACAATCTTTAAACTGTAACGACTTATTGGTTACCACCGTCAAACATTGCGCGTTCTCTTGGCTTAAGTAAGTGGATTTAATGGTTACGGCGTCAGCCCCTAAGAACCACGGACTATTCCAATCAACGGTCACAGAAAATTGATCTGAATAAGTCAGCTTTTCAAAGTCACGACCAGTACCCCAGTCAGAGTCACTTCCGGTATTACTATTCCATAATTGGCTACCCGATGCGTAACGACGACCAATAATCCAACGGTTATGACCAAATAGAGCGAGGCTATCTACAGTGGTTTTGACAACAATGTCAGATGAGCCATTTGTGTCTTCTTTCGCTGCCACTTTTGCTACAAAATCAGGACGTAATCCGCTAATAGCCAAAGAGTTATTTTCTCTTAGCTTATCAAAATTCCAAGGGTTACCTCGACGTTCATCGTAGTCCCAGCACCAGCCATCTGCGGTTCCTAAATTGCAGAAACCATGTTCAGGATCCAATGACGACCCATATTTATTATTTACATATTTAATGTTGTAGCCGTCTTTATTGGTTTTAGTCACTAGGCCAAACTGCTTTTTATTGGTGATGCTGTATTTATCCGTAAACTTATATTCAATATCTTTGATTGGTATTTTAGGAGAGAACCCTAAACCAACTTTAATGCTAGTACTTGTTTCTTTCTCGATTTTTGACTCCACTTGATCTTGCATTCGTGGGTAGAGATCGTTGAGATAAATCTGACCTGATGACAGCTTGGTAGGGTCATTAATCTTAATATTGACATCAATAGCATCAAGATATTCGTTGTAGACATAGTTTGTATTACTATTATGATTCCAGCGACGGTAAATATCAGACCAGCTATCTGCCATCCCCATATCAACACCAGAGCCTTCCGCCAATACGATTTCTACATACTTATCTTTGTCGCCAGAACGAGCATAAAATGGGGACTTGCTGTAGTAGCGAACTTTGTATTTTAACGTGACATTCCCTTTGCCTTTTCTTTCAACATTGAAGCGACGGTGAACAATAAATTCCATCACATTGCCACTATCTTGGGATGCAGACCTCTTACTACGGCTTCGCTTATTGAGTTCAGTCATTAAGTTAGATGCGAGATATTCAGGATCAAGATCATCAAGAAGATATATACCCCTTTTTTCAATCTCACTTGGTTTAGTCACCAATACGTACTGGCTATCAACACCAAGCCCTAATAACTCAGACGTGAATGTTTTTCTCTCTTCCTTGACAATGTCACTCAAGTTTAAGAGGTAGTAATTACAGCCAGTGGGAACACTTTTTTCAACGCCGTATAAATGACATTGTGGTTGAAAGTATGGTGTCGATGACTGAATTAAATCTGCAATTGGATCGGTTTGATCAAGGTTCGATGCATAGCATATTGAACTGGAAGCCATCAATAAACTTAAGCCGAGGAAGGAACTAGAAATGTTGCTCATGTTATATCCTTTTGTTTAAAAGTAGATATAAATCAACCTATTGGATTGATTGTCACGAGGATATTACTCTGTTTTATATTGTTGACTTTATAAAATGAAAGAATGTGTGATTCTGGTATGAAAAATAATCAATTCGTTGATTTTTAAGGAAGTGCTAATGTAATGAGTCGAGAATGGAGCGATTGGTGAATTAAAATCTTAAATTGAGAGAGCAAGAATTAATTAATTTTTTTCACTAACTGCTAATCAGCATTTCTAGTAACGACGAAAGCAGCAGCAGAGAAAGTAGTAGTGTTAACATTGAAGGAATGGCTTCTTTCCAAGTATCAAATTTGAAATGGAAGTACGTTGCTCCCACAGAAGTTAACGCAATTAACCCTGCACCTAGAGCACTTAGCAACGACTCTTCCGTAATCATTCCTACGAGCATTCCTATTGCACCGATAGCTTCAATTACCCCAACGGCAACCATTAAAGCTCGGTTAAGGCCATACTTATGAAAGAAGGCTAATTGAGGTTCAAATACGGGCTTGATCCATCCAAATACTTTAATGGAACTTGCAATCAAAAAAAATGTAATCAGCAACCCTTGAATAATCGACATATAAGTTTATCTCCTTATTAATTTGATATAGCTATTTAAGCATTCCTGAATCATCATAAGTAGACTACTATTTGACTTATTATGATTCTAAATAGGAATGCATATGGATAAAATTCAATGCTTAACTGTTTTTACCCGCGTTGCTTTTCATGGAACATTTACAGCTGCTGCAAATGAACTAAATATCACTCAAAGCGCTGTGAGCAAGAAGATAGCTTGGTTAGAGAAAGAGATTGGTATCACATTATTCCACCGTCATTCTCGTGCAATCAGCCTTACAAACGGTGGGAAACAATATTTGAAGTTAGCGATAAAGCTGACTGAAGAGTTGAGTACATTTGAATCTCAGTTAAGGCAAGAACAAACTATTGTATCGGGTAAATTGAAACTATCAGTACCTAGTGCATTTAGCGTGCGTTTGCTTTCTTCACCACTCAACGAGTTTATGAATTTGAACCCTAATTTAACCGTTGATGTGTCGGTATCAGATAAGTTAGTTAATTTGGTTGAAGATGAGATTGATATTGCAATTCGAGCTAGTTATCTCAAAGATTCGGGGTTAAAAGCCAAGTGGCTGATGGACAATGAGCTTGTCTATTTTGCGTCAGTCGATTATTTAGCGAGCCATCCGCCAATTATGAAAGCAAGGGATTTGGAGCAGCATAAGTGCCTTACCTATGCCCTATCTAACCCATCAAACTTGTGGCGATTTTATGATGGAAAAGAAGAGCTAAGAATAAAAGTGCATGAGCGAATTAGAAGTGACAATCCCGAAATGTTAGTGAAGATGGCAAAACTTGGCCAGGGTGTGACAGGAATGCCTAAGTGGATGATAGAAAAGGAACTAAAATCAAATGAGCTAAAAATAATATTGGATCAGTATCAGCCTTTTAAATTGCCTATGTATCTACTTTATAAAGATGTAGATCACCAACCACAAAGTATTCGTTCCTTTATAGATTTTCTATCCGATTACTTCTTTCGAAATGAAAAAAGATAGAACAGCACCAAGTGAATCGAAAAACGTAAGGGTATTCCATTTTTGAGATCATTCATATTTGGTTGAGTTTATTCGATCAAAAATTCAGAGAAATATGATGGAGCTACCCATGTTTGCCGTCAGCATCAGGTCGTGCTTGTCGACTTCAGGTGTAAGGTGTTCATAAACAGTCTTGGATCGGCAATATTGCTCAGGATTGCTGGAGTTGGTAAGCAATCATCATCAACGTAGTCGACATAGTCTGCCGCCGAATCAAAGATTAAAATATCCAATGCCAATCGATCTAACCCGTATCGACCTCGGTGGATCATATCCGCTGAAAATACCAGCAAGTCTCCTGCGGCTAACGGTATCGGCTTACCGCTAGAGATGCTGTCGCTGCTCACTTTACCATTCACTTCTTGGCGAACATTGAACTCTTCTTCGTTGTCCCAGCGTTTGTGCGTACCAGGGATAAGCTCCATACCGAGTTCATCAAATAAGGGCACACGAAGGTGCAATACTTGGGTTTCCATGATGACGTTCATTTGGTCATCAATGTCGTAGTCGTACTGACAGTCACGATGCCAGAAGTCTTTTTGTTGTGGGTTCATAGGGTTGAAGAACAGTTGAGTGTTCATAAAAGCAGGGTTGTTTGGTAGCACCGCATCGACTATGTCCATCACTTTTTTTGAGCTGATGAAGTCAAACAATACGGTTCTATCGTCGGTGGGTAAGTATTCGCTACCCGTAATTAAAGAGGAGTTAAATGCTTCTTCTTGATAGAACTCTTCGTTGTCTGCTTTCCATGCTTCATGAAATTTCAGTACAACATCTCTAAGTGATGCAATTTGAGCTTCATCGAAATAATTTCTGATAACAAAGTAACCGTGTTCATCGTAACGGTGACTTAATTGTTGGCTGTTTTCTACCACTGACTACCTTCGTTCATTTTGTACCGTGTAATAACCACAGATTTCTTGGGCGCATAATGCCAGACTGCCGTCGTTCAACCAAGTCACTAATGGGATAATTAATAGATGTAGTGGAGTAATAAGAATATGTGTTTATTAGTTCTATGCGTTTTCCGGTTTATATCTTTCAGTGTCAAAGATGCTCGCCTTAAATTCGGATTAGTTATCGCTAGATTCTTGAAATATCGGTTCTTTCTTGTTTTTGAAATAGAACAGAGTGCTGATCGAAACAAACAAAAAGGTGAAGTAGTAGAAGAACGAAGACAGTGAAGCTAAGAAATCAAGGTTTTGTTCCATCTCTTGTTCGGTGTAGTTCTGAGACAGCAATTTGTAGTAGTAGGCGTACAAAATACCTATAGAACCGTATCCAAGATTAAACATTAACCCTTTGAAGCTTAGAACGGTTGCTCTGTTGTTTGACTCGGTCTTTTTATTAAGATGGTAACTAATAAAAATGTTCATTGTCATGATGATAAAAATTAGCACTAATGCAGGTATTACCCCGTAAATCGACCACCCTAAACTTATGCAATAATAGGTTACCATCGTTGCTAAACCCATGACAAAGATAAACGTTTTTGGGTCCATCCGCTCAGCTAACTTACGGCTTTGTCCTGCTAGTACTATTTGTAGCACACTGATCCCCGCTCCAATAAGACCGAAATAGATAATGGGTATATCAATGGCGCGATAGTATTGGCTGTTCATGGTTAAAAACATCCGCGATGTGTGTTCGAATAAACTGTAGTAGAGCAATATGAACAGCACATACGGTGTGGAAAGTACCCATTTCCCCGTATTTAGCGTTAATTTAAGGCTGGCGATGGTGGTCGCTAATTTGCTGTGATGTATTGGCAGTGTTTTGTTGTCTTCTTTCATATTGATCGCAGCATAAAAGGCGAGCATTGCAACAAAGAGGGTGGCGTAAACAGGTATACGCATGATGTCTTGAGTCTTTTCTGGCTCGTTTAATCCAAGAAACGAGTAGACGGTCGCCATAAAGTTCACGTCATACATTGCTGCCCCTAATAAGGTAACAAAAATACCGACAGTCGAAGCGATGCGAATTTGGATCTGTAAGACTTGCGGCCACGCCTCCTCTTTACCTTGCTCTTTTAATGTGTCGTAAGCTAGCGCTTCATCGGCACCGCTTGCCAGCGCCATTGCTAAGCCACTTAATACTCGGTTGACTAAAAATACAATGAATACCAAGTTGGGGTTTCCAGTCGGCACAAAGGCAATCATCGCGATTTCGATAAACATGACAATCGAAGATAGAACCACGAGCTTTTTGCGCCCTAAAGTATCGGCAAATGCCCCTGATGGCACCTCAGCAAGTACGATGGTGGCAGCCCAAACTACATTAAGCATCGCAAATTGAGATAGGGTTAGCCCGTAATCTAAATAGAGTAAGGTGAATACAGGATAGTAAAAACGCGCAAAGTAGCTGCATCGAAACATGAGGAAGTAGCGGACATTGCCGATTTGAAGGACTTCTTTGACCGTCATGAAATGTCCATTTTTTAATAATATAATGTTAGGTATATACCCTTTTAGCCTTGAAGGTAAAGGTTTACCCTCACAAATCACCTCTCATAAACCCGTTCGACATTAACTTGGCTTATATATCGATGTTTTCCTGTTATTTATGTGACATAGAAAGAAGCCCAAAGAGTTAAGTCTTTGGGCTTTTGCTAGCTAGCGTTATACGTGTGAATTAATTACATGTATTTGTCAAAGAAGCTAATGATAGCTTGCTCTGCTTCTGGGCCATCAGGGCAGTGTCCAGAGTTACCGTAGTATGCCACTTCGCCTTTTGTTGAAAGCCCCGCAGTATATTTCATTTCTTCTGGCGGGTTGACCATGTCATCTTTGGTGTTGATTGCCAATACAGGAACATCTGTTTCATTGGTTTTGAAGCCTTTCGTCTTAAGAGCTAGCGGAATCGTCCATTCGCCATAAGAGTCAAGATTGCTGACATCTTTAACTCCAACTCGGTAACCGTAAGACATCGATGACATTAATGGAGCATGGTGGAATACTTGTGTATCAGTAAGAACGTCCGTTACCACTGCACAACGTGCCACGCCTGCTTTTAGCTCAGGTGTATTAAGAACAAATGTCAGTAGTGGAACACCGCCACCAGATGAACTTAGAGCACCAACATTACTGCTGTCTAGCTTTGAGTTTGATTTCACATAGGCTAGAGCGGCTTGGTGAGCTTGATCTTCTTTACCAAGTTCAATAATGATGTTGTTATTTAAACCGCCACCAGGAATATCAAAAGTTAGAACAGCAAAGCCTTGTTTTAGCAAGCCGTCAATTGATTCGCGATGTTCTGTTAGGATTTTATCCACGCCACCAGTGTAAAGAATGACGCCAGGTTTTTTCGCACCCTTTGGAACATGTAAAAGACCTGTGATAGTACCACCGTCAGCAAGTGGCATTTCTACACGCTCGATATCAATAGTTTTACTCAATGACTCTGCTTTAAGGTACATGTCTAGAGAGCGTTCAATTGCGTTGTGCTCGTGGTCAGTTAGATGGTTTGGGTATGATGCAATCAAATACATCATTGATGCTTTGCGGTATGAGTCATAGTCGTTTGCTGATTTTGCAAAAACGTCCGCTGCTTGAGTGAACTCATAAGTCCAGTGACCAGCTTCGTTGGTGTTTTTAAAATCGCGCAGTGCTTCACCAGAATCGATTTTATCGAGAATGCTCCGAATTTCTTGTTCAGGTACGATTGTGTTCCAATTATCCATTCTTAGCTCGCGGAACCACTTAGACTGATCTGCCTCTAGTGATTGTTCACCACGGAATTTTTCATGTGCGTCGATGTTGTTTGCTGTTGCACCAAATGAGGTTAGGCCAAGTAATACACTTAGGGATATCATTTTTTTATTCATACAATACTCTTCTCATGAAAACAGATAAATTCAGTACAAATAGAGTATTTCCATCGATGTCGAAAAAATGTCGAGCCACGTCAATGTAAGTGCAGCAAGATATAAGTGAGATCTATATGTTGCGCTTGCTTTTATTTTTTGTGGTCCATTTCATAGAATGCGTAAGTGATGGTAAGTACCCTTGGTAGCTTAATTTTTTATACATCAGGTTACTTATGAGGTCCTCATCACGTAGCAAATCCATTGCGATTGTTTCCGCTGTCATTTTTGTTCTTGGGCTACTTTCGCTCAATGTTAACCAATTAGGTTTAGCCCCTATTTTTGTCATTGTGATTGCCTTTTTTACGATGTTAGTCCACGGCTTTCTTCATTTTAGTGGCCGCAATAACGGCGATGCATTTGAGGCGTATCAAGACTCGCAGAAAACCAAAGCAGAAGCTCTTGAGAGTAGCTTCAATAATCGAAAGTAAAAGTTAAGCTGAGATCATGGACAGATATTCGAATTTTTGGCGAAGAACATTTGCATTTTTTATCGATGGGCTTGTACTTCTACTGTTTGAATGGATTGGTGATTACATTCTCTCGTCAGGCGCTAATCCATTTGGGGTTCTATTTTGGGGGATATTTTATTCGACTCTTGGGGTCGCTTATTACGTCATACTGCATGCTCTATTTGGACAAACGGTTGGGAAGTGGATTTTGAAAATAAAAGTTCTCGATCTCTCAGAGGATAGAATATTAACTTTTCGACAATCACTGATGAGAGACATTGCACCTCTCATAATGTTGCCATTCTCTTTTTATTTTTATACTCAAATAACCTTTAACGGGCAAAGCCCAGAGAGCCTAGGAACTCAACCATTACGACACTTCGTTGGTCTTGTAACACTCACATGGGGAGTTATAGAAATACTATCGATGCTTTCCAACGCAAAACAACGCGCTATTCATGATTTTATAGCGAAATCTGTGATCGTAAAAGTGTAGTAAGTCTTTCTGTATCAATCGTAAACAGCTATTGGTTGTGAGCAAATTTAGTGATTGCGGCAAAGCTTAAAGCGATGGTATTGGTGTGAAAGGCTAATGGTGTATTAGAAGTTTACGGTCAGATCATTTGGGTAAACAAAAGCAGACCCTTGACGGGATATTAAAGGAATAAAATTATGCTTGAGAGAGTGGAAGACGTCATTGCTAAGAATGATATTGATTATGAAATAGTTGGAAGTGCTATCAACCTAAAGCTGGGTCGAGCTGGTGGGAAGGTGACGATCAAGTATGACTACGCAACTAATTCATACCGTTACAACTGCAATGAATATATGTTGGGTTTATCTAGCCTTATATTTTTTGTGATGTCATTTAATACCATGTACCACCCAGAGCAACAAATATGGTCAGGTTATGTTGCTGGAATGATGTTTTCGGTAGCTATATTTAATTTAGTTAATATTGTACTGGCTCATATTCAGATCTTGGATCTAAAAGCTCAACTAAGAGAGGTTGGTGTCTATCTGAAGTCAGCCTTCTGATCTGTTTTGATGAGATAAAATGCTTGTCCAAATAGATATTGCAGGTTTAGTAAAATATTCAGGTTGTGGGTGTATAAACCGACACCAGAAGAGGACGTGGCGTTCTTGACTGAAAGTGTATGTGGAATAGTAAACAATCAGTAAGGCGCTCGGTCCTGTGTGAGGCTGCTCAGTCTTTATTTTCGGTTGTAAACTAACTTACTTCCCTAATCTTAGGGCTAACAAATTTATGCCCCTTTTTAACTTAGAGTAAAAGGTCATTCATATTTTGTTAATGCTAATTTTCCCTACGAAAAGTTATCCGAAGGGGGGGGGGTGTGTAGCGAGAACTGAGGCTACGTTAAGTACGTTTAACCCTCAATTCATCTGGTACTGGCACGATAAGCAAGATCTTGAGCTTCAGCACCATTACCAACAAAGATACCGATGCACTTCGAGAATACGCCTTAACGCGAGATTACGCTGGGATGGTATTTCGTTTCTTAAACTAAAAACGGGAGCTATTTGGCTCCCGCTGAATCATTTATTCCTGCACTTGATGTTTGTAGTGCTCTTTCCATTGTCTAGCATATGGAATCATCACTATGTGTAACACCAACCACCAAAGAAACTTAGGGGCTGTTCCCCTGTAAGTTGATGCTGGCACATACCCGTGAGATAGCTGATTTCTCAAGTCACCATAAACTTTATCAAGTAGGAGTACTTGTAAGTTGGTGGTTAAATCAGACCCCAAAGTATCAATGATCGCTTGGTGTCCAAGTAGAGCTTTAATACCATTACGTTCTTGAGACCCGTCACCATGTAACGTAGAAGGCTCCTCTCCTTTCTGGCGAGCAAGATAGCGTAGAGAGTTCTCAATTTGCGGCACTAGCAAATGACAAGCGGTCATGAAGTCTCGATTGAAACCAGCCAATAGACCTTTCACAAAATATTCTTCATGACAATCTGGGATGAATGGATGATTTGAACAGATTTGCTCAATAGCTTCTTCTGTAACAACGTATTTGGTAGTGACTTCATTCAGAGCTGGCATAATCTGGCCTTGCACACCCAACTGGTGCTCAATACCAATATTGCGCATCATAATGCTCCAGCACCGCAGACCATTCTCGTCATCTTCAATACCAAGGTCAGCAGGAATTACAGCAGTTGTCATACCTTCATGATCTAGATGAGTCGTGCCGAACATCCATGAGATACTAGTTTGCATCTGCTCAACTGCATGCTCTCTTAACTGTTCCATGTTCGATGGTCTTGTGATAGTACCCAAGCGGAAAAGAGCATCGGACAAATCAACACTCTGCACGTTAGCAATAGCAGTATTAACAAGCTGACTAATATCTTGCCCGTCAGTAACGATAAGACCAAGGTCGTGCAAAGATTCTATTTGCTGCTCTCTCATTTCTTCATATAGAGCCAGTCTTTGTTCTTTAGTCCCTGGTACTTTAGCCAAAGCATCAATTGCTTTGAGCAGGCGTCCAGCGGCAATCATACCTTGTTGATATTGTTCAGCAGCTTTGACATGACATTCAGAAATAGCCTGCCAAGTAGCAATCTGCTTCTCTTTGTCTCGCATAGACATTGCTGCATCTAAAGCTATTTCGTTTGCATTAATGGATGAGTCGTAATCACCTCGTTCAAACTGCAACCTCGCTAGCTCTAGAGCTTGTTCGTAAATCCAATCATTCTCTTTGATACAAAACTCAAGGCAAAGAGTTAACAAGCGTTTTGCGTAAAAGCACCTCTCAGATTCTTTATGTGCTTCGTACTGTTCAAGAAGGAGCTGAGATACGTTTTCGAATAAATCAGGACGTTGATTATCCCGTCTGAACATGCAGCTCAGGCGCAGTGCACGCTCAATACGTTCACATGGCATAACCCACGAATCAGATTCATCAGCAAGTTGCTTAGCTGACTCTAAGTACGCTTCTATCGCCATATAAGCATGCTCGATAGTCCCAGACTTCGTAATCCATGCAATATCGGCTAATCGTGCTCGTAATTCATGGTTTTCAACTTCTGGGCAGAAGTCTTTAAGTGCCGTAAGTGACTCTTCGCTGAAGTCACTAGCTATTAAGCCTCTACGATCTTCAAAGATAAATTTGGGCTTGAAAGGTACCTTGGCATCTCTTGGAGTAAAGTGCATTGAACATGCAGCGGCTAACAAACGAGCTGGGACACTTTCTTCTTGCGCTGCTAAAGCAGATTCGATGTAGTGGTATGAGTGTTCTTCAACTTCAGACAAGATCACTGCTAGATCTAGTCTCTGCAACTCCTCTAGAGTTACAACCGTTTCATGTAATGACATAGGCTTCTCTATATGATTTTTGTTGTATTTTATTGAGATGCAACTTTGGAGAAAGCTGGGTTAGTGAGTCAATAGAATCTCATCTGGATCGAGTCCCTCAAGCGACTCAGTCATAAGTGTAGTATCGAGGTACATCTCGTCATTATCACTTGTTCCGAGGACTCGTGTCTCATATGTAGTGTCGAAGTGCAATTGATCTTGATCGGTTGCTTCCAATGTTTTCGTTATAGTCGTTTCATCTAAAAAATAAATACAATCATTATCTGTTGGCTCAGTGGTATTCGTTTGCACCGTCCAGTCCAACCTAATAGCATCTTCATCTTGGTTTTCGATTGTGAACGTTTGAGTCGTTGTATCTGTATTCGTACAAGCGACAGAAGGTGAGGACAGCTCTACTTTCTGACTATAGTTCATGATATAAGGTTTCATTTTTGCTCCTCCATACTTGCAATGAGCATCTTAGTATCAAAAAAACTGTCACTCAACTCTATAGTCGAGTTTTGTCCTGTAAGTTTAAGTGCTGTAATAGCAAAGTCTGTCGTCGTTTTACCTACAGTGTTTGATGATGAATAAATGAAGATTACTTTTTTATCGGGTGAAATGGCTTTTGATAACCTTAATAGCTCTTGAGGGGAAAAGTTTCCCTCACCATTAAGTAATATAAATTCAGTTGTTGATTTATTGCTACCGTGTAGTGGTTCTTTTGCCAGCCAGTTGTAAGGTTGTAAAGTGGTGATAATCAACAGCAATGTGCTTAAAATAATGCTTCTAATAAAGTACTTTTCAATATTTAATACCAGCGTTGCAGCTGCTACTTGCTCTTCTCGTGATTTTAACCAGTCAATATAGATACCTTCTGCTAACTTCTGCCAATCAGGAGACTCCTTGAAAGACATAAACATGCTTTTTATGGAGGCTTTTACCTGTAAGTAACGACGTAATAGAACTAGAACATTAACAAGGAAGATAACGGAAAGAGTAAAAGTTATCCAAATCACAATACTTGTTGTTGAAACTGGTAAATTATGTATCGACTTAAATAAAAATGTACATAAACCAGCATAAACCAAAGCAATTGCCACATAGCTATTCACCTTGTTGTTAAGGGTATTCATGCTGTTTTGACAATCAGCATGTTTATGTTTTAAAAACTCTATTCTCAATTGGCTCTTTAACCCATCAGCATCATCGTCTAATTCGAGGAATTTGTTTTTGCATTCTTCTAGTTCCTCCTGGTTACGTGATGGCTGTAAGTCAGAAAGTTTCAGAACTGAAAATAGCTCAAAGCCCTTTTCTTTGTTATACGATAAAAGGTATATATGTTTATCACCCCAAGGCAACGTTAATATAGAGAAGCGCAGTTCCGCAAGCTGAGTAATAGAGCCAAACCCTTTATCTCGTGAAATATGGAAAAAAGGGGAAAGGTTAAATATCCAGCAAACAAGTAACCCGAGTTTATACCAAATAGAGTTGTTGCGATGTTCCATTACTGTTCCTCCTGTGCTCTATTTTTCGTCAAGTAGCCAACAATTGCTCCAGAGATGTTTAACCCAGTCTCAAACTCTAACCATGCCCACTGTCCATTAGCGTTCATCTCCAAGAAGTACCAGACGTCACCCTTCACAATAAAATCAAAACAGCCAAACTTCATGTTGCAAAGCTTCATGAAAGTAAGACAGTTACTTCTAATCGTTGATGGGATCGAACAAGCTTCATAAGACACTTTATTATGAGGCTTTCTCCAGTCAATATTGTTCTCAGAATGAATTTTTACAGGGAAAAACTGTCCATCCACAACGGTGACCCGAACTTCGAAGTCTTTCTCGATAAAATTTTGCAGGTAGACTGGTGAGAACTCAAAGTTGTTAGTTTCGAAAGTTGGGTCTATCAGGTTTGTTTGTACAAACTCCTTACTAGAGCGGCTTGTTATTTCACCGATGGCAACAGGTTTGATGATGCCTGTGCAATCAGAAAAATGCTTTAGCAAACTGACATCGTTTGTGATCGCAAAGTCTGGCAAATGGAAGCCTGTTTGAGCTGCTAGAGATGCTTGAAGCACTTTATTATTAGCTCGGCGCATAACTGAAGGCCTTGTAAGCACAGTACCACTAAAGCTTTCAACAATACCCTCTACAAAAACGTATGTCTCCTTATGAATATAGGAGTGATAGTGACTCTCGAATATGCCATCGAGTTTTTCCATTGAAGGCTTTCGAAAGTAAATAGATGCACATGATCCAGAGTCAATGTAGTGGTTAGAGTCCTTTATTTTGAACCCATTAGCTGAAAAGGTTATGTGATAGTCAGAGAACCGATCTAGATCTAAACGGAAAAATGTGAGTTGACTGAATTTCTTTATAAGATATGAACAAGTTTTGTCATAGCTACTTGTTACCATTAAAATTTTCTTGTTTTGCAACGCAACTTACCTCTGCGTGTGATTGTACATCAATAAGCATACTAAATTATATGATGGCATTCTGTACTTACCATTGTTTACATGATCTTATCTTCTTGTTTTAACAAGTAATGGTATCTGATTTGTGATAGAAGTCTATTACTGTGGCACTGAGCTTTCATTTTGAACGTTGTTGGTATGGAGAGAGGTAAAAACAGTGGTAAGGCCTGAGTTTTCTAAGCCCCCTTCAGCATCTTCAGAACCAGAAGTCTTAGGCATTACACAACTAAGGTCTGCCATACGTCAACTAATTCGTGGTTCGTTAAATTAGCAGAGTCGCTGACACGTTTTTGTCCAAACTTGTGCTAGACCGAACGGTCTGAAATTTGTGATCACTGAGCGATTCCGAGTTTGCGCAGCAGAACGCGCAATACCGGCGTATTACAAAGCCACCGAAAAAAGTGGCTTATTGAATTTAAAATTAATCCTCTATATGACTTTTTCGAGGTAGTTTATGTATCATCCAATAGCCTACGCTCATAGCTAACACGACGGATGCGATTGCAAAAAGATAATTTGCACTCGTTGATTCAATGTCAATAATAATCACCTTTCGAGCGATAGCCATTAAAGCTGTAGCCATTACTATTTTGACATGAATGACATTATCTCTAAGGTAAACGGTGATATTGATGAAAATTTCTATCGCGATTAGTACTGCCATAAATGCACCAAAAGTGGCTAGCATGTCTGATATGGTCAAAATAAAGAATGGCGGCGATGTCAGCTTCTTATATAGAATCCATGACACATCAACGACACCCATAATAATTACAAATACCATAAGAATAGATAGTACTCTTACCGACCAGTGAATAACGACTTGTAGGCTACTTGAGAATCTATCATTATTGTCAATTTTCATATCGTTAACTCCATTTACCGCGTCGTGGACACAATGGGAGAAATAAACTCACTTGGTTTTAAGGTAACAACGGTTGCATTTAATTTATTTAGCCAATATTCAGCCTTGTTCCCCATTAAATATCCGGCAATACCGGTTCGCGACATGGATCCTAGGAAAGTGACATCAATTGAGTTTTGTTCAATAAATGTTGGGAGTAGCTCTTTGGCATGGCCTTGTATTAGCTCGATATGAACATTAACGGAATTGTTATTATCTACAAGGTTATCTATGAGAGTTCTCATTTTTCTCGCACGTTCAATCTTCATTTTCTCTTTAAGAATCGCGATATCAGTATCGTTATAGCCACTCCATTTTCGCAAGAAGCCTTCAGACTCTAGCTCCCATATGTGGCACAGAACTAACTCAGAATTTGTTGCTTTGCATAAATCGTATGCAGAATTGAGTATTCTCTTACACAGATCAGCACTTACTTGTTCATCAAGGTCTATTGCCGCTAAGATTTTTTTGGACGAATGCAATTCGCGAGTGGTAGACCAAATAGGAATCTCAGATTTACGCATTAGATGAAGTGTTGTGCTCCCTCTTTGACAGGCATGAGACTTACTTTTTCGATGGCTATCAATCACTATAAAATCAGAACCTTCAGATCTGGCACACTGAATTATCTCTATGAACGGGATACCGATTCTTACTTGAACATTAAAATCGATATTTTTATATTTACCTTTTAATTCACTTACAAGTGTTCTTAATTGTGAATAGTATATTTTGGTGACTTTATCGAGAATATCTAACGTTTTTACAGAATATTGACTAATTTCTTTTAGCTCATCCATATCCTCGATAACCATTAATAACGTAATTTTTGATTCACATTCATCTGCGATATTAAGTATATTGTTGAGAGATGACGTTATCTTTTGTTCAGGTGCTACTGGGACTAGTAATTGTTTAAATAACATGTTGCCTCCAATTTAACTGTGATTCGTTGTGCTTTACAAAAACAATACGTCACCGTATGTATTAATAATAATTAATAATAACAATGATGATCATAGATATTTATCTATACTTAAATTCAGATTAACTGGCTAAGCTCTTAGAAATTAGGCATAGAACACAGAGGACGATATATGCAATTATTGAGAAATCGGTTGTCTAATTTTCGGAGTTTTCGAGTATTTCTTACCGTCTATGAAGAAGGTTCAGTTTCGAAGGCTGCTAAAGTTTTAAACCTGACTCAACCAACGGTTTCAATACAGCTTAAGCAGTTTTCGGAGCTTCTTTCTGTCGAGCTTTACTACTTGCAAGGAAAAAAACTGGTGTTCACCGAAGCGGGCCATATTACCGCTCGGTACTGCATGCAAATCGTGCAAAACGTCGACGATTTAGAGATTGAAATTGCCAATTTGACACAATTAAAATCGGGAACGTTAAAAGTAGCAGCCGTGACATCTTGTGAGTATTTTGTTCCACATTTAATAGGAAGCTTCTTAGATAAACATCCTATGGTGGACATCGTTTTGAAAGTAGACAATCGAGACAGCATAAAAGAAAGGTATATAAATGGTCGAGATGACTTGTACTTATTCAGTCATATTGATAGTGATATGAAAGGCGATGTTGTCCCTCTTTTTCCCAATAATTTATATGCCATTGCGAACAAAAGTCATCCTCTTGCTCTTAAAGAACGCGTTACTTTACGGTCACTGGCAGGTTTTTCTTGGATCTTACGAGAACAAGGCTCAGGCACTCGCCAAGCAATAGAAAAGCACCTTGAGCGGCACGATTTAAATATAAAACCCAAATTTGTAATGGAGAGCAATGAAGCAATTAAACATTGTGTTATGGCTGGTATGGGGCTTTCTATCCTCTCTGAATATGCCTTAACCCAAGAGAATCCAGATAACATCGCTATATTGTCAGTCGACACGTTCCCTATTGAAACGCACTGGAATCTTGTCTTTCCGAGTACCAAGCAACAAAGTCCACTCAGCCAAGCATTCATGGCGCATCTTATTGACTATAAAAAAATACTGAAAGACAGTTTGATCAAAAAAGAAATGTCTCAATTTTTTAGATTGCATAACATTTCAACTTAAACAAAAGATGCGTAATGAGTACCATTTATTTAACCGCAGCTTGATTGAGCATAATTCTACAGGCACATTAATAATTAATATTTTTCTAAATTAGCCATTGCGGTAAAACGGAATGGTCCAAAAATGAATTAATAGACAAGCCATCGGCGGTGTGCTCACCAATCAGTATGCATTCAATTGACAGCTTGATACGGTGGTGGGGGATTTATTGAGGGGCTTGGAACATATTCAGGTTGTCGGCATGCATACCGACAACCTAGATGACTGAAATACTATATGTGTTTAGTTAAGGCTAACTTCCACATCGGAATGTACTTGGCTCGAACAAGCTAATACGTAACCTTGCTCAATCTCTTCCGGAGTCAAAGTCTCTTGGCTGGTAGAGCGTACTTCGCCTTTGTTTACTTTACATTTGCAAGAGCCACAAATACCGCTGCGACATGCTGCTATGATTGGCAAACCTGCACCTTCTAATGCATCGATCAGTGGAGCGCCGTGCTCTGCTTCAAGGCTTGCACCGAAATCTGGAACATGAATACTAACCGCACCAGAAGCCTGCTGTTCAACAACCGCTTCCTCTTGGTTTGATTCTTCTGCTGTTGGCGTAAAACTCTCTTGATGGAAATGTGCCATATCAAAGCCCATCTCTTTCAAGTTGTTTTCCATATCCTGCATAAAGCTTACGGGACCACATAGGTAAACCGTGCGCTCTAAAATATCGCTACATAGTTGTTGCAACCATTGTGCATCAAGACGACCTTGTGGGTGACGAGTCGTTTGATTGTCTTTAAGTAATAGCTTGAGGTTGAAGTTAGCGTGCTCTCCATCCATCTGTTCAAGCTCACTAAAGTAGATAGTTTGCAGCGGGCTTTTCGCCATATGCACAAAATCGATATCGACAGTTGAAGCCTGCTCATCTGATAACCATGTTTTAGCCATCGACATCACTGGTGTAATACCACAACCTGCACTGATCAATACCACTTTTTGGCGTTCAGTATTACGCTTTGGCGCGTGATCGACAGTGTTAAATATGCCCGCAGGTTTAAGAACCTGAACTTCGTCGCCTTCTTTGAGAGAATCTACGATGTAGTTAGATACGGCACCATTTTCAACGCGTTTAATGGTCAGTTGAAGGTACACTTGCCCTGGGATTGAGCTGATTGAATATGCGCGGTAATCAATTTTACTAGGGTTACTTTTCTCGATTGGAAGCCCAAGGGAAATGAATTGTCCGGGTTTGAAATCAAAGCTAGCATCGTTGTTTTTTGGAGCGATTTGTAGGCTAACAGTATCGTCGGTTTCAAACCATTTTTTGAGACACACCATAGTTACAGGTGTGGTATTTGGCCATTCGAATGTCATCATTATTGTCACTTTTTTAATCGAGAAATGAGAAATTATGGAAGGTGTATCTTGTGTCTTTCATTATGAAAAATTCGATGCCTGCCACTTTAATATGAAAGTCATATATAAAAGTAATCAGGCATCGAACTTGGTCTACGTCATTCGCTGTTTAGCGCTTTAATCAAGCTTAACTGCTCAATTGCTTAACTGCTTAGCGATAGCGGAGACTTATGACGCTTTTAAGATAGTCTTAAGGTCGTCTTCAACGTTACCAATGCTGCGCATGTCGAACTTGTCTTGGATGATAGCAAGTAGATTATCAGTCAAGAATGCTGGTGCAGTTGGACCAGTGTAGATGCCTTTAACGCCAAGAGCGAATAGAGTCAGTAGGATAACAATCGCTTTTTGCTCGAACCAAGATAGAACCAGTGTTAGTGGTAGATCGTTGATGTCGCAATCGAACTCTTTACCTAGAGCAAGCGCAAGTTGAATTGCAGAGTAAGCATCGTTACATTGGCCTACATCTAATAGACGTGGGATACCGTTGATGTCACCGAATTGGTTCTTGTTGAAGCGATATTTACCACATGCAAGCGTTAGGATCACGCTGTCTTCAGGCGCTTGAGCTGTGAAGTCTGTGTAGTAGCTACGCTCAGATTTGTCACCGTCACAACCACCAACAAGGAAGAAGTGGCTAATGTTGCCTTCTTTAACTTGTTCAACCACTGCTGGAGCCGCTGCCATAAGAGCATTACGACCAAAACCGATAGTGATCATCTGTTCGATTTCGTTCTGTTTGAAACCTTCTTGTGCAAGTGCACAGTCGATTACTTGGCTGAAATCATCACCTTCAATGTGAGCAACACCAGGCCAGCCTACGATGCTACGAGTGAATAGACGATCTGAGTATTGACCTACATTTGGGTTCAACAGACAGTTAGAAGTCATCACAACAGCACCAGGGAAGTTCGCGAATTCTTTCTGTTGGTTCTGCCATGCACTACCGTAGTTACCTACTAGGTGTGGGTATTTTTTCAGCTCAGGGTAAGAGTGAGCTGGAAGCATTTCACCGTTAGTGTAAACGTTGATGCCTTTGCCTTCAGTTTGCTGAAGAATCTTCTCAAGATCGTGAAGATCGTGACCAGAAACAAGGATACATTTACCCGCAATAGTTTTTACGTTCACTTGAGTAGGTTCTGGGTGACCGAATGTCGCCGTTTCGCCAGTATCAAGCATTTCCATGATGCGGTAGTTCACTAGGCCAATTTTCATTGAGCAATCTAGTAGCTCACCTAGGTCTGTTGGATCAGTACCTAGCCAAGCCATGATTTCGTGGTATTCAGCGAATACTTTCTCGTCAGTTTGACCAAGAACGCGTGCATGCTCTAGGTAAGCAGCAGCACCTTTTAGACCGTAAAGACAAAGTAAGCGAAGGCCGATAACGTCTTCGTGTTGTGAATCATGGCCACGGTTAACCGCTGCTTGAGGTGCAATTGCAAGGAACTGCTCTGCGTCTGTAGGTAGTTCGAATTTCGCTGCCGCCGAAAGCTCTGGAAGCTCTACGTTTGAAAGTGTTGCTGCTGCGCGAACTGCTTGCTCTAGTTGCTGCTTGTATTGGTTAGCTTGTTGTACGAATTCAACGATACGAGCAGGGTCGAAGTTAACGTTAGTCAATGTTGCGAAGAAAGCTTTTGGTGCCCACTGATCAATTTCATCTACGATGATGTCAAATTTGCGACCTTGTTCAGCCCAAAATGAAACACCTTGTAAAGAGTAAACGAGTACGTCTTGTAAGTCAGAAACTTCAGAAGTTTTGCCACACATACCTTGTGTGAAAGAACAGCCTTTTACAGCAGGCGTTTGGATTGTTTGTTCACATTGAATACAGAACATGTATTGTCGCTCCATTGAGTAGTGTTGCGATCTCAGTTCGTTGCTGAAATCGAATATAATTACCGAGCGTTATTGCATAGACTATGCCAGAAGTTAACCTGTTGTTTTTGAAGGGTTTTGTGTTTTTATTTTAAGAGGGTTGATGTGTTTTTTACATCGCAGCTGTTGTAAAAAACACATCAATTTAAATTGTTCCTATGTTTTTGTTATATCGAGCTTTTTACCCATTCGATATAAATTTCCACGATCCATTTGCAGGAACTCTGCTGCTTTTGCCCAGACCCCGTTCGATTCGGCTAAAGCGTGCTCAATCAATTGTTTTTGGTACGATTCGACTAATTCCCGCATTGGCTGGCTCTTGGCAGGGAATATGTTTGATGTCATTTCTACACTCGGCTTGATTTCTAGTTCATCAACAAAGTGCTGCAAAGTAATGATGTGTTCGTTGTGCTGAATGGTTCTTAGCGCCGCTCGCATTAAAGTATGCTCTAACTCTCGTACATTTCCGGGCCAAGCAACCTGTTCTAAATGCATGAGTGTTTTAGGATGAATGTGTAGGTTTGGAACATTAAATTGACTGCGAACCTTATCCAGTAAATGCCCCGCTAATACGGGAATATCTCCGTCGCGCTCACGCAGTGGTGGGATATGAATAGGAAATACATTCAGACGATGGAAAAGGTCGGCTCTGAAGTTACCTTGATCGACTTCATATTCAAGATTTCTGTTCGTTGCAGCAATCAAACGAACGTCGACGAGAACATTTTTATCGCTACCTACGCGCTGTACTTCACCTTGTTGGATCACTCGCAGTAATTTGGCTTGAATCAGTAGTGGTAGTTCTCCAATTTCATCAAGAAAAATCGTGCCGCCATCAGCAAGCTCAAACTTACCCGCTCGCTGTGAATTGGCCCCGGTATACGCGCCTTTTACATGACCAAATAGCTCGCTTTCAGCCAATGTTTCGGGTAGCGCTGCACAGTTTACGTAGATCATGGGTTTGTCATTTCGCTGTGACTGCTCATGGACTGCATGGGCTACGAGCTCTTTACCCACCCCTGTTTCGCCACTGATTAACACCGCGTAATCGGAGTGGGCGACCATCGAAATATTGCTTCGTAATTTTTGGATTTGTGGGCTGATCCCAACCATTTCACCTTGTATGCTACGAGCTTGCTGAATCAAGGCTGTCGTGATTGATTTTTGTTGTTTATTCTTGGCTTTTAGCGCATCAAATTGAGCTCGATTTCTGAGCGTTGCCGCAGCCAAAGCCGCGAAAGTTTCAATGGTAATATTGTCAATTTTATCGAACGCGCCCACTTCCAAAGCATCGAGAGTGAGCACACCGACAAGCTTGTTTTCGACGTATAAACTGCACCCTAAACAGTCATGCACATCAATGTGAGTCGATTCATTGAGGAGCAAGCCGTCGAAAGGATCGGGTAGGTCGCTATTGGCAGCAAATCGGACTGGATGTTGGCTGTCAATAATCGCCGCTAAACGTGGGTGCGCTTTGGGGAAGAAGCGTCGACCAAGCACGGTTTGAGAGAGCCCCTTTACGGCCACAGGCTTAAGAAAATCTTCTTGGTCTAAAACGAAAAGAGCACTGGCATCGCAAGGAAATACTTGATGAAGTGAGTCAATTAAGCGTTGGTAATGTTTATCGCTCGCCAGATTTGAGCTTAGGTCTAAAGCGATTTGAAGTAAGACGTTTTCAGTAGAAAGTTTCATGGTGCGCTCCGTATTGAACGCACACAATATCAGTTTGTTGTAAAAAACACATCAAACGTTTTGATTTGATCTAGCTTGCTTGATGTACTTTTTACCTAAACACGCCCACTGCGGGATCAATCTTTAGGATGAATATCTCGCTGTGATAACTCACTGAGTAAGAAATCGAGCAGCACTCTTAATCGCTTAGGCATGAGTTTTCTTTCTGGATAGACAAAGCTGATCCCAACCGTCGGGATAGACCACTCTGGAAGCAGTCGCGTCAATTTTCCACTTTGAATATGCGGTCGGCAGAGGTATTCAGGTAGAACCGACACACCGAGCCCATCAATGGTTGCGGTGAGCGATGACGTAATGGTGTTCACACTGAGTTGATGAGGGAGTTCTACTGTAATTTGCTGCTCACCATTGCTAAACATCCACAATGATTCTAACTGAGGGCGTGATAGTTTCACCCGCTTGTGGTTGGTGCGTAAATCGTGTGGGTGATGGATCTTAGGGTGTTGTTTTAAGTAATTCGGGCTAGCCACCAGTTGTTGATTTGAAGAGTAAAAAAGCCGAGCCACATTATTGGAGAGCTTGGGTTCACCTATCTGACAATGCAGGTCTACACCATCTGCGATTAAATCAATATGGCGATTGGTCAGATCAAGATTAATGGTCACTTCTGGGTAGCGTAACAAGAAAGCGTCTATATAAGGCATCAGCATTTGGTGGCCGAGTTCAATGGGCATGGCGATGTTGATATGCCCACGGATTGTGGATTGGCTTTCGCAGATCTCTTGCTCTGCACTTTCCATGATCGACAACATCTCAGAGCAAGACTGGTAAAAGGTTTGCCCCTCTGCGGTTGTCGCTAAATGGCGAGTGGTACGGACTAATAATTTCACCCCCAGTTGATTCTCTAGCTCTAAAACCTTGCGGCTTACGGTAGATTTGGTGAGTTTTAGGCTCTCTGACGCAAGGGTAAAACTTCCAGATTCAACGACTTTCGCAAAAATAGCGACGGCATTTAAGTCCATAACACACTCTATTAGTAAGATTATTAGGACAGTATTTCCTTTTTATCCTATCTAATCAAATAATGTTTTTTGTATAAAATAGGGCTTCTCATAGAAATGGCTGCTCATCACTATCAGCCGCTTCATTATTGAGTCAACATTTCATCGCTCTATAATACAAGGTACACAACATTGGCCACAGAACATCCCACTAATCAGGCAACATCTCAACCGTTACAAACCGCACCATCACTTGAACTTACCCCTAGAAAGAAGCCTAAAGCGGCTATCATTGCGACGATGATATTCGTATCTTTAGGTTTACTTGCATCAGGTTATTGGTTCGGATATGGGCAATATTTCCAATCGACAGATAATGCTTACGTAAAAGCCAATATCACTAATATCAGTGCCAAGGTTTCAGGCTACGTCGTCGAAACTTTGGTCGATGACAATCAGTTCGTGACATCGGGAACGCTACTGGCAAAGATTGATGATCGTGAGTTTCAGGTTAAAAAATCTCAGTCTATAGCCAACTTACAAGTCCAACTTGCATCGGTTGAATATTCTCAAGCGCAGCATCGATTGCAGCAACGAGTCATTATTCAAACTAAAAGTGAAGTTGATTCAGCTCAAGCAGATTTAGAACGCTCACAGCAACTGCTTCAACGTAGTCAAAGCTTGCTCAAGAAACAGTATTCATCGCAGGATGAAGTGGATAATGCTTTCGCTCATTTGAAGGTCTCCAAAGCACAATTAGAAGAAGCGCAGTCACACTATATTGCTGAACAAGAAAAACTGAATGTCATTGATAGCCAAATTGTGCAAGCACAAGCATCAGTGGCAGAAGCTCAAACGGAATTGGATCAAGCGGAGCTGAATTTAAGCTATACCAAAATCGTAGCGCCAGTCGATGGCATTGTGGGTAGACGTAGCGTAAGGGAAGGGTTATTCATTCAGCCCGGTATGCCGCTAATAAGTTTAGTGCCAACGTCGGATGTTTGGGTGGAAGCGAACTTCAAAGAGACTCAGCTGGCTAAAATGCAGCCGGGACAAAAAGTGAATATCGAGCTAGATGCGTTTCCAAATCGCGAGATAACAGGCACATTAGAAAGCTTTTCTCCTGCCACTGGGGCTCAATTTGCACTGCTACCTCCTGAGAATGCGACGGGTAATTTTACAAAAATCGTTCAACGTGTCCCTGTGAAAATCCACTTTGATGATCAAACACTGGCAGCGCAGCAAATCATTCCTGGTTTATCAGCCGTCGTTACGGTCGATACGCATGATATCCGCAACGAAAATGAGAGTGAGTTGGCGGCAGAAAGTAGTGATATTGCATTAGAGCCAAGAGGCTAAATCATGGCTGAAATGGTTGCTTCAAATACACAAGCCGAATCAGTAAAGCCGAAGGAAACAACTTCTGAAGTTTCTTTACGTAGCTGGATTGCACTGATGGGCGGTATGCTAGGTTCATTCATGGCGATTTTGGATATCCAGATCACCAACTCATCGCTCAAAGATATTCAAGGCGCACTGTCTGCAACACTCGATGAAAGTTCGTGGATTGCGACTTCTTATTTAGTTGCCGAAATGGTGGCGATTCCGCTTAGTGGTTGGTTGTCTAAAACCTTAGGCAAACGCCGCTACCTTACGGGTACAACCGTGATCTTTGGTTTGTCTTCATTGCTTTGTTCCTTTGCTTGGAATATGCCCTCAATGATCGCATTTCGAGCTATACAAGGGTTCAGTGGTGGAGCATTAATACCGCTCGCGTTTTCGCTGGTGGTGCAATTACTACCACTGCATAAACGTGCGCTTGGTATGACCTTGTTCGGTATTACCGCGACGTTTGCGCCTTCCATTGGGCCGACGCTTGGTGGGTGGCTAACTGAAAACTTCTCATGGCACTTCATCTTCTATATCAACTTGATTCCTGCTATTGCGGTTATTGCGATGGTGAGATTCGGTCTAGATGATGAAAAAATTAATATCGAATTTCTTCGCAATGCTGATTGGGCTGGTATTTTATTGATGGGAGTAGGGCTTGGCTGTCTCGAAGTCGTTCTAGAAGAGGGAAGCCGAGAAGAGTGGTTCAGTTCAACCTTCATCACTGCGCTTTCAGTTATTGCGGTGGTCTGTATTACCTATTTCATCATTAATGAATTGTATCGAAAAGATCCATTAGTGAACCTGCGTTTGTTGGGGAATCAACGTTTTGCAATGGCATGCTTTACCTATTTGATTTTGGGGATGGGATTGATGGGATCGATTTATGTGATCCCACTGTATTTGACGGAAATCCAGCATTACAACGCGCTTGAAATCGGCGAGGTTCTGATGTGGATGGGGTTTCCTCAGTTAATGATTTTCCCTTTTGTGCCTAAAGTGTTGAAGTTCATAAAACCCAAATATTTAGCGGCGTTCGGTTTTGGCATGTTTGCGTTGAGCTGTTGGATGAATACCCACATGACGGCTGATTTTGGGCATGATCAATTGGTCGTATCAATGCTCATTAGAGCGGTTGGTAGCCCATTTATGATGGTGTCTTTGTCAATGGTGGCGATGCAAGGAGTACCAAAACCTAGCGTACCGGACGCTTCGACGCTAACCAATATCATGCGTAATTTGGGTGGTGCGTTTGGTATTGCGATCATCGCAACGTTACTTGATAACAAGGCTAGAGAACATTTAGCACACGTTCAGAGTAGCCTGCCGAGTGTTAGTTCTGATGCATGGTATTACTTACAACAACAAGCTCAATTTTTCATTGGTTCAGGAAGTGACCCTGTGACGGCGAACTTGCAAGCAAACTCAATGCTGATGTCGACCATGTATCAAAATGGTCGGATCATGGCGTACAACGATATTTTTGTGGTGATGACGGCATTCTTGTCCCTCGCCGCGGTGATGTTACTTGTCAGGAAAGAGAATTAAATCAAAAAATTATGGGTGTGTTGGAGGCAATCCATCGTCGTGATAATTGTTTTCTAATTGAGCGAAGTTAGAACGGCTAGTTTGGTTTGATATGTATTTATCACAAATGATGATCTGGTTTCGACCGTTGTGTTTTGCTTGATATTGAACATGGTCAACGTAATCAACCACATCTTCTATTGTTGTGTTGAGCAAATCTTGTTTTGTATAGATGCAAACCCCAGCAGAAATGGTGATGACCTTTTCTGTTGGGCTCGTTTTATGTTCAATCTCTAATTCGTGCACCATTTTGCGGATCTTTTCGCTTCGAGTAATCGCTTGCTCAAGATTGCTAATATTGAGCGTCACCACAAACTCTTCGCCTCCGACTCTAAATGCCTTTTCGTTCTCATCGACCGTATTGTCACTTAATACTTGGGCCACTTTTTGTAGTGCAATATCGCCTAGGTTGTGCCCATAAGTGTCGTTGTACTTTTTAAAGTGATCGATATCGACATACATAATGGCGACGTACTTTGATCGATTTTTAACTTGAATCTCAGCCAGTAGTGAATTGAATGAACGTCGATTCAATAATCCTGTTAATGGGTCATTACGAGTCAGATATTCAAGCTCTTTGGTGTGAATGGCCATTTTCTTAATCAGGTGCGTGAATTCGGTAGAGAGTTCACCTATTTCATCATGTCGGTTCTGTTCTGGGATTTTTGTTGTATCGATATCTTTAATATCACGCTTCATACATTTTGAGAGTGATTTCAATGGTGCGGAGATGTGAAAGGAGAGCAAACCAAGAGCGGGTAATGCAATGGCTAAAGCGACGAATAACTCGGACAGAGCATCGAATAATATGACATGCTCCACTTTCTTAATCGAACTTATATCGTAGACCATGTCAACTCGTCCACCAGCGCTATTTGTTGTGGGTAGAGAGAGAAATAGAATGTTCTTTTCTCTATCAAAATAGGACGTGTTGAACTCGTTATTGTTATCAAAATCGAAGTGGTATTTTGCTTCGAGTTGGTTGGAGAGTTCGAACGTATTGAGCGCTTCTTTAGCTCTATTGAGCAGATAGTTGAGTTTAACGTTATCCCCGTCATTAGTGGCTAAGCGTGCTTGAATCCTCTCAATTCTGTCTTTAGTGTTTTGTTGGAAATTCAGCGGAAAATGAGAACGCCATACTTGGCATACTTCGCGATCGAATTGTACCTCGATAGGGATGCTCCTATTATCTGAACGGCCAACAATTTTGAGGTACAACAGATCTGGCGTATTCATTAATTGTGTTTTGAACTTAGGCAATAGTAGGTTGGAATAGTTGCCGCCGGAAATAGCGGTACTGATGTCAGAAATCAGAGGAATGGCTGCCTCTTGATGAAATGCAGTTGTCATACTAACGGTATTGTTGATCTCATTCTTGTGGTGCTGATAGGTCAAACTCGCGATGATCACTAGTATCAACAACAGATGAGAAGCAAATATTTTGGTGCGGATAGAGTGAAATATGGCAATTTTCATAGTGTATCTCAGAGCTATTTATCGAATATTTCGATAATTGGAACAGCACAGGTGCCATTGATACAGATGTCTTGATGACCAAGGTGGCAAGCGTAGCAAACCTCCGTCGCAAAAGATGGATGTTGCGAACTGATGTCATTGCCATTTCTATCATAGGTCCCATACATCGCCTCTCCAGCGAGATGTTCAGTGACAAAGACAATGTCCTGATCTTCATATATGGCAACCGCAGTGATCCCATCAGGGTATGGACCATGATTCTTGTAAGCTTTAACTCTCTCCTTGGGAACAAAAATATTGAGCTTGGTGCCCTGACCGTTATTAATCCAGTTATACATTTTTACGGTTTCTTGAACGAAAAGGGCAGTGTTTGGAGGCAGAACGACATCGTTGCCAGGGAGCACACTCTGTTTTACTAAGATCATACTATCAATATCATCGGGAAATGAAGCGATAGAGGTAGCGTTGGAATGTCCAGACATGAGTAACGCTAAAATTAGATAAAATCTCGCCATAATGCTCTCTTAGCTTTTCAATCTAAACGGGTGCTATAAAGTTAAGTCTAGACAATAGCTGGGAATTTTGAGGAAAAATTCACTTTTTACTTACGTTTATCGGCCACAACTAGAGCTCACGCATGATATGGCATGAACGAGGGCATTAAAGTGTTATGACGGCATAAAAAATGGCGCATTGAGCGCCATTATAAATGTATATGAAAGCGTCCGTTAAGAGAGCTTAAAGGTTGCTACTTTTTCACTCAATTCAATGGCTTGTTGTTTGAGTTCATTTGACTGCGATAAACTGTCCTCAGAGCCAATAACAAGCTGATCGGTCACATCTTTAATCGACGTCACATTCTGCGTGATTTCTCCCGTTACATGAGTCTGCTCTTCTGCCGCCGTAGCGATCTGAGTTGCCATGTCACTGATTAATGTTACCGCAGAGCTGATCTCCTCTAGAGCAAGGGTCGCACGATCGGCATCTTCAACCGAGCTTGTTGCTAAAGTCGAGCTGCTTTCCATTAACGAAACTGCGCGATTTGTGGTGTGTTGAAGAGTGTCGATGGTTGATTTGATCTCTTCCGTTGAAGTGTGAGTTCGTTGAGAAAGCACTCTAACTTCATCAGCAACAACGGCAAAACCACGGCCTTGTTCGCCAGCGCGAGCGGCTTCAATCGCAGCATTAAGTGCAAGTAAGTTGGTTTGCTCTGCAATGCCTTGAATCGTTGAAAGAACCGTATTGATCTCTTGTGCATGTTGCTGTAACTCGCTGATCACAGAACTAGCTTCGCTGACTTCATTAGCGAGGTTATTGATTGAGCCTTTAGTGTGAAGCACTAATGTGTGGCCTTCGTTAGTACTCGTTGATGAGTTTTGTGCAGCTTGAGCGGTTTGTTCAGCATGAGAGGCAATTTCACGAGTAGCAGATGCCATTTCGGTAACGGCGGTTGCAACCATAGTGATCTCTTGTTGCTGGAGGTTAAGCTCATTCACTGAGCTATTCGCACGCTTAGCACTTTGGTCTGACTGATCGGTTAATTGGTGAGATTGCTGACGAATGTGACCAATCAGGTTTTGTAAACTCGCGACGAAAGTATTGAAATTGTGTGCCAGTTCGCCAACTTCATCTTCGTTTTCAACATGGATGCGCTGAGTCAAATCACCACTACCATTTGCGATCTGTGCGAGCGCTTCCGATACATAGTTCAGTGGGCGGAATAGAATGTTACATAACAAGTTGAATAGTAGTGTACAGATGATCACGACAATACCCGTCACCAAAATTTGACCGTATACCGCATCAAATAGTGGAGCAACGAGAGAGTTGTAATTAATGACACTCACGGTCATCAAGCTCGTGCCTTCGATACTTTTTGCGTAGATAACATACTGCTCGCCATTCAATTCAACCTGCATATCTGAATTGCTGTTTGCGGCTTGTTGAAGTGTTGGGAAATTAAGTCCTAGCTCAGAAACGGGCTTGTTTAGCAATTTAGTATTGGGATGAGTGAAAATATTGCCTTTATCATTGGCAATGAACATGTAGCCTTCACCCGGAAGAATGACCTTTTCCATGCTATTTAGGATATCGGTGATCTCTACATCTGCACCAAGTACTACTTGTTGACCGTGTAAATTAAGCGCTTTACCAAGAGAAACAACATTAGCCCCTGTCGCAGCGGCAACCGTTGGGTTATCCATGAACACTTTTGAAGGGTTTGCGACGGCATTGGTGTACCAGCCCCATTTACGTGGGTCATCATTACCAGGTGGTAATACGACCGCATTGGCGTTTGCTTGTGAGCCATCAGGGTAAGCTAAGAAAACATTATCAAACTTAGCAGAATCTCGAACTTGCTTTAAATGCACCACAATCGCGGCTTTGTCTGCTTCTGAAGTGAGTGACTTGAGTGCTCGCTCTTTTGACACCAGCCAGTCAGCAACATACTGATTGTACGAAGCGGTTGTACTTTCTAGTCGCTGTTCAACTTCGATATCTAGTCGATCTAGTGATGCATTAAATGATAACGCTTCTACCAACACGCCCCCTAAAATGATGGCGGCGCTTGCGGATATGGCTAGCTTGTTTTTTAGAGATAGTTTTTTAAACATAATAATTCTTATTTTTAATTGTATTAGTTAGCAGCATGCTATGGCTCATGAATCTGAATTATTATAATTTCACAGCTCAAAATAAATAATGATGAAGATCTTATAATCGACATTTAAATAGATGCGAATTAAGTTTCTGTAATTAAGTGCGATTTATAAAGGAATTAGCTCAAATGCTGAAGAGGTACACGGCAGTTATTTTTGAAGTGGTTTGCAGGTTTTTAAAATTGATAGAACTCAAGTAATTGACAGATAGCATAATACTTTTTAGTTAGGTCGATAGACAAAACAGAAGAGATGGTACCGCTATGAATGACATTTAGTAGGTAAGATTACTATCAATGGGTAAATGTAAATTGAATTTTTAGTGTTTTGTTTCAGAGGGTTAACTGTCTTGTTTTGATTGTTTGATTTGGTTCTGTTTTGTGTCGGGTTTTGATGGAATTCGCTTAGTTGAATCCGTTGTTCATAACGAATGCTATCTTGTTAATCTTCTATTCATATTTCTAGATATTGTGTTCATCTATCTTCTATATACTGCTGATTTTTAGGCTTTACATCATTAATACAATGTTATGTTTCAATAAAAGAGGGTAAGCAATCGGCATGTTTAAAAGTATTCGTACACGTATTGCGCTAAGCGCGGGATTAGCGATGGCATTTACATTGCTGATTGCGATGGGAATGACAACCAATGCATTCACCAAAGTAAACCAAGAGATAACTGAAAAGGTTAAGACTCAACTAACAGAAGCAACTATCGCAAATTTGCAGGCAACGGCATCAGAGCAAGGCAAAATCATTTCCAACCAACTTTTCCCTGTACTTGCTAACCTATCTCAAGTTCGTTCAATTATTGAATTGAGTGCAGAGTCTCAATTGGGCGCTGATACCATCGTTAAACAGTTTACCGCAGCACTAGAAGCGCAAGATAAAGCAGTTTTTGCAGGCTACATGGTGTGGGAAGAGAAAACGTGGCCGCTAGAAACCGAAGTAGACGCAAGCGATGCAATGAATAGTAAAGGTTACTTAGCGCCATTCTTTTCTCCCAATTCAAACAATAGTTTTGATGCTGTTGCAATGGAAAGCTTCTCCAACACCGCGCTGAATAGCAATGGCGAGCGTACCGATGATTGGCACTTAATGCCTTATGAAACGGGCAATACTTTTGTGATGGAACCATACATGTACCCGGTTCGTGGCAAAAAAGAGTTGATCACGACCATTAGCCAACCTTTAAAATTGGACAATAAAATCATTGGTTCACTCGGATTTGATCTCTCGCTGATCGAGCTGCAAGGTCAAAGTGAAGCACTGGCTGAAAACCTATTTGATGGCGAAGGCAGCATTATCATCTCATCTTGGAAAGGGGCAATGCTCGCAAATAGCCGAGATAGTGTGAACGTCGGTAAAAAAGTGCCAAGCGAACTCTATTCTCGCTGGTCAAAAATCCAGTCTCTTGCGACTCAAAATGACATTGGCATGTTGACCATTAGCGATCAAGAGTACGCGATTACTTCAGTAGATACTTCTGGGGCTGCATGGATTGTTATGGTGTCAGTGCCGACCAACAAACTGACGCAAAGTGTTGCGACTTTTGAGAATTGGAGCAGTGAACAGAATTCAGGTGCGATTGAGCAAGGAGTTATTGCGGGTTTAATTGCAGCTATTGTTGGTATTACCGTGATGGGTGTGATTGCTAACACACTAGGTAAAATCTTGATCAATCTTGTCGAGCGTTTTAAAGATGTGGCTCAAGGTGATGGCGATTTAACTTACCGTATTGAAGTGAAAGGTAAAGATGAAACCGCGCAACTGGCTTTCTGGTTCAATACTTTCCTAGAACGAATGCAAGGTATGTTAAGAACCGTGATGGATACCGCGGAGCAAGTGGACAGAAGTGCAACTGCAGGTCAAGAACGCGCAGCTACTTCAAAAGATCAACTGAATATCCAAGTTAATGAAGTGAACTCTTTAGCGACGGCTATTAATGAAATGAGTGCAACAGCACAAGAAGTCGCAAGTTCTGCTGTTCAAGCAGCGGCAGCAGCAAGTCAGGTTCAAAGTAACAGTTTGAATGGCATGGGTCGAATGGACAACGCAGCATCAGCGGTAGACGACTTAGCGCTTCAGGTTAATAATGCACAGCACCAAACGCAAAGCTTGGCGGAATCAAGCGCGGCTATTCAAGGTATTTTGACTGAAATTGGTGGCATTGCAGAGCAGACTAACTTATTAGCCTTGAATGCAGCAATTGAAGCGGCACGAGCAGGTGAAGCGGGACGTGGATTTGCGGTTGTGGCAGATGAAGTGCGTAATCTTGCGACTCGCACGCAGTCTTCGACAGAAGAAATTCGTTCGATGTTGGCGAGGTTAGAGCAAGAAACACAGTCAATCGTAGTGCTGATGCAGCAAAGCCAACAACAAGCGGTCGATACAAAAGAAGAGACACAAGCGGCACAACAAGCTTTGGCTGAAATTAACCAAGCGATTGATGTGATTAATGATATGAATAATCAAATTGCTTCAGCAGCGGAAGAGCAAAGCTTAGTAGCAGAAGAGATTAACCGTAATGTTGTCGTTATTAACGATACTGCGGTCGATGTGATGGATAGCATGTCCTCATCAGTATCAATTAGTGGTGAGTTAACCGAGAAGGCAACGGATCTTCATGATGAGCTCAATAAATTTAAGATTTAAATCTGAATATTGAATTCATCGTTACAAAAAAAACCGCATCGAAATTGATGCGGTTTTTTTATCATAAAAAGCGGCGGCGGATTTCGATTTAACTGAAATCAGCCATGCAGTTTAATATTCCCAATGCTCGATGTTGTGAGCACCTGCGAATTGGTTAGGGAAATAATCTTCACATGTACCTTCGCGCCATACATCGGCAGTCGCACAGTGTAAGCCCCCACCAAATGCATAGGCATCACGTAAATCAACAGGAACCACCTCAAACCCAAGTTGGTCGAATTGCTCCATTTGGCCTGTTTCAGACGCTTCAACACACACCGTTTTATGATCTAGAATCAAGGTGTTCATTGATAACCAAGTACTTGAGTAGCAAAGTGGTGGTGGGTTATCCCAAGCAGGTTTAACCGCTTCAACGATTTCCCAATCATTCTTCTCAAAGATCTCGCGTTGCCCAGCAAACAACGGACGATTCGGGTTGAGTAGCATTAACCCCGGACGCAATGGACAGAAAGTTGCATCAATATGAATCGGGTGATTATCTTCAAAGCTTAGAGTGTGGACTCGGTATCCTTGAGGCTCATATTTACGCTTGATCCAGCGGATGCCAGCAAGGTTTGTGGTTAAACCATGTTGGACAAAAATATCTTTCCCTAAACGCATGACATCGGCAGCATCGAATAGAATGTCGGTCTCTTTTGTGCTGTACTCTTTACGCAGCGAACGCTCCATTGTTTCAGCATCAGACATGTATTCGTAAGCGGCAACATAATCCATGCGGAAGCTATCATCAGACAAGCGTGGGCGTGGTGCTTGCTCAATCATACAACTTGTGTCTGATTCGAAATATTCACGCATTAAATCGACATAAGCCAAATATTCGAAGTAGCGGCTACGGAAGCTCATTGGTGCCATCAGCATGCTTTTACCCATGGTCAGTAAGCAATCACGCGGTGGCATTACACCGAAACCAGAGCTGATACTAAAATCAGGAGTAGTGATGCGCTCATTCCAATCTACTGCTCCTGGGCGATCGACAATGATATTGCGGTCTTCTAAGATCTTAGCAAACCCATTTAAGCACTCATTGGCACGATCGATAGATTCTTGAGTCCGTCGACCTGCTTTACTGCCACGCATAGGTGAGTCTGCGGGTATTTTTTCATTACTAGCAGGGCAAGCTTCTGGAATATGTTGGTTATCAGCAATGCCGACAATAACGTGGCGAAGTGGGTCAAAATCATTATAGGATTCAACGTGCAGTCCGGGTCTAACAATCGGAGCACCAGAATCTTTTCTTTCTAGTGGTAAAGATGCATTTGGATATAGGTCATTAGAAACACTCATTATAAATCTCCAATAGAATATAAAGTACTTAGTAGTAAGTCCCTTTATTATTAGTGTTTACTTTATGTTTAATATAAAGCTATTAATAATTTCTGGTAGTGTAAATATTCAAATTAATATGTGTGGTTTATTATGATTAGCAAAGTTAATTACTGCTTTTCAATGACATTAATATCGCGCTAAATGATGGCTGATAATAGTCATTTAATGCTGAGGAGTGGCGGTTTTATGCTGGAGAACTTTAAATGTTAGCCCCATGCATGATGAACATCACGATTGGCTTTGGTGCAAGTGTGTGACATCACATTTATAGAGTCATGATGTTGGTGTTTTGTAGCTGATGTATATAGTTAAGCCAGACATTGGAGGTAGATTATGTGTCAACGTGTTATTGCTAATACGCCTAAATTTTTGATGTTTGATCTACAGAAGTTGAAAGAAACTGAGCATCTTATTTTTGGTGTCGATTATATATTGATACGCCCGAAAACATCCGGGTGCACCTTACATTTGGCGAATACTCACTACCAATTGCATGTCGGTCAGTTAGTGTTACTCGCACCTTTTAATCCGTTTCGACTCTCGTTAGAAAAGCACAAAGACCCGACTGATTGTGACGTTTTACATTTTCGATTAACTGCCCTAGGCCAGACATTTGTTGATAGTATTCAATTTGATATGATCAAGCAGATGCTTGAAAAATCGAGTTATGGAACCTTGTTTGAAGGCGAGGAAATCCATGAGATAACTCAAATTTTGGATAAAATGGAGAACACGCTGGAGTTTGGTCAGGTTTTAAATTTACTTGGGTTACTTGAAGAACTATCTAAGTTAAAGCCGACTCGTTACCTTGCTGACTATCGGTTTGAAGTCAATAACATTAAACGCACTGAAGATCGTGTGCACGTCGTGTTAGAGTACATTTCTGAACACCTTTCTGAATCGTTATCGGTGACCAAAGTTGCTGAGCAGCTATATATGGCTGATAGTACGTTTTCTCGATTTTTCCATGCGAACCTTGGCGTTACATTCCGTCAGTATGTGATTGAACAGCGTGTAAAACAGGCGGCTAGATACTTGGTATTAACCGATTGGACGATTGCTCATATTGGGTCTGAAGTTGGATTTTCTTCCTTATCTAATTTTAATGCTAAATTCAAACAATTATTAAGAAAAACGCCACGAGAATATCGTCTTAACCACATAGATATGAGAAAGGATATATCTAGCAGCCGTGCACTTGAGGGGCAAATTCAAAGTCAATTAACGAGATGATGAACTGTTTTAATATATTAAGAAAAGGACTGCTACGAGCAGTCCTTTTTTCTCATATATGGAGAAATTAATGTATAGAGAAAAAATAACGTATGAAGAGAATAATTGATGGCGAGCATAATTTATGGAAATAATATTTAGTGATGTGATATTTCCATAGATGTTGATTTCATATCGAAAAATTTGGCCACAACCCAATACGTACCACAGGCAAGTAGCGATGAGTAGATAGGGGCTTCGACCCAACCTAAGTCAAATTTTAGAAACAGAAGGCAACCTGAGCCAAAACCAATGATCATAGAAGAGAGTGCAGCGTAGATATTTGCGGGGATAAAGTGAGCAAGTAATGTTGGAGCCACTAGTGCCGCCATTAAGGTTCCTGAGCCAAGAATCGCTAGCATTGATAACATGAAAGGGGGAGCAAATAGCATCACAATGAATCCGGTTATTCCTAACAACCATACCGCCCCACGATTTAATACCAACAGAGAAGATTCAGATAGTTTACAACTAGGCCATATCGATTGACGTAAATCGTGTGATACCGCACCTGCAATGGCGTGCAAAACAGAATTGGCTGTCGATTTCATCGCGAACAAAATAAACAGCGTTACCACAGCTGAAATAGATGGTGTCATGAAATGGGTAAGGAAAGTGGGCATCGCTTCATCGGGGGTGGCAAGATTTGGTATTTTGATGCGGGTATATAAGCCTGCCAAAGGAACTAAACTCAGTAAACAAGAAATGGGCAGCATATAAATTGCGACATGATGTAGCTTAGTGGTTTTCGCTAATGCCATAAATCTTACCGACATATAAGGTAATGTTGTGGTGTAGATAAACGCATACGGAAGCACAAGGAATACATGCAACATCGTTGAACCGTACGGGCCAGAATCCTCAGGAGATAGCAGTTGTGGATCAATAGCATTCAAATTAGAAATGAGTTCACTAGGTGACATATCTGAAAAAATAGTGACGACAATAATCAGAGCGGAAACACACATCCCCATCACCATAAACGCATCGGTAAAAGCAACCGCGGCTAACCCTCCTATAGAGGTATAAATAATGATAATGCCGATCATTAATAGTGCCGCAGTATTATTATCAATGCCTAGCCACTGACCTGCCAATAATCCGAGGGCCTTTATTTGTCCGACCAAAAATACGAGTAATAAAATGATAGTGATGATTGCAGCAAAAGCTTGAGTCCAACGTTTGATTATCTCAGGGCCTTCATGGCTACGAGCTATATATTCTGGGATGGTAAAGCTTCCAATTGCTTGTGCTTTTTGATGTAGAAATCGAGCACAAAACAAAACCGCAAATATTATCCCCGGAGCAAAGAAGAAGTTTCCAAGAAGTTCGATTGAACCGTATTTGTAGGCAACACCTGGGGAGCCCATAAATCCCCAACCAGAAAATCCTGTTGCGACAATTGTGGCGGCTCCAATAAAAGGGCCAAGGCAATTGGCGGCTAATAAAAAACCGCCTTCACCGTCATGAGCTTTCATGATTTTGTTGCTGTACAGCGCGAGCCCTATCATGATGAACACTGTCACCAAGAGGAGAATCCAGTTCCATGAAGTGTTCATAATAGCCTCCGGTTATTGCGCGGGTTGTTCTTTTTTAATTGCAGCGTGCTTTTTGGTCATACTGATGACAATCTCACCCATACCACCACCAATGACCAAGATGCCACCAAGGGTTTGTAACATAGTGAGCGATTCACCAAACATGGCAATCCCAATCCCTGCGCCTACAACCGTTTCAAGGTATGACACACACGCTAACTCAGCGGCTTTTAAATGTTTAGCTGCAATAGTAAGCAAGCTTAGAGCGCCGAATCCGATGAAGAATCCCATAGAGATTAACCAAATCCATGAACTGGTATCCATATCTGCAAGCGATGGTGGTTTGACGACAAAACAGGCCCCAATGGCTACGGCACCGAACAGGAAGTTAAAGAACGAGCGTGAATCTGAGCCAACATCGGTACGGTAGCGGCTGAAGAACAGGTAAAGACCATAACCAACACCTGAAGCTAAACCAAGCATGTCTCCGATAAAGTTCTCTTTAGAGAATGACAACGACATAGTAAGCCCATCAGCAGGCGTGTAATTAATAATGCCTATGATGAATAAGCAGCCTATGAATACTGCGGTTAATAAGGCTGCGGTGAGTTTAGATATTTTTTCTTTTAAAAAAATCGCGGCTAAGATGGTTGAAAATACGGGGCCGGTATAAATAAGAAATACTGCATTTGCCAAGGTCGTATACTGAGTTGACGAGACGTAAGCGGCAAGACATAAGCCTAAGCAAGCACCGCTGGCAATGACAGTTGGCGTGATTTTTGTGGCTTTCATGAGGGCAGTTTTACCCTGATACATCATTAAGCCGAAAATACAAATTGCACCGACTGTCATACGAGTAAACGCGATGACATCACCGCTGGTGTTAATGTTTCGAGCAAACAATCCCACACAGCCCATTAAAGCTGCAGATATTATCATCGTGGAATAGCCTAGCGTTTTGGTGTTCATGACTGACTCCTTTTGTGTTTACTGTTAGGTTGGTCACAAAGGGTTCCACGTCCAGTCGCTTGATAATAAAAAAATACAACGACAACCACCAAACAAAGAACGATGTTTGCAACGATAAAAGCATCGATTGACCAGTAACCTGTTAGCATGTTCATTCCTTTTATAAAGGGAAAATCGCAACATATGGATTGATGTAATGTGGTATGTAGCAATTGATAATTATATTGATGGAGTCATGATGGAAGAACTAGCCAAAACCTGCCGTCTACCTACTGATTACTGCTCACTAGATCTAAAACGTGAAATGAGTAAGTCAATATGAGCCAGTTAATTAGAATACAGAGAAATATGCGGTAGGGAAAATAGATCGTTTTTTAAGCTTTTTCCCATTTAGGTGTGATTTTGTAGATTATGATTGAGTTAACATTGACTAAAAAAGCCAGCCTGCATAGTGCAAACTGGCTTATCGACCCGATAGATCCGTTTTAGATTACTCTGCTTCAGATAACTTCCCCGGCTCCTTTTACTGATTGGTCACTATTTTCGACAAGAATGGCTGTGGCCGTCTGTTTTAAGGTGTTCCACTCGCTGTCATCAACGAAAATACCCGTTTGCCATGCATTCTCTTGAGTTTGAGCCAGTTCATTGGAGTCAATGTGGATACTGTAATCCTTTGAAAGATAAGCCACATCGAAATCCTGAATGGAAAGCTCGATCGTCATATCGTGGAACTGCTCTTCAGAACCTTCAATAACGTCGGACAAAAATAACTCGGGCGTTACACAACCTCGATTAAGAATATACAGAGTGTGTTTCGGGCTAGTGCCATTGTTCCATTTTGCAGTACAAGCAATGCCTTTTGCGGCCAGTTTGACTAATTCACTATAAGCTAACCAGCGGTTATGGCAGTTTGTTAGCTCTATGGTCATCTTTTTAGAGCCAACCATTTGCTCAATCGCGTAATCAATAATCACGGGTAAGTGGCAAGCTAGGCTACAGTTATGCAGATCAACCTTAATGATACTTTCCGGGATGGTTTGAATATCCACCGGACAGTCTTTCTCCATCTTCATGTAATCGCTAGCGTTGTTGAAATGGCGAACGCCGTGTAACCCGACCATTTGTAAATCAGCAACCATGTTGGCGATAACGTCCGCTTCGCCGCATGTGCGACGCATACCTAGGAATGCTTTATTGACCGCCGCGACGAGTTCATTGTGAGAGACGATCATAAGCTTTTTCCTCCATGCTGTTGATCAGCAGACTGTGCGCTAGGGCTGGATAAATCGTCAGTCGCTATCTTTTCCTCTATTAGAGACTCATTCACGAGAGGCTCACTTGGGAGTAGCGGAAATATCCAGTTGTCTTGTTGAGTTTGATCGTGAATTTCATCCAGTAATGGCGCACCTTGGAAAAAGGTGACTCGTACCCATCGGTCTGATCTTGGATCAAACTTCGTCGCTCCGAAGACCGCTAATTTACAGCGTAGCAAATGCATTGGTAGGGACGACTGATGCAGGACGTTCATCTGAATATCACCCATCGCTTTATGGCCCATAGTCCACACCCTGCGTGAGATCGCTCGAAATTGAGGTTGTCGAACAAGAAACTCTGCTAAAGACAATTCAGGTGCGTGTTGCAGTAATGCATGATAAAGACGGTAAGCCTGACGACCAATATCTAATGGTAGTTCTCGCTCCTCACCTGGTTCTTGTCCACGAATTCCAAGCCTCGGCTCTTCTTTATCTTGAGAGCGATACCAAAACCAATAGTTATTTTCTGGCTGGGTAAAGTCAGTGGTAATTGCCCAGCGATAGTTCTTTTCTAATACCGCCAACAGATCCTGTATTTTCTTTCCATTCGGCAAAGATAAGGTTTCATTGCAGTTCATTAGATCTTGATAGTCATCGACGAGATCAGGGTAGATCTCCATCAAGCATGAAATGAGTACTTCTTGAGCTTCTAAGCTCATTTGTTGTGAGTGGTTAACGAGTTCGCTCCACGTTTGGTATTGAGCAATTAAAGCGTCGACTGAAGCATTGAAATGCGTTAAATCATCAACGGCGGTTGCATTTAATTTCTGCTGCGTTTCGTTGATGGTGATGACCTGTTTAAGGTGAAGGATCCCTTTTTGGATCAATGCTTGAAGCTCACTCGATTTGTTAGAATCCGTTTTGCTTTCAAGTACCGACGCGAGTGCTGTTTCTCGCGTAGTCATCCACTGATCGACAATGCTTGGGTGGTTAATCAAGTAGGGAGCCATGCCTAAGCCCGTGGCATTTCCGACCCCAAGATAGCGCTGCAAGCCTCTATGTAAGTTAACGGCTTGCTCGCCGCCTTGCTGTTTCGCAAGGTAATGAACCCAATCTAGACTGAATTCACGCAGAATATAGACCGCACACATTTGGGCGCTGAACGATTGATTAAAATCAGGGTTATTTTCTAAGATCTTGAAATCAGCAATACCAAACTTACCATTACCGTAAACTGCAGTGGTGCGTAAAATGTAACCGACTTCAGCCAACTCTTGTGAGGTGGGCTGTTCACCTTTCGCTAGGTGGCTGACAATGTGTTCAAATACTCGAACACTTTTGTTTGCTCGTGCTAACACAAGGACATTATTAGGATTTCGTCCCGCCTCTTGCAGTGGAACATTGGCTCTTAGTTGCTCTAATAAAGTGACATCCACTTCGCCATAGACTAGTGCAAAAGTCACATCCCATTTCTCTGCTATGACTCGGTCATTACGTTCTTCATCGGCAATTTCATCGCAGAAAACAACCAAGTGATAGACATGGTTTGGGGTCTCCAGTTTGTATACTACATGACCAAAACCTCGCGGGCAGAGTTGCCATTGGTGTTTGGTGACTTGCCATTGCTGTTTCGCCATTTTACGAATCATAGTTCTGACAAAACTGATTCGAGTTTGGTGCATAGCGCCTAGCCTTTCAGGTGCCATAACGATGTCTGCATTTCGCAGTTGTGCTTCAGTGTAGGTAGAACGATGTGCATCCATGTTGCTCACCACTTTTTAGTTATTAGATGTCAATTTATACGAGTGTTAGTCACAAGATTAGAGGTACTAATTTGTTCACTATTCAGCGTGTTTTCTATTGCTGTGAAGTTGAGTGCGAAGGCGAGTGAACCCGCCTTCGGTATTTCATCCCAACCTTCGCTTCTTCTTAGTTATAAGCCTTGCTCTTTTGCCATTTTGATAGCGATTTGCGGCGCATTCCAAAGTGAGGGCAATAAGATCAATGAGACTGGTACCGCGGTGATAACAATGAAGGATTGCAGTGCCGATATTCCGCCAGATCCTAAGGAGATCAATATCAGTGCAGTTACCCCCATCATTACGCCCCAAAAGGTTCGGATGATTGCGTTGGGCTCTGTTTCACCACTGATCACAACACTGATGGTGTAGGTCATTGAGTCACCTGTTGTCACAATGAAAATGGTGGTCAAAATCAAAAACAGAATGGAAATAAGCATTGGGAATGGGAGCTGCTGAGTCACCGCCAGTAGTGCGCCCGGTAAGTTAAACCCTTCAAATGCTTTACTCACACTCCCCGGTTCAGCAATTTCAAATGCTAAGCCAGAGCCACCCACAATCGTGAACCAGAAGCAGGTCACAAGTGGAGCAATGATGCTAATGGTCGTCACCAACTGGCGAATACTGCGACCACGGGAAATACGGGCAATGAAGATCGCCATCATCGGGCCATAACCTAGGAACCAACCCCAGAAGAAGACTGTCCACCAGCTCAACCAACCTTCGTTTCCACGGTAAGTCGCCATCGGAATGAAATTATCCACCATACTGCCAACGCCCTGGATATAGCCGTTAAAGATAAAGTTCGTCGGGCCAAAAATCAGAATGTAGATCATCAGAGCCATCGCAAGGATCACGTTGTAGCGACTTAGCATTTGCATGCCTCGGTTCAAACCACTCAGTGCTGATAAAGTGTATAAAACGATGGCGAAAAGAATGATGATCAGCTGAGTTGTGAATCCGTCAGGAATATCAAACAGTGCGTTTAATGCGTAGCTCACTTGCAAACCTAAGAACCCAATTGGACCAATGGTTCCTGCGGCTACCGCGACGATACAACATGCATCGATCAATGCGCCTGTTTGACCTTTTAGAGCTCGCTCACCGAGAACGGGATAAAGTAAAATGCGAGGTTTCAGCGGTAAGCCTTTGTCATAATGTAGGTGCATGACCACAATCGACGTTAAGCTGCCTACAATTGCCCAAGCGAGAAATCCCCAGTGCATGAAGGATTGCGACAGCGCGTTAACGGCACCTTGTTGTGCATCTTCTTGCGCGCCATAAAGTGGAGGAGGACTGACGTAATGCGCAATAGGCTCTGCGGCTGCCCAAAATACGCCACCGCCAGCAAGCAGGGTACAGAAGATGATTGCCATCCAGCGGAATGCGTCCATTTCTGGTTTCGCGATACCGCCCAGAACAACCTTGCCCGTTCGTCCTGCTGCCAAGCCAATGCCAATTAAAAAGGTTAGAAGTAGCAATATTTGCCAATATGGGCCAAAGACTTTCACTGACCACGCAAAGCCGGAATTCACCAGACTTGATAGTAACTCCCCATCAAATAAAGCGATGGCAACGAATAGGGCAATGAAACCGCCGCTGTACCAAAAGGCTGGGTTATTCAGGCCTAACTTATCTGATGTGGATTCATTACCCATACTTGATGTAGCTGATGCATTTGACTGGCTCTTTTTCCCTGCAGATAGCGAAGCATTAAGAGTCGCCGCTTCTAAGTTCGAAGTTTTCACGCTATTGGTTAAATCAGACATACTCTGACTCCAGAGGTTTCTTTGTCACCACCCTATAGTTGAGGGCGACAAGATGTGTGTTTACTTAACACCTGTCCTATTATTTTTGTGTGAGACAGGCTGTTCCATGTTTGGGTTACGGCTATGACGAAATAGGCTATTTCCCTTGTGACATAGGCTCTAGCCCATGCTTGAGGAAGTTAAACCAATTCTCACCCAGTACTTGTCCCGCCTCGGTTTCACTGAATCCGTGACGTATTAATCCGTTATAAATATTCTCCATTCCTGCGCTACCGCAGAACCAAGGTAGTGAGTCTGGCCAGCCTGAATTACTTGCTGAACCTTCTCCATAATCCATTGTTTTCGACCAACGCCCATTGCGCATCCACTCAAGTACTGCTTGTGGTTGGTTCAGGCATAAGTCGCTACCGATACCCAAATGTTCAACACCAACCATGTCGGCGGTTGTCGCGACCATTTGGCAAAAATCTTCTAAAGTACACTGGCTGCCATTTGGTAAATGGAATGGGTATAAACTGAAGCCAATAAGGCCGCCACGTGCTGTCAGTGCTTTAATTACGTCGTTTGATTTGTTACGCAGTGCTTCATGAGCAAAAGTAGGGTTGGCGTGGCTGATACAAATTGGGCGAGATGAGAGATCAATCGCCTCAAGAGTTGAACGTTGAGCACTGTGAGACATATCAACAATCATCCCAACTCGGTTCATCTCTTGTATAGCCTGTTTCCCAAAGCGAGTAATGCCAGTGTCATTCTGTTCGTAGCAACCCGTCGCTAATAAACTTTGGTTGTTGTAAGTGAGCTGCATGATTAACAACCCTTGCTTACGCATCACTTCGATGAGGCCAATTTCGTCTTCAATAGGAGAGCAGTTTTGCGCACCAAGAAAAACGCCAACTTTACCTTGCTGTTTTGCTGTTTCTACATCAGCCATTGAATGGATAGGCAGGATGAGATCGGAATTTTGCTCGAACATTAAGTTCCACTCAGCGAAGCGGGTGAGTGTTTCACGGGTATTTTCGTGATACACCATGGTGGCATGAACCGCAGTAATGCCACTGGCTTTTAGGGTTTGGAAGTACTCGCGATTCCAATTGCAGTACTGTAATCCGTCTATAACAATCCGTTGCTGGTACATAACCACTCCTCAATAAACAGTCTTAATTGCGTTGGGTGATGGTGGTATACCGAGATACCACCGAGCTATAGTTCCGCCGAGCTAGAATTTCACCGAGCCGTAATTAGTAAGGGCGTTGATAGGCGGTTTTCACCACGGTGTAGAACTCTTTTGCGTATTGGCCTTGTTCGCGAGGTCCAAAGCTTGATTCTTTACGTCCGCCAAATGGGACGTGATAATCCGTTCCTGCTGTCGGTAGGTTAACCATGACACAGCCGGTTTGAGCTTGTTGTTTGAACATAGCGCTACTGCGTAAGCTTTGAGTGATAATGCCGCCAGTTAAGCCGAATCGAGTATCGTTGGTGGTGGCAATAGCTTCGTCGAGATCTGATACGCGGATGACACTTGCCATTGGAGCGAAGACCTCTTCTTGGTTCACTTCCCAGCTATTTTTGGTATTCAGGAACAGCGTTGGAGACATGTAGTGTCCCTCATGCTCTAGATGTAAACGTTCGCCACCAAATGCGAGTTCTCCGCCGTTTTGACGTGCTTTTTCGATCCAACCGAAGTTTGCTTCTAACTGATTACCGTCAACAACTGGCCCCATGAAGACGCCATCTTCTAATGCGTGACCCACTTTTAATTCGCTCATGCGTTTGATGAGAGCTTCAACGTATTGATCGTGAATAGCATCCATTACCACTAGGCGAGAAGAAGCCGTACATTTTTGTCCTGCACCTGAAAATGAGCCTGCAATTGTTGCGTCGACAGCGGTTTGAATATCGGCATCATCGGCAATAACCAGCGCGTTCTTACTGCCCATTTCTAGCTGACAACGGACAAAGTTGGGTGCAGTTGCGGCGGCGACTTTACGGCCTGTGTCAACAGAGCCCGTGAAGCTGACACCATTAATTTCGGTTGAGTTGATGAGAGCATCTCCAACCTTAGAACCACTACCAAGCACAAGGTTGAACGTACCTGCTGGGATCCCTTGACGATGGATAATTTCAGTCAATGCGACTGCACTGGCAGGAGTTAAGTTGGCGGGTTTCCAAATAACGCTGTTACCAAAGGCGAGAGCAGGGGCGATCTTCCAAGCGGCAGTCGCAGTCGGGAAGTTCCAAGGAGAGATGATGGCAATGACGCCAACGGCTTCGCGAGTGACTTCAACTGAAACCCCTGGTCTTACTGAATCAGCACTGTCTCCGATTTGACGAAGCACTTCCGCAGCAAAGTATTGGAAGAATTGGCCTGCACGGTAAATCTCTCCACGACCCTCAGCAAACGGTTTTCCTTCTTCACGAGAAAGTAGGGTGCCAAGCTCATCACAACGGGCAATCAGTTCATCGCCAATCGCTTGTAGTACCGCTTGCTTACGTTCAATCGGTGTTTTTTCCCATTCAGGCTGTGCTTGTTTTGCGGCTGAAATCGCGTGTTGAACTTGCTCTTCACTTGCTTGAGCAAAATTGCCTAAGTTTTCTGAAATATCAGACGGGTTGATATTGGCAACGGTACTTATTCCTGATTGCCATTCTCCAGCGATGTATAAAGCGTTCTCAGTTGGCAGGTTCTGTATTTGAGTCATCATTCTGTCCTTGTAACGGTGAGGCTGTGTTTGAGTCCGACAGCCGAACAATAAATTTGGTGGTTATTTTGGTTGGGAAGCGGCGGCATAAACGACAAATTCAACCAGCATTTCTTCACGAGCTAACCCTGCAACGACAATCGCAGCGCGGTTTGGATAGGGGGCATTAAAATGCTCAGCATAAATACGATTAACGGTTTGAAGGTATTCACGATCAGTAACGTAAATCAGCACTTGCAGAACGGAATCTAAGGATTCGCCAGCGCATTTCATTGTGTGAATAAGGTTGTTAAAGGTTTGACGGGTTTGAGCTTCAATACCACCCTCAACTACCGCTCCTGTATCGTCGATAGGAATTTGTGCGGTATAAAGTGTACCGTTATTAACCACAGCCCATTCTAGTGGTGCTTTTGATGCAAAAAGAGAGGTCTTAACTGGGTGCTTTTTATTTTGAGTGCTCACGGTTTTATCCAACCTTGTAACAACTATGTTTCAATGTGGTTAAATATTGCCCGTTGACACTTGATAAATCTAACGGTAAATTTTGTGCATTTGATAAATAAAACTTATCACTTTGCTTGGAGTGAGGAATATAAAGGGCTGTAGGGAGATGGGCAGATGAGTATTAAGCTACAACAATTAAAACATTTTGCTTTAGTTGTCGAAGAAGGAGGGTTCCGCGCCGCTTCTAAACGTGCAAATCGATCTCAAGCAGCACTTTCGACCTCAATCAAAGAGCTTGAGAAAATTTTGGGGCAATCACTTTTTGAATCGGGCAATAAATCAACGTTGACGCCTTTTGGAGAAATATGCGTACCCAAAATCACCCAATTTTTGAATGTGTATAGCGCGTTAGATAATGATTTACGTGCCGCCGCAGCAGGGCAACAAGGGCGGGTTAGGATCGCCAGCGTGCCTTCGGTCGCAGCGAAACTGATTCCGAGTGTGCTTGGGGCTTTTTGTGAAAAGTATCCTAATGTGGAGGTGAGCCTTGTCGACGATAATGCGGCTGGAGTAGAAGCAAGGTTATTGTCAGGAGAGGTTGATGTCGCACTCGGCAATAGCTCTCATTTAGATGATGGTGCGATTGATTTCACACCTTTGATATCCGATCCCATTGGGGTGGTGTGTTTGAGAGATAACCCTATCGCTGCTCAAAGTGATGGAATTGAATGGCATACATTGTTGAAACAGCCGTTCATCCGCAATGGTACGTGCACGCTTCTTGACCCTACACCAGCTCGGGCGTTAAGTGAGCAAGCACTCTATTCCGTAGAAAATATTACCTCTCTGTTCTCTGTATTAGAGCTTGGAATTGGAGTAACGACCTTACCTAAATTGGCATTCCCTACCAATGAAACAAGGTTAGTGTGGATCCCATTAATCGATCCGCCACTGAAACGTCAAATTGGAATATTTCGGTTAGCGGATCGAACCATCTCCCCTCAGGCTCAAGCTTTTCATGACCTATGCCTGCAATATTTAAATTATACGGATGATGCTGAACTTAATTAGCTTTGAATCGGAGACAGTTTGGTTAATCAGCCTCCTGAAATGAAAAATCAGCCAATGCGATGAACACTGGCTGATTTTTTACTTATATCTTAATGATTGCTGGCGATTAGTGACCTGAGAATAAGCCTTTAAGAGATGGCTCATTAGTTTTACTCAGCATTAAACTGACCGCTAATCCTCCAGCACCGAGTGCGTAGTAAACCACTAAGTTAACGATTCCTGCCTCCGTGAAACCGCTAAAAGGATTTGGCGAGAGCGCTTTCAAAGGAATAGACAGAACAGCATTGAAAAACTCACTGATTCCATGAAAACCAAACAGATAAACCGATAGCCATTTGAGGGCATAACCACCTACGACCATGACTAGGACAGGGGAGCCGACAACTTGTGAAATCATTAGGGTTATGCAAGCTAAAGGTAGAAGCGCTAATGCAACAACGACCATTCTGGCTAAGAAACCTAACCAATTAAACAACACATAAAATACGGATTCTTGGTTTATAAGAAGCGAGAGTTGTTGATTACTGACTTGGTTGATAACCCACAGTGATAGATCTGCCGCAAGCACGAGTGTTGAACAGATAACGGGGATGACCAATAGTCCAAATACGAGCTTAACGATATGGGTGGTTAAGTGCGAAACGGGCATGCTACGCCAGAACATGGAGCTACCTTCTTGGCGCTCTTTTCTCAGCGTTTTAGGTAGGTACAAAGACGACAATACAAGAGAGACTAGCCCAGCAGCAGAAGCGATGAAGAGGTTTATATTTGAAGCAAAACCTTGGTGAATGTCACTGATGTCGCCACTAACTTGCATTTCGTAGAATAAGTTGCCTTGGATGTTAGTGTTCATTAATAAGCTGATAAAAATCAGAAAACCACATGCCAAAATAAACAGAGGAACGCGCGTGATCATCTTATGCTCAATCAGCTCTTTTTCGATCATATAAAAACTTGAATGCATTACGCTTCCTCCCTTTGCAGAGCAATAAATAAATCCGCTAAATTGGCAGTATGAATATCGCCTAAATTAGCCACTTGGGTTTTGTATTCTGCTTTCAGTAGCCATTTCATTGAACCTAATCCGGCTTGGCTCGAAAGTGGTTTCAGTTTGCGAATATCATCATTGTGGATGTTGCTTGCGTCGAGAATGAAGTAGTTCTCACCGACATTTTCCATACTATCTTGCAGCACGGCTTTCCCATTTTTTAGGATCAAAACATCGGTAAGCAGATGTTCTATTTCAGAAACTTCATGACTCGCGATGATCAGTGTGCGTTCTCCATCGTGAAACCATTCAAGCAAATGACGGTAAAAAGTATCGCGGTAGAGAAGGTCAAGGCCAAGAGTCGGTTCATCGAGAATGAGCACTTTGGTGTCGGTTGCAATCACAACAGCGAGATGCAGTTGAACTTTCATCCCTTTTGATAGGCTTTTGATTTTGCTAGAGGGTTTGATCTCTGTTTTGGCTAATGTTGCTTTGGCTTTTTTAATATCAAAGCTTGGATGCACGCCTGATGTATATTTCAGTAGCTGTGCCACACTCATCCAGTCTGGCAGTACATTCACATCAGAAATATAGGCAAGGTGCTCCATAAGCTTTGCGTGTTGATCAATGGGATGGCAACCATTAACAGAGATCTCACCTTGGTAACGGTGAGCGCCAAGCAGTGCATTAATTAATGTCGATTTTCCTGCGCCATTGTGACCGAGTAGGCCTAATACTTGTCCTGCATGCAGTTCAAAGCTTACATCGTGCAGTGCATTGTTGCTGCTCTTAGAAGCATTGCTTTTAGATACAGGGTTCTTGGAAATATAGCTATTAGAAACATAGCTTTTAGAAACGTGCTGTACACTTACTAAAGGATTCATTTTTCACCTGTCATGTGCTGTTTTAGCTGTTGTACGAATTCATCTAAGGGCATATCAATTTGTTTTAACGTTGCCGCAATCGTCGGGATCTGTTGTTCAAAAAAATCTGATTTTTGTCTCTCTTTTAAAGTCTTTAATGCCCCCAAAGCGACAAACATCCCTTGCCCACGTCTTTTTTCGACCAACCCTTCATCGACAAGGAGTTGATAGCCTTTCATTACGGTTAAGTGATTAATTTTCAGATCGGCCGCTACGGTTCTTACTGATGGAAGCGGTTGTTCCTCTAACCAAATACCTTGCAGAATTTGTTCAGTAATCCTTTCACTTAACTGACGAAAGATTGGCTGATTATCATGCCAGTCCGTCATTTCTTACCTCTGCGTAATCGCGTGATTAACTTGGTTGGTGTTATATATAGGTATAACACTATACTTGTAACGCTTAATTGCAAGCTATTTTTTTAAGAAAGATAGTTAGTCAACGCTGTGGTGTAGGCGAGATGATAACTTGATCAGTTTTTAGAGTAGTAAGAAGCAGAACCCTAAAGCTTGAGGCTTCTGCTTTTATTGTCTGGAATATTGCGATTCAGTGGTTAGTAGTTAGTAGTTAGCCGAAGGTTGTTGGTCGCGGCAGAGCCCATAGATGGCGTGATCAACAATGCGACCATTGAGGTTTTCATTGCGACTGATGATTCCTTCTAACTTAAAGTCAAGACGTTCGCACAGAGCTCGGCTCGGTTTGTTTCCTTCGGCAGCGGAAATCTCGATTTTTTGCATATCAAGTTCATCGAAAGCGATACTAACTAGCTTTTTGACCACTCGACTCATGATTCCCTTGCCTTGCTCATCTTGAGACAACCAGTAACCAATGGTCACTTTTTGTAAGTCATGGTCAATACTATTAAAGCTGGTGTTTCCGACTAACCGATCCTGATACCAAACCGCGCAAGTCATGGACTTTCCTTCAGCGTAATCGTGGAGAGAGCGTTGAATGAAAATACGAAAGTCTTGTTCACTCTGGCAGTGAGGAGGCCAAGCGAGCCACTGAGATAAATACTCTTTCTGGCTGCAAGCAATATCAGAATAGTGTGAAGCGAAGGATTCTTGTACGAGTGCTAATTCTAATTCATCATCAATTTTTAGGCTAAACATGGCTTCCCTTAACTATTCATTATTGAATAATTCAAGCTAACAGGAAGCCAGTTATTTTTCTACTATCTTGATAAAATTTAAATTAAACAGACAGTTGATGGCATTTTACTGAGTGCTAACTTTACTTCTTATTGATGAAATCTTTAAAGCGGGCTTGGGTGTCAGCATCAGCTTTGCTGTACCAAAAATGCAGCATTTCTTCAGCAGTACTGTCAATTTGTGGTTGCTCCGCTTGTGTTACAACGACTGGTTTTGTCGCGGTGTCTGTCTTTGCTTTTGGAAGCGTCACGACAGTGGTGATAACACCGATAGAAGCAATACCTCCGGCACGGTTATAATCCTCTGATTCACGAACATAGTTACGACCAAGTTGCATGCCGTCTTTTTTCAGCTTGTCGGTTTTAATTGAAATGGTTTCGCCTTTCTCGTCGATCAACGACCACTCCATGTTTCCGATTTCACGTTCTGCTTCACGTTCAGTTCGGTATTTTGGAAGGACAAAGTCTAATTTTGTATTCGCTTCATCAAAAGTGACGATATAAACATCGCTGCTCACACTATTGCGTTCATTCCCTTTGTCAAAATAGGGCTCAAAGCGGAAAACGATCTGGTTTTGTCCATCTTCTAAAGTTGCACTGGTCACCGAAGAGAAGAAACTTCCTGAGGTTTGTGGCTTTTCCATATTGACGGCTAAGAGAGTGACGTCAGAAGGAAGATTTAAGGTTACGTCGGCTAGTGCAAAATGGCTAGTGGCGATAAGAAGTGCAGCTGAGATAGGCTTAAGAATGTTCATATCCAATATTATTCCGTTTCAATAACTTATGATCGCTCTCAGCCTGCCTCGTAAAATGAGTGAATGCAATGATCAGGCTTGGAAATTGCCGCGAATAAGTGAAAAATTTACACAAGGCTGACCAAGAGAGCCTGACTAAGAATTAAACACCACCCGTAACACGCTGAAACTCGCAATGACCACCAATAAACCAATAGTGACGGGTTTGAACTTTGCTGCGCCATATTTATCAAATAATTTCGTTCCAACGGCTCCGCCAAACATGCTACTTGGTAATAGAGCAAGGGTAAGAATGACGGTATTCCAATCGACTAAGCCAGCGACACTCGCAGAGATAAAAGCAGTCGAATCAGCTAGCACAAAGAAAGCGATTAAACAGGCTCTTGCCACGATAGGTGAGAATGGACTGGCTAATGCGTGAGTGCCAATTGGTGGGCCAGACATGGAAGCCGCACCATTCATGATTCCGGCTAAACTGCCTAAAATGAGAGGAGCAACTCGACTCTTTTTCGAGTATTGAAAACCGCGCTGGATCATGAAAGCAGAAGCAAAAATGAAACCGCTGATGATTAGGATGATGGTTTGCTGATCAACCGAAGTGAGCAGCAATAGCCCTACCGGAGTAAACACAAGGCAAGGAATAAAAACGTGTGCGACCCAAGACCAATCCACCGACCTTCTGACTTTCGGAAGCAGTTGAATATTACCTAGGCAGTCGATAAGCATAAATACCGGAACCAGTTTTATGACAGGCACAAACAGAGCACTCAAGGGCAGAGCGATAAGCGTGAAACCGAAGCCAGAGAAGCCGCGGACAATCGCCGCAAAGATAAAAACAAGGATTAAAGCAAAAAAAGTGGGACTGAGAATAAGATCCATAAGTGAGCTCTAAAATAGCCTCTATAACAGAGAGCAAATAGTGGTTGAGATGAAGCTGGATTGTGCGACGAGTTGCAACTATTCACAAGTTAAGTTGTTGTCAGTTTTACTTTTATATCGATACTCGTCGCTATAAACATTGCCCTTTTTAGAAAAATTGTTATTATCGCGGCTTACATAGTCGGGGGGCCATTAGGCTGAGATCGCAATTGCGAGACCCGTTGAACCTGATTCAGTTAACACTGGCGTAGGGAACTATAGTCTTGCTAATGATGAATCGATCCCAACATTCGTCTGTTTTTTAGCCAGAGAGTTCCTTGCATTAGTCTTGGAGCTTTTATGTCACATTCTCATATATCATCACATTCCTCTTCCCAAATATTACCTGATTCTACCACTCCGATTGTGTTGACTATTGCAGGCTCTGATAGCGGCGGTGGCGCGGGAATTCAAGCTGATATTAAAGCGATGTCGGCCACAGGCAGCTATTCCTGTTCGGTAATAACGGCCATTACTTCTCAAAATACACTCGGCGTTTCGGCCATTTTTCCCATTCCAATTGATCATATTGAAACTCAGTTAGATGCGGTTTTCACCGATTTAAATGTTGTCGCCGTTAAAGTCGGGATGCTGGCTGATTCTGAAATCATTAAAACCGTTGCCGCAAAGATTAAGCAGTATCGACCACAATTTGTCGTGGTTGACCCTGTAATGGTCGCGACCAGCGGAGACTTGCTGTTAGAGAACTCAGCGATCAGTACGCTAAAAGCAGAACTGCTTCCACTGGCTGATGTGATCACTCCAAACCTTCCTGAAGGTGCCGCTCTGATTGGTAGTTCTATTCCAACCAATGAAAATGCAATGAACTTGATGATTGCTGATCTACGACAGTTGGGTGCGAACTCAGTGCTGCTCAAAGGTGGCCATCTAGAGAGTGATGAGAATAGTAATGATTTGCTGATCTTTTCCGATCGCGTTGAGCGTTTGAGTGCAAAAAGAGTAGATACCCATAATACTCATGGCACGGGATGTACTTTATCATCGGCAATCGCCTCATATTTAGCACAAGGTAATGATCTACTCAGTGCGGTTAAGTTGGCTAAGCAATATATATCTTTAGCCATCGCTCATGCCGATGAGTTGGATATTGGTCAAGGACATGGTCCAGTTCACCACTTCTTTGATGGTCATAATGATGTCCGTTAATATGCAGGACGCGCCAGCTCAAGCATCGCTTAATCGCTCGGTTCTCAGTGTTGAACTTGGGGAGTGGTTAGACATTATATCGGGCTATTTACGTTACCAAGATAGTGAACAGCCGATAATCTCTCGGCTGAATATGCGTATGCCAATAAAACAGTGGACGTGTATTTTAGGGCGCAGTGGTTGTGGGAAAAGTTCTTTACTTCGCTACCTTGCGGGGCTGTTAGAAGGTAAAGCTGAGTGGCGTGGTGAGCTTAAACTCTGCGGTAAGGATAAAGCCTCTCAAGCTATCGCAATTGATGGTCATATTGCGTATATGGCTCAGCAAGATCTGCTGATGCCTTGGCTGTCGGTATTAGATAATGTGCTGCTGAGTGATAAATTTGGATCTTCAGCCTTTGAACATCAGCAAGCTAAAGCTCTAGATCTACTGAACCGAGTGGGATTAGCAGGCAAGGCTCAACTTCTGCCTCAGCAGCTATCGGGTGGTATGCGCCAGAGAGTTGCTTTAGCTCGAACTTTAATGCAAGACAAACCGATTGTGTTAATGGATGAACCTTTCTCGGCGTTGGATGCCGTCACTCGTTATCGATTGCAAAATCTTGCATATGAGCTGCTCTCCGATAAAACAGTGGTATTGATCACTCATGATCCACAAGAAGCGATTCGATTAGCGCATCAGTTATACATTATTCAAGGTACTCCTGCTTTTGCGCAATCATTGAACATTGCCGATATTTTGTCTGTTCCTGACTCTGAAATGCCAAGAAAGTTTGATTCCAATTGTGCTCAGTTACAGCAGTGCATTATCGATCAGTTGGAGAGTGATTATGAATAGTTCGGCTCAACTAAGATTGGTATCCAGACGTCTTCTTGATAACCGTCACCTTCCTCATCAGCTGTTGCGAATGCTGTTTTCTGGGCTGGTTATCGTTGGGCTTTGGCAAGCGATAGTGGTGATTTTTGAGACCCCTCCTTTTATTCTGCCAGCCCCGTTAGATGTTTTTAATAGCTTAATTCAACGCTCTGACGTATTGGCTAAACATACCTTCGTTACAGCTCAAGAGATCATTTTAGGCCTGCTTTTAGGGCTTTCTATGGGGTTGTTATTTGCGTTACAGATGTTGTTATTTAAACCAGTAAAACGTTGGTTACTCCCAATTCTCATTGCTAGCCAAGCCATTCCAGTATTCGCGATTGCTCCCGTTCTTATGCTGTGGCTTGGCTATGGCATTGCATCAAAAATCGTCATGGCGGCGTTGATCATTTTTTTCCCTGTGACGACATGCTGCTATGACGGATTACGTAACACTCCTGTTGGCTATCTTGATTTGGCTAAAACCATGGGCGCAACCAAATGGCAAATGCTACGCCATATTCAATTGCCTGCTTCGCTGCCTACTTTAGGTTCCGGCATTCGAGTAGCTGTGGTGATTGCCCCGATTGGCGCGGTTGCGGGAGAGTGGGTGGGATCAAGTGAAGGTTTGGGTTATCTGATGTTACAGACCAATGCTCGGATGATGATAGATGACATGTTTGCTGCACTGTTTGTGCTTTCAGCGTTGTCTGTCTCACTCTATTTCTGTGCCGATTTCATTTTGAAGAAACTGATCCCGTGGGAAGTGTGATCCCCATTATGTGCGATTCAAGGAGCGTGCATCATCGGAATATGAGCCGATAGAACAGCGGTTTTGAAAACTTATTACAACAAAAAAAAGAATGAGCTAAGCCGCTCATGAATAGATTACTAATATGGAAATACAAGAAGGAAAAACAGTGAAAAAGAAAACGATTATGAGTGCTATTGCGCTTGCGACCACATTGCTTTCTGTGAACGTTCAAGCTGACGAGAGCGTTGAAGTTAAGCCGCTGGCATTGATGCTTGATTGGTTTGTGAACCCAAACCACGGGCCGATTGTGATTGCGAAAGAGCGAGGATATTTTGCACAGCAAGGCTTAAAAGTCGAGATACAGGAGCCTGCTGACCCAAGTACACCACCTAAGCTCGTTGCGGCTAATAAAGTGGATTTAGCTATTTCATATCAGCCTAATTTAACCATTGATGTCGCGGCGGGCTTGCCACTTATTCGCGCTTCAACCTTGATTGCCACGCCATTGAATACGCTGATGGTGCTCGACAATAACAAGATTGATGATATGTCTGATCTTAAAGGGAAGAAGATAGGAATCGCGATTGCGGGTAATGAAGAGGCGACGATTGGCACCATGCTGCAAACCAGTGGTGTGAACTATAAAGATGTAGAGATCATCAACGTTGGGTGGGCATTGTCTTCGTCATTAGCCGCAGGAAAAGTGGATGCGATTTGGGGCGGTTTACGCAACTTTGAAACCAATCAGTTGGCATTAGAGGGTTATCAATCGAAAGCGTTTTTCCCCGAAGAACATGGTGTGCCGACTTATGATGAATTGGTATTTGTCGCGAATGCAAACACTTACGATAAAGAAGTAATAAAAGCATTCAATAAAGCCTTAGAGCAAGCCACGGTTTATATCGTCAATCATCCTCAAGAGTCTTGGAAGCAGTTCGTCGCTTATGCGCCAGACACGCTCAATAATGAACTGAATAAGCGCGCGTGGAACGATACGTTAAACCGTTTTGCGCTGCGACCATCCGCTGTTGATTTGAAGCGTTACGACGATTATGCGCAGTTTATGTATTCGCAAAATATCATCCAATCTCTGCCTAAAGCGAAAGATTACGTACCCACTTTTGAGTAATCCCATTTTTTGTTCGCAATCAATCATCATTAAAAATAGTGAGAAATCTCGATGAATCATCAAGATCTAATCAAGGCATGCCAAGAGGATTGGGACGCTTATACCAAGCATTCGTTTGTTCAACAGTTAGGACGTGGTTCCTTACATGCAGACTGTTACCTGCATTATCTAAAGCAAGATTTTCTATTTTTGAAGCAGTACGCTCGTGCATACGCATTGGCGATTTATAAGGCTCGAACTTTAGCGGATATGCGCAAAGCTCTGCCTAGTGTTCATGCGCTGCTTGATTCAGAAATTGCTCACCATGTCAGTTATTGCGCTAATTGGGGATTGACGGAAACGGATTTAGAAGCGGAACCGGAAGATGTTGCAACTGTGGCTTATACCCGCTACGTACTCGATGCAGGAATGTCGGGTGATATTGTCGATCTTTATGCGGCTTTGGCACCGTGCTCACTCGGTTATGCACTCATTGGTCGACAATTGATGGCTAGTGAGAAAACGGTATTAGAAGGTAACCCTTATGCCAGTTGGATAGAGCTTTATAGCGGAGATGAATTTCAACAAGGTGTCGCTAAAGGTGCATCGCATATTGATGAGTTACTGGCTGATATTGATATTAACAGCGAGCGTGGACGTCGTTTAATCGATGTATTTAAAACCGCCACACGGATGGAAATTGCTTTTTGGCAACAAGGCTTAGACGCGAAAATATCTGAGCAGGCACAAGACAAAACCGCTGAGGTTAACCTATGAATGCAGAACAAATTGTAAAGGCGCTTGATGCATTGCGTGAGCATAAACCGCTAGTGCTGAACATTACCAATTACGTGGTGATGAATAATACGGCTAATGCACTTTTGGCTATTGGAGCTTCGCCTATTATGGCTCATTCACGCCAAGAGATGACAGAGATGATGTCGTTCTCTGGGGCGTTAGTTATTAATATCGGTACGTTAGACAGCGTTTGGATTGAACGAATGTTATTTGCTGTTGAGCAAGCTAATACATACCAAAAAGTGGTGGTGCTTGATCCAGTTGGCTGTGGCGCGAGTGGGTTACGCACAGAGGTTTCTCGTCAAATAGCAAAAAAGGCTAAGAAGTTGATCATTCGTGGTAATGCTTCTGAAATCATCGCGTTGGCGGGTGAAGAGGGACAAAGTAAAGGTGTCGATGCGCTAGACAGCAGTGATGCGGCATTAGGGGCGGCGCATTATCTCGTTGAAACCTACCAGTGCAGTGTTGTGGTTTCTGGTGCGACAGATTATATCATCACTCCAAAAGGTCAAACGCAACTAAATAATGGCGACGCAATGATGCCGTATGTGACGGGAATGGGATGCACGCTAACCGCGCTGACTGGCGCTTTTGCTGCTGTTGGGGATGAGTCTGGCGTCGCGGCCGCTGCGATATTAGGTGTTGCAGGAGAAATAGCCGCAGAGCAGTCGAAAGGCCCGGGAAGTTTACAGGTTAATTTGCTCGATAATTTGTATCAGATGGATGGCGCAACACTGATTGAGCGCTTGAAAATCTCTTAATCTGAACATTCAGCGATGATAAAAGTCAGTATCAAGCGATTCTGGCTTTGTTCATTGAGTTTAAAATAAGTGGAAGCTGACCTTAAAAACAAGGCGAAATAACAATGAATCCCTACCGTTTATATTTAGTCACCGATGATCAACAAGATATCGACACATTGAAGCATGTCGTTGAACAGGCGGTTGCTGGTGGCGTAACCATGATTCAAGTGCGTGAAAAGCATGGAGATATACAGTCATTTATTCAACGGGCTCAAGCAGTAAAAACTGTGCTCGAAGGAACCAATGTCCCTCTTATTATTAATGACCGGGTTGATGTGGCACTTGCTGTGGATGCTGATGGGGTTCACCTCGGGCAATCTGATATGCCCGTTAAGATCGCAAGGCAACTAATAGGAAAGGATAAGATACTAGGGCTGTCGGTTGAAAATGAGCAGCAGTTACAAGAGTCACAATCATTACCCATTGATTACATTGGTTTAAGTGCTATTTTTTCCACACCGACCAAAACCAATATCAATAAAGAGTGGGGAATTAGTGGATTAGCTCAGGCCGTGAGCAAAAGTGCATTACCGATTGTTGCGATTGGTGGGCTTAATTCAGACAACCTTGATGCGGTCGTGGCGACCAAGGTTGCCGGTATCGCGCTAGTTTCTGCTATTTGTCATGCTGACTCTCCCAAACAATCTGCTCAAGAGTTATTAGCACAAATTGGAATCTAGCCTAAGCGAGCAAGATTGTGTTTTTCAGGTCAATATTACTGCAATTGTGAGCTCATAACTTGCAACTCATCGGATCAGGCATTATTACTTGAATACAGGAAAACATAATAAGGTGAATTTGGAATGAACGCGCAAGCACAGATTGATAATGTACAGGTGAGTGATGGTTCGCTAGAGGTGTCTTCGCTTGAGCGTCACTTTTCTGATCTTACTCAAGCTTATCAAGGCAATTGCTACCCAGATAAGCAGGTGAGAATCGAAACACTACAGCAACTAAAGGCTAATGTGCTAAAAAGCCGTCCCGCGTTGATAGAGGCTTTATCTGAGGATTATGGTTTCCGTAGCTCCTTTGATTCTATGGTGTGCGATCTTATGCCTGCCATTCAACATATCAATTACACCATTAAGAAATTACCAAAGTGGATGAAACCTTCTCGTCGTCATGCTGGATTACTACTTACTCCATCAACAGTAAGTGTTCACTATCAGCCATTGGGTGTAGTTGGCGTTATTGTTCCGTGGAATTTCCCAATTGTGTTAAGTATTGCGCCTATAGTTACAGCGTTAGCGGCGGGCAACCGAGTGATGGTGAAATTAAGTGAATTCACACCTTCAACCAATCAAGTGTTGCGTTCAATCTTTAAATCTTTTCCTGACCAAGTGGTTTTGATTGAAGGGGATGGCGCTATTGCCGCTGAATTCAGTCGTTTGCCGTTCAACCATTTGCTGTTCACGGGCTCGACAGCGGTTGGGAGATTAGTGGCAAAAGCCGCTGCAGAGCACTTAACGCCGATTACTTTAGAGTTAGGTGGGAAATCGCCAACTATTATCGGTGAAGATGCTGATTTAAAAAGTGCCGTTGATGCGATTATGTTTGGTAAATCGAGTAATGCAGGTCAGATTTGTGTCGCCCCTGATTATGTCTTTGTGCCTGATGGAAAGCAGAATGAGTTTATTGAGATCTACAAACAACGTTTCTTAAAGGCGTTTAAAGAGAAAAAAGGGCGCAGAGAGATAACGAACATTATCAATCAAGCACAATTTGCACGATTGAACTCCTACCTTGAAGATGCAAAAAACAGGGGCGCGACGATCACGACGATTGAAGGTGAATTGAGTGAAGCTCGTCAGATGTGGCCGCACTTTGTTACTGATGTCGATGATTCAATGCTACTGATGCAAGACGAAATTTTTGGACCAATATTGCCAATTATGACCTATAAAAATGTGGATGAGTGCATTATATACATTAATCGTCATCAGCGGCCCCTTGCTCTGTATCTAATGAGCAGCGATAAGGAGCTTCAAAGCCGAGTGCTGAATAGTACGCACAGTGGTGGGGTAGCGATAAACGATGCCATTTTGCAAGTTGCGGCAGACGATGCACCATTTGGTGGTATCGGTGAGTCCGGTATTGGGAGTTACCACGGAATTGAAGGCTTCCATGCATTTTCAAATGCAAAAACAGTACTGAAAACGCCAGCTTGGTTACCGAGAAGCCACTGGATGCTGACTCAGAAAAAGTTATTGTCTAAATTAATTAAGACTCTGTTTTTGCGATAATAAGGTTCGACTTTGGTGACAGGTGATTAAGGACTTGTCAGAGATAGGCGGTAGTCAAAGCAATCTAATACTTGGTCTTGAACTAAAGTAAATTCTTCTTTGATCCCCGCTTTCACAAAGCCGTTTTTTTCCAGCACGCGCTGTGAGGCAAGGTTTTCCACGGATGCAAAAGCAGCCAACTGTTTAAGTTGAAGGTGATTTTTTGCATGTTCAATGAGTAAACGAGTCGCTTGACTGGCCATGCCTTGATGACAAAAATTCTGCCCGATTCGATAACCTATTGCCCCACGCTTAGTGACGTGTTCGATAAAGTGAATATTCGCTCGTCCACAAATCTTTCCATGTTGGTCAATGATCAATGTGGGATACATCAAGTTCTGCTCATATTGGGATAAGCAGTGTCTTATATGCTCTTCAAGTCCCCTTCGCGTATAAAACTCGTCCCCTCTCGAATCAATAAATTGCTCAAACCAGTCTCTGTTGTCTAACTCAAATTCTAATAAACTTTTAACATCGTGTTTGTCCAGAAGGCGGAGGGCAATTTGTGAGTGATTTTGGCTCATAATGGTTCTAACTCTGAATGATAATTGGTTGTGCCCTGAGCTACTTAATGGCTCAGGGCTATTTAATGGCTCAGGGCGTCCATTTATTCTAGCTTATTAGTGAGTTATGTCTTGCTCTAAACCAAAAGGTAAGCGTTTAAATACTTGAGGTTGTTTGAGGAAGGTCGGCGCTTCATTGGTTTTTTGCCAATCGAGCAACATAATGGCGAGAACATTACGGTGCTCACCATAACTCAGGTCAAAATCTCCCGTTACCGATGGAATCATACCTTTCTCCTTATCGATTGAAGCTTGAATGGCTTTGCGGGTTTTATACACCACTGGATCATTTTCTAATCCCGCAAGTAAGAATGTGATCCCCACTTCGGCTATGACATCTTCTTTCGCGCGTAACAAAATAGTGTCGATGTGCGCTCGGAAATAGTCGTATATCCATTGGTGGTCTTGTTCATTTACTTGGTGCTGGTAATACTCTGAGTCACCGAAAATAATATGAGTCATGCCGTACAGTTTATTGCCATATTGCTGTTTTGATAATTTTTTATCATTGGCATCAGGGTAGGCTTTCTTAAAGGAATCCGTGAATGCTTCAACGACATCTTGTTCGCCAAGTTGACGTAGCCAATAGACTTGGTTCGCCAGTTGAGCAGCCCACGCTTTAATCATCTCTTCATTGGTCGCATAGTGGTTGAAATCATATCGACGAATGACTTGGCGCAGTTTTTTATCGTCGCGGTGCTGTAAACCATATTCATTTGCCCGAGCCATTGAACCTAATAGGTCGACCCCTAAATACAGATATTCAGGCATATGCTTGGTTGCGGTATAACGGCGCATGCTGCGCTCATCATCATCCCCTACGTATCCAGAAAGACGTTTTTCTGAATATAGGATGATCTGTTCAGGCGTATGTACTTCCGTTGAAAAATGATTGAGCCGGCTTGCAACACGTGCCAGGTCGCTCCATATTGCCGCAGAATATTTATCATCTAAGGTTTGACGGAACATACGTAAACCGTAGTGCCCTTCTTTGAAGGCTGGAAGTGTAAAAAGCTCTGGTTCGTAGGTGTCTCGAATGATTTGGGCAGACTGTTCAAACTCAATATCGGTAATACGTGATGATTCAGCTGCGCTGCTATAGGCACTAAAAAAAGTAGAAGTACTGAGTAAAATACAGAGTGTGATTTTTGAAAGTGTCATTTGATGAGTCCTGCCATTACGGGAGGCTAACTATATCAGTTCATTGATGAATATATGTAAAAACTAGGTCAAGGATAGGTGAGGTTTATATATTCGCAGCAGCACCAAGAGGGTGCTTCTCCAAAATGAAGAAGCTCTCTAATTTTCCACTATTTTCGCACGGGTTTACTGCCGAGTGCGCTGAGCACCACCATGATTAGTAGAGGCAAGGCGTTCGAAATACCAATGATCATCTCTTTAGTGGCTTCATTTTGATAGGCCGCAGTTATTCTACCTACATCCAAATTCTGAGCTGCTAAAGTGGTCATTGTCGGCATCATCGGAAAGAGAAAAAAAATAGCGTTGATGGTTAAAAATGCCATACAGCCGTATTGAACTTTTAGCCACAGTGGCTTGATTACATAGTTTTTTGATTCCACAAGGGTTGCTGTAATCTTCATCAATAATCCGGGAAGAATCAAAATATAGGCACTTTTCTCTTTATAAAGCGCCGTATAATAGATGGCATGTAAATTGTTGTGATCTAAAACATTTGCGATGACGATATGGGATAAGATGCCACCAACATACATAATGATCCCAACAAGAAATATGAGTTCAACGACTTTGTGCTTGTTTACCTGCATGATCCACTCCTTACCAGCGTGATCGGTAGCTACGATGACAGCTATTGCATGTGTCTTGTGCTTGTTCTAATCCGTTTTTTGCAGCGCTGATATCTTGCCTCTTGCTGGCTTGATATAAGTCTTTGAATCCTTGATCCATTTCCATCATGAGCTGATTAAACTTTTCAGGTTTTTCCCAAATAGCTTTTTTTGCTTTGCTGTTTTCACTGCTGCCTTCAGGAAAGAGAGCCCGTAGTTGAGTGCTATGGCGGGTTAACTCTTCACTTATGGTTACCACTTCAGTCCAATCAGGCTTGTCTTTGTCTAATTCTTCTTCAAGTTGCTCTGCTTTGTTTTCAATGGAAGAAAAAGAGTGCTGTCTCGTATCAATAATATCTTGGCTACTTTGAGTGCTTGCAAAAGCAGGTAGAGCGACAAGTAATGCAATTGTTAGCATTTTCATATGTATTCCTATTATGGTTTTTCGTTGATGACCTCTGTCGATGAAGGTAATTTACACAACAATAGTTGCATGCGCAACTATTGTTGTGTAAATTGTTTGTATTGAATTAGAGCAATAAAAATACGTGCTCTAGAAAATTGATGTACTTTGCAATGTTCTGCACAAGCAGAGAGGAGATGAAATGAAAATCTGGGATCTACCGACACGTTTTTATCATTGGCTTCAAGCGTTACTTTTTATTGGACTAGTGGCGAGTGGGAACAGTGGAGAAGGGCCACACCTTGTTTTAGGGTTAGCTCTTTTTACGCTTGTTATCTGGCGAGTTTTGTGGGGTGTTGTGGGAAGCGAAACGAGCCAATTTAAAGCTTTTGTGGCTTCTCCAAAGCGTGTTGTCAGCTATTTGATGGGGCGAGAAAAAGCGCAACCTGGTCATAACCCCGCAGGATCATGGATGGTGGTGGTACTAATAGTGAGTTTGTTGATGCAGTGTTCAACGGGTATTGTTATATCAGGCTTGTTAGATAGCATGCCATTCGCAGAAACCTTACTCACAGACTCCGCTTATGATGCCAGTATGGCAATTCATAGTCTTTTTGCGAAAGTACTTCAAGCCCTCGTTGCTGTTCACCTGCTAGCCATTCTCGTTTATAAGCTGCGTTCAAAACCGCTAGTGTGGGCGATGGTGAGCGGTAAGCAAAAAAATACGCTAGATAACCCTAATACCGTATTAGCTTTTTCATCAAATAAGCGCGCATTATTAATGCTACTTGCAGCCGGATTAGTTACCATGACAATAGTTGTGTCGTCATTGGTATGAAAATATGGAAACGAAATTTGATCGCCAGAGTAGTTTTGGCTGGATGATTAATGTCATCGCGAACCAAGCCGCGAAAAAATTTGAAGTAGAGCTTAAAAAGCACGGGCTAACCGTCGCATTGTGGCCAACCATGATGTGTTTGTGGGAAGAAGAAGGGATCACGCAAAGAGATATTGCGGTGAAATCCAAAGTAGAGAACTCAACCACAACCAGAACGTTAGATAAGCTTGAAAAGCTTGGGCTGGTGGAAAGACAAGCCGATCCAAATAGTCGGCGTTCATTCCGGATCTATTTAACGGAAAAAGGACGGGCAATGGAAAAAGACTTGCTCGTATTGCCTGCACAAGTCAATAGAGAGCTACTGAGTTCATTAGACACCGATGAGCAAGTCGATATGATTCGTTTACTGCAAAAAATGGTCGCTGCTGTTTAGTCATATAGCCAGCTGATAAATGGTTGAGAGAGCGAGTGCTTTCTTATGTTTAGTGATGTTTTATTAAATTAAGGGTAAGTGAGAAAATCTGAGTTATTTGAGAAATGAACTGTGTAAGTTCTAGACAATTAGGTTACTCTATCTTTAGTGTCTATTCTATTAATAAGAATTATAATAAATTACTGATGGAGAGTGTCATTGATGCGTTACCTTTTTGGTAAGCAATGGTCTGTAAATTTGCTGCTTGCCGTTTTTGTTATTGTAGCCATTATGCTGCTTGAGTTGCTAAATCAGAATCAAATGATGTTTCTCGATAAGCAATATCAAAGTAGTGCAAAAGAAGAGCTATCAAAAGTCCGATCAAACTTAGAAGCTGCTATTGTCGCGGATATTTATGTATCTAATAGCCTTTCTACGCTTGTGAGTATCCATTCTGATACCGCTTTTGATAACTGGGAAAAGGTTGCTGCAAAAATCATTAAAGAGTCAAAGCATGTCACTATTATTGCGTTAGCTAGAAATGACATCATTAATTTTGTTTATCCGCTTCAAGGTAATGAAAAAGTTATAGATCTGAATTATCGACGGATTCCCGCTCAATATGCGTCGATCGTGAAAGCTCGAGAGATAGAACAGATATTTATTGCTGGTCCTGTTAACTTGGTTCAAGGTGGACGAGGATTGATCGCTCGTGTCCCCATTTTTACCGACCCTCCTAATAATAAAGAGTATTGGGGGGTGTGCAGTGCAGTCATTGATCTCGACTCTCTATTTCAAGAAGTTGGCATCGAAGCGTTTGAGCTAAAATATAGGCTTGGGATTAGGGGGCTCGATAGCTCAGGTTCTCAAGGTGAGATTTTTTATGGCGATCAAACAGTCTTCGATGATGCGTTTGCGACTGAAAAAGTTAATTTCCCTTATGGTAGTTGGGAAGTTGCGGTAGCAAGAGCACCTTGGTCAGCTGAGCGTGAAAATTGGTTCAGAATACATAGCGTCCGATTGATCGGGTACCCGATCATCATCATTCTAGCCTTCGCCTTTATTACCATTTATCGACTCTATGTTTCAGCACAGAATCGTTCTTTGCATGACGAACTGACGAAACTGCCTAATCGACGGTACTTTATGTATATCCTCGAGGATCAGTTTAATTCTGCTAAGAAAACGGAAAACCACGAGCGGTTTGCTCTGCTCAATCTTGATCTTGATAAGTTCAAAGAGATTAATGATACCTATGGTCATGTCGCTGGTGACAAAGTGCTGGTTGCTTGTGCTGAACGAGTACGCAATGTATTAAGAAGCTCTGATCTCACGGCGAGAATTGGTGGCGATGAGTTTTTAGTATTGCTTCCTAGAGTTATGAGCGCTTCAGATGTGAGACGAATTGAAGTCACGGTCCAAAAATCACTGAGTTCAACCCCGATCATTTATGAAGGGGCGTTGATTTACATTAAAGTTAGCATTGGTTCCGTTTTATATTCTGATGAATTTTCCACAATGGATGAGATGCTGAAATTCGCTGATGATAGAATGTATGACCAAAAACAGGGTTTGCTCGGCGGTTAAATCACGATATTACTTTCATTTCCATGGTAAAAGCCTCAGAATAGCGCGCTTCAATCGGCAGCTATTTTTGTAAGCCTGTAAAAGGCAAATGCCTACCTCTGCCGTCTTCTAGAGAAACTGTTTCTATTGAATTGAAATAGATCAGTGATCCTAATTATCTAATTCGAGAATCAATTTATGAGTTTTACCTCTTTGGGTCTATCTGCTCCAATTCTTAAAGCTATTGAAGAGCAAGGTTATGACAAGCCATCACCTATCCAAGCGCAAGCAATTCCAGCGGTCTTGGAAGGTCAGGATGTAATGGCTGCGGCTCAAACGGGTACTGGCAAAACGGCGGCATTTACACTTCCTATTTTGGAAATTTTGTCTAAAGGCCCTAAGGTTCGCCATAATCAAGTTCGAACGCTTGTATTGACGCCAACTCGTGAATTAGCCGCTCAGATTTATGACAACGTTGTAAAGTACAGCAAGCATTTGCCTCTATCTGCAACGGTTGTATTTGGTGGTGTTAAAATCAACCCGCAAATGCAGAAGCTTCGCCAAGGCAGTGATGTTCTAGTGGCAACACCTGGTCGCTTGTTGGATCTTTATAATCAAAATGCAGTTCGATTTGATCAATTAGAAATGCTGGTTCTTGATGAAGCTGACCGCATGCTTGATATGGGCTTCATTCGCGATATTCGTAAAGTTCTAGCTTTCCTACCAAAGAAGCGTCAAAACTTACTATTTTCAGCCACTTTTTCAGATGATATCCGCAGCCTAGCAAAGGGTTTAGTCAATAACCCTGTTGAAATTTCAGTAAACACGGCTAACTCAACAGCGGTAACGGTAGAGCAAAGTATTTACCCTGCGGATAAGAGCAAAAAAAGTGCGATGCTTGCTAAGTTAATTAAAGATAATGATTGGCGACAAGTGTTGGTATTCAGCAAGACAAAGCATGGTGCTAACCGCTTGTCACGCTACCTTGAAGGGCAAGGTATTACGTCTGCACCTATTCATGGTAACAAAAGCCAAGGCGCAAGAACGAAAGCACTTGAGAACTTTAAAACGGGTCAAGTACGAGTATTGGTTGCAACTGATATTGCTGCTCGCGGTATTGATATCCCACAATTGCCTCAAGTGGTTAACTTTGATCTGCCAAACGTGTCAGAAGATTATGTACACCGTATTGGCCGTACTGGTCGTGCTGGCGAAGTGGGCAAGGCTATTTCGTTGGTTACGGCTGAAGAAACGTATGAACTATTTTCGATTGAGCGTCTGATCCAACAAGTTCTGCCTCGTCATCAACTAGAAGGCTTTATTCCAGAAACGACATTGCCTGAATCTAGACTAGATACGCGCCCAATTAAGCCTAAGAAACCTAAAAAGCCAAAAGTCGATCATGCTGATGGACAACGCTCTGGTGGCAATGCACGTGGTAATAAACCTGCTGGCAAGAATAAGCGTCATGTTGCAAGTAATGGCAATTCGAATAATTCTAACCGCAAACCTGCAAACAAAGGTGGAAACGCGGGCGGAAAATCGGAAGGTGAAAACCGTCCAGCAAGAAATACCGGCGGTAACGCAAATAAAGGTAAGCAGGGTAACGGTCAAAACCGTGGTGCAAATAAACCAGCAGGTGAAGGCGCTAGTCGCAGTCGTCGCCAAGGTCCATCTTCGGGTAAACCGCAACGTAGAAGTTCACCAAAAGCATAGAGATACTGTGAATTGATGACGTAATAAATATTTAAATGAAAGACCTCGTTAATTAGCGAGGTCTTTTTGCATCCAATGGCATGGAGTTGATGAAAAACCTATTCTTTAGCCTTTAGCCTTTAGCCTTTAGCCTTTAGCCTTTAGCCTTTAGCCTTTAGCCTTTAGCCTTTAGCCTTTAGCACGATCATGATCCCTCCGAGTATTAATGCTGAGGACATGACAAAATGCATGGTGATATTTTCACTCATAAATAGAACCCCTCCAACCGCCGATAAGACAGGAACCAGTAATTGCAATGACGCGGCTCGAATGACACTGAGTTGAGGTAACACATAATACCAAATAGCATATCCGACGCCTGATGCTAAAGAACCTGAGGCACAAGCGAGTAATAGGCCTTGAAGGGTGTAATGCGCTTGATGCAGGCTGAGTAGAAAAAGAATTACAGCGAACGGTAAGGTTCGGATGAAATTGAATCCAGTATCGATGAGAGGCTGTTTAGACGAACGACCATTAATGGTATACATTCCCCACGCAACGCCTGACACCATCATCAATCCGAATCCAAATAATGATGGTGTGTCTACGTTAGGCAGTACAAGGTAAAGGAAACCTGAAAAGGCAATGATCATTCCCCATATTTCATTTCGAGTTACTTTGTTTCCAGACAGTAAACTATTGATTAGCATGGTTGCTTGTACTGATCCAAATAGGATCAGTGCACCTGTTGCAGTGTCTAAAGATAAATAACCGACAGAGAATGTTACCGCATAGACAAATAGTAAGATCCCTGCTTTCCAGCTTCCTTTTTGTCTATTTTGAGAGTGACAACTTTGAGAATCATTGCTTTGAAAATCACAGCTTTGAAAGTCATTGCTTTGATAGTCACAGCTTTGAGAGTGAACGCGTGGTGGTAAATATAATTTGATAAGAGCGTAGAGTGTGATGGCACCTGAAAATAATCGGATACTCGTAAAGCTACTCGCATCGATTAATTCAGATCCCAAAGCAAGTCGAGATAAGACAGAATTAGCAGCAAAGGCAATTAGAGCTAGGGTAGTAAGGGGTATTATAATCAAGTCGTAATCTCAGAAGTGAGGGGTGAGAGCCGTCCCAATGTAGACCGTGAACTGGCACGTTTAATTTCGTTATTACTCAAAATTAAGGCGCTGAAAAACATCAGCGCCATTGTTTATGATTGAGAGAAAAGAGATTAAACGAGTTTAAACTTATTGAGTTGCTCTTGAACGTTAAACACTTCCTCTTTATAGCTGGTCACAATAGTGTTTAACTCATTGGCAAGAACGCCAGTTTGGTCTGCAATTTCTGATAATGTATCGACATCTTTATCGACATCTTCGCTGGCTTTCGATTGTTCAGTTGTTGAATTGGCAATACTCGTAATGTGCTCGCTGACTTGCTCAATCACTGACTCCAGTTTAGCCACGCTCTCTCGTACTACATCAACCGATACAAAAGTGTCATCACTCGCTTGTTTACTCTTATTCATGTTGCTAACAGACTTATTCGTATTGGTGGTGATTTTTTCCAGTAGCTTACTGATACTTTCAGTCGCTTCTTGGCTACGATGAGCTAAATCACGTACTTCGGAAGAGACAACGGCGAAACCGCGCCCGTGTTCACCTGCTCGTGCGGCTTCTATCGCGGCATTCAATGCCAATAAATTAGTCTGTTCTGAAACGGCGCTGATGGTCTCTACAATTTGGCTGATACTTTGCGTATCTTGCTCCAGTTCGAGCATGCAAGCTTCTGTTTCGTTAATCTGAGTAATCAGCCCTTCTACAGAATTAAATGAAGCTTCACTTTGGGATTGGCACTCTAGAACTTGGCTCTTCATTTCATCGGTTTCAGTTAGCGCCCTTTCAGCAGAGGCGGCAATCTCAAGGCTAGACTGAGATAACTCCGTCATTGCGGTGGCTATGTTTGCACATTTAGCGGTGGTTGATTGACTACTCTGACCTAGCTCTTGAGCGTTGCTTACAATCGTGTTCAATCGTTGTGTGCTGTTGTTATTGGTATTAGTGACATCCGATAATAACGAGCGGATATTCTGGGTGAGTTGATTTATGCTACGAGAAATATATGAAATTTCATCTTTACCTACTGAGTTAAGCTCAACACTTAGATCTCGTTGTTCAGACATGTTACCCAAGTGCGTCGTGAGAGACCCAACACGATGACGCAGGCCTGTAACACAAAATACAAGAGCCCATAAGAGACACGCTCCAATGAGAATTGTCGCCACTAGCAGTAAGTTTTGTAAGTTGTTTGCTCGAATGGCTTGTTCAGTAGAAATGGTGCTGATTTCAGTTTGAAGTTGGTTGCGTACTTGGTTAATCAGCTTGATTTGATCTGTTGCTAATCCAAACCATGAGCTTGCATCAGGCCCATCGATATTATTGAGATTGGACTTTTGAGATAAGAATGAGTCCTTAATTTGATTCACATTTTTCCATGTCGACGAGTTTCTCGCGAGCTCTAACTGCTGTTGGAATTGAGTCGGCATTTCAATTTTTGCTCTGCGCAGAGCATAATTGCCAGAGCTGATGTAATTTTGCACATTGGCGTAAATCGCAGCCGTTGCATTACCTCGTGAGAACACGCCATTTAGCGCCCCACGAACTTGCCCAGCACGCTCTTTCATGACAACGACAGAGGTTAATGCTTTACCAAGAGAGGCTATTTCAGAATTATTAATACTGGCGAGCAGCATGATTGCGTTATCAATGGCGAGCTGGTTGAGATCCGAGTAGTAAGCAAAAGGAGACAAGTTGGGACGTAAGGTATCTACTTGACGGCGAACTTCACTTAAACGGCTTAATTGTTTTTGAACATCACCCATTAAATTCGACGTTAACTCTGGCTTTATGTGAACAGGTGAAAAGCCTTTAAGTGCTTGTATATGAGAATCTGCAACCTTACGCTGCTTTTTTAATTTCTCTACTTGAGCGGCTTTACCTTTACTGCCTAGCACTCCAGCAGTAAGTCCACGCTCTACCGCCAAGTTATGAGCAATGTTGTCATAGAGGATCACAAGCTCTACCACTTCTTGATCTTGCGAAGAAAGCGATGATTCTTGTTTAAATTCAATGACAGATAAGCTGGCTAAAATTATGGATAGGGTTAAAGGTATTCCTGCGATAATGGTGACAATAATGTAGAGGGGGAACTGGCGTAGTAGTGAGCGCATTGATAAATCCCTAGCTGTATTTTTATAATTATAGAAATCCTAGTTAGAGTATAGGTGCTGTTTTTGTGGATTTCATTATCAACAAATGAATCAATTATCAAAAATGAGATTTTTTGTAATTAATGTGATCGAAGTGTTGTTGATTGTTGCTATTTATGTAATTTGTATGCATTTATAATTTTGAACTAAACAAGCGGAGTACCTCTATCAATCTGCGTTTAGTATTAAAGACAATACTTTGTTAGATGAATAACTTATAAAGCGCTCACTAGCAAAATCATGCTAATTTGCAAAATGAAAATGCGTTATGCAAAAAATCAAAGATTATCGCTTTAAAAGTGTGCGTAATGGCATATAAAATGGACATTTAAAGTTGGCACACATTCTGCATTATTAATAGTGACCCTTCTTAAGCCGAGGGTCACCTAGCCAACTGACGTTGTTAGTGAATGATACCTTGTTCACACAAATATATAGCCAATCACAGTTTTTGTGGTTGGTTTTTTTTTGCATAAATTTGCGCAGTATGTGCGCCCTTCCTTAAATTATAAATTTAATGTCCTGATATTGATTTTTCCTGTGATCGTTTAGACAGTATGCGTAAGTATTAGTACTTATATTCACCATTTCTGAATCAGGAGTGGGTTAAGCATGGCACGGTCTTATTTCAATAGTACACATAGAAAAAACTATAAATTCAGTTTGTTACTGTCAGTAATGTTTTCTGCAACCCCATTGGCAGCCGTAACCGATCTCACACCTGAAAAAACGCTTCCTTTGCCCACTGGCGATCAATGGATAGAACATGCGAAAGAAGGCTTACAGCCATACTGGTTAATGGAATCTGCGAAAGGAGTTCCGGAAGGCAATTTCCCTACATTCCGTTGTGATAATGGTGAGGTGTTAGATGTTAATAACGTCTGTCCCGAATTAAACCTTAGCTGGATATCACCGCATTTTGATCGTGACTACACTCGAATGAAGTCTCGACAAATATACGCGTATGGGGTGATTTATCATCTGACTGGTAATGAAGAAGCGCTCGCTTTGGCAAAGTCTGGTGTCGATTTTCTATTGAGAAATCGAATAGATAACGAACATGGTGGGTTCATCAGCTTCGTTAAAGATGGACAACCAGGTTTGGAGTGGCAACAGAGAACATCACAAGATCAAGCATATGCGTTAGTTGGTTTGGCTTTTTATTACTACTTGACTCGTGATCCTGTAGTGGAAAAGGCATTAATTAAACAGCAAGCATTCATTTTTGAGCAGTATAAGAACCTCAAAAATAATGATTTGAATTGGGTGTTAAGAGATGGCGATGAGCAGAGTGCTAAACAGCGAGAGTTGGTGGCTCAACTCGATCAGATCAACGGCTATCTGCTGCTTGTCACCCCGTTATTACCCGAGAAAGTGCAGAAAAAATGGCGTCAGGATCTTTATTGGCTAACAGATCAAATGACGAAACAGTATTATTCTGTGGAAGAGAAACGATACTATGGTGCTATTCATCACAAAGCAATGATGATGCAAGAGGCAAAGCACAATGATTTTGCTCACACAACAAAAGCATTCTGGATGACCTATCTGGTTGGAAGATATTTTGATAATACAGATTGGGAAACATTGGGTGAACAAGGGATGCGAGTCACCGTCGACAGAGCCAGTAATACTTATGATTTTTCAATAGCGGAAGCTTACTTCATTGAACCGCTGAAAACCCAGTGGCATGGACGAAAAAAGGTCGCAGGTTGGAAGAGCCGGCCTTATAACCCATGGACCTCTTCTTGGGAGTGGGCGGAACTGGATCAATCTTCAATGACATTAAACATGTTGGATGGCAGTCGGATCACCCAGCAATCGGATACACAGCATGCTTTCATGAATGCTTGGGTCGATCATCAATATGGTGGGGTAGGGTTAAACTCCAGAAGTACTAAAGCGTTCCATTGGGGTAATGGTTACCATCAATTTGAGCATGCATTAGTTGGGTATTTAAGCGCCAAACAGCATTACAAGAAGCCTGCTCAGCTCTATTTTGCATTACCGGAAGGCTACGAAGGCGTTATCGAACCTTATTATTATCAAGGTGATATTCAAACCAAGCAAAGACTGGGTAAAATTGAACAGATTGAAGGCTTAACAAAACAACGTATTAGCTTTGTTCATATAACGCCTTAATGGTGTGAGTTTTGAATATAAAAAAGGAAGGCTAAGCAAAAGTGGCTTAGCCTTTATTTTTTTGTGCTGTTCACTGTCGGTTACTCATCTATTTTCTTTGATATTACTCTTCACCACATTTCGCGTAGCAACTTGGCTTTCTAGGGCATGAGCCGCCTCTAGAGCAAATTAAACGAGCCTCAGTTTCAATGCCGCGTTCTATCCAGTTAATGTTCAGGATTTTTGCAATCGTCGTGAGATCTTTCTTAATATGCCTTGGGATGATCACGGATCCACCATTACTCACACAGGACGCTTTTAGCTCTTCAGCAATGGATCGGGAATCCCCACCTTGTGCATCAATTGCTGGGTTTAAATCAATACCAGCGCATAACACTCGATTGTTGCCTGCAGGATCTGTCATGTTGACCGATTCGCAACAGTAGATTCTAGGCTCATCGCCAACATTCAGTATGGATATTTGTGCTGAGCTGCCAGCTTTGGGTTCAGAAAGGCGTCTAAATACCGCCCAATGCTGACAAGGATCTGCAACGGTTCTCATGTTACCCCAAGGTAGAGGAATGCCATTACCGCGATAGACTGCTTTTAGTTTTCCTGGGCCATAGGCATCGAAATAGTGCCAGTGTGGGTAAGGTGAAACAACCGTCATTCTTCTCATTGCAACAGATGGGGAGACCCCTGCGAGTTTGTGTACGTCAATTTCATAACCGCTGCGATCCAGTAACTGGCGGAAAGGGACTTTAGGGCAGAGCAACGCGCCAGCAAAAAAGCTTGATTCAAAGTCGCGCCAAGCTTGTAAGATATCTTGTGAATTGAGTACCGAGGTTGGTTCGCTAGATCCGCTGTCTTCCCAACTGCTGTTATGCCCAACTGAAAGTACACTCTTCAGGCCTTCTTTACTGTGTAAAATACAGTGGCCGATGTAAACCGCCAGATCGTACTTCAGGCGAGTAGGGTACTGCTTGAGTATTTCATTGAGGTAAATGGTACTTGGTGGCTCAAAAAAAGAGGTGACTAGCTGCTTTGCGTTGATGCCTAATTCGTCGACTACATCTTTTGGGGTTCGGTTGACCCAGCGAATTTGTATCCCCAAACTCTTCGCAATGTCGATCAAATCTTCAACGGCTAAATTTAATCTCTTAAGTCCAACCTCTTCTGCTGCTCGTTCAAGGTCAGGGAAGTGATTTTGTAAGCTCTCTTGGTGTGCTCGAATTAAAAGATGAGCAAATTGGCGCCCTGTGATTCCCGTCTGCGACAACATTTCAGGTATCGCTATTTGTAGAATGTCATTAGAGAACAGGAAGCTTGGCTCTAATGCCATTCCACTGATCCCCCCCCTATTTCCCTTATCTGGAGTGATTGCTTGTTGCTCCGGTTCATCATCTAAAAACCAAGTGGGTTCTTTTTGAAAAACGTTCGCGATGACTTCTAGCATATCGATGCTTGGGACACGCTTTCCTCGCTCAATCATCGAGAGATAAGAAACAGATGGCGCGTACTCTGGGTTGACGCGTATACATCGTGCAGAGAGATCTTCCATTGTTAAATGGTTACGTTTTCTAAGGTTCCTAATTTTAGTCCCTAAGAAATGTGACTGTCTGACTAAGCTTTTTGATAAGGCCATTTTGTAAAATTCACACTGTAAAATTTTTGTTGTGAAATTGTAGTCAAAAAAGTTGTAGTCTACAAACTAAGCAATTCACAAACCGATAACAAAAATAAACATCTGTTTGGAATAATTGCTCTAGAACACAGTTTTGATGAGTTAATCACCACGTTTGCAGAGTAAAAATAGAGCTGAAGACAGGGATAGTTAACCAACAATATAGTTAGCCAAGAGGGAAAGACTATGAATATGCTTACATTCGATAAAACAGAAATACAAAAACAAAACAAACCATTTATCGCTGAAGCTGTCTTTGCCGTAGAGACTATCAGCGCAAACCAGCAGAGCGAAAAGCAGATCAAAGCTAAACAGCTACTTGATAGACTTTTTCCACTAGAAAATGGTACTCATCAAGATGTAACAAGCTACGTAATTGATTATCGCCACGTTCTGGCTTACTTCAAAAACGGTCAGCACAGTGGTTTGAAACACCCAAAACACTTTGTAGCATACATGGGAGAAAAGTCGGACCCTGCTTCAATTCTCCTGAAAGATGGTAGTGGTAGCCACCTTGAGGTTCAGTTTGGCTGTCGTAAGGGGACAGGTTGTGTTGAGCTGATTAGTATCGATGATATTCAACTCGAAACTTGCACCACATTTAGCCAAATCCCAACAGAGTCGAGCATGGCAGCCATGCGTCATTGGGTTAGCTTAGTAAAAGGTGATGAGCGTGGAAAACCAAGAGCATGCAGCGAAGATAAAGAATTTACAGCGAAAAGTGGTGAAGATTACTGTCTAGATTACTGTTTTAATATCTAGTGATACTAAACCGAAAGAAGGCTTCCTTAATGGGAAGCCTTCTTTGTTTCAATCTGAGATAACTAAATGGGTAGTTACTGAGTTGGGTTGTTACTGAATTGGGCTATTACTGAATTAGCTGAAACGGGATCGGCAAAAATGTATGTGCAAAACTAAATCGGCATTACTCGATTTCGACCTAGTTTTTTTGCTTCATATAATAGTTTGTCTGCACGATCAATCAATTGAATTGGCGACTCACCTTCAATAAATTCGGCCACCCCAAAAGATGCTGTGATATTCCCAACTTGTTTGCCACTGCGTCGATCTTTTACCGATAGTTTTTCAATGCTACGGCGGTTAGTTTCTGCAAATTGGCGTGCAATTCTGAGAGATTTATTTGGTACGATGATTGCGAACTCTTCACCACCAAAGCGATAAGCGGTAATGCCATCTCTACAACTGAGCTGGAGCCGACGAGCAATGCCTTTGATAACGGTATCACCAAATAGATGACCGTACTCATCGTTGAATGATTTGAAATAATCAATATCTGCTAAAATCAGGCACATAGGTTGATTTGCTTTGCACAATGTCTCTAAATCGCGATCAAATGAGCCTCGGTTATAAAGACTAGAAAGGCTATCAAAAAGCGCGTCTTTTTGCACATCCACAAGCTGTGACTTCAAACGAGAAATTTCTTCGCTAGCCGTGGTCAACTGAGTATTCAAAAATTGAGTCGAGTGACGAATATCTCTAGATTCAGACACCAGCTTTCTGATCACTTTCATGACTTCATCCATGGACAAGCCTTCATCTTCCACACGAGAAAGATTACTGAAGCTTTGGTTGATCATATCTGAAAATGCCGAAGTGTCAGCAAGCGTATCATTCATAGAGTGAGCGACTTCATTGATCAAAACTTCAATACTGGCGCGTAATTCATTCATGTTTGTTTCAGAACGACTCGCGACATAATTATTGTAAAGTTGCTCGGCAGTTGCTGGTGGGCAAATACCATAATGTTCAATAATGCCGTCCATCTCACGATTAAGTTGAGGAATGGCATTATCAACGTAGGTATACCACAATGCATAATTCGCCGGTGTCGTTGAGACACGGTTCTTCATCATCAGTGGAACTGCTTTTTTAAGATTAGCCGTAGATTTTTGAAATTCGTCTTTTTTCATTATTCATTCTATTAATTGAATTACTAATGGCTAGCTTGACTATACGATCACTTAGTTTGACGAGAAAAGGCATAATTACAAAAAACTTGAGTTCATTGAACCTGTAATTAATGGTACTTTAACGAAAAACCCTCATTGGTGCAATGTTTCGTACAAAGTACTAACAAATTCAAGCGCTTTTAGTGAGAAACCTCTGTTATTCTAGTTAATCCTTGCCTATTTTGCGATCTAAATTGCAGACTTTATTAAATGTATGGGCAGAGTTACTTATCTATAGAAGTGAATGAATGGACTACGGAATGATAACTCTGCCGATTAATAGAGATCCGATGCTTAGCTCGATTGCGACAAATTTGGTGAATTGCTTTTTTTCAATGCAATGAGTATCTGTGGAAGTAAAGAGGTGATGATCATACCAGCCATCAGTGCGTATTGGAGCAATGTAAAAGATTCACCTAACAGAAGTAATCCCGTAATAATTCCCGCAATTGGATTTGCGATCCCCCCAAATGTGAAATCGACGACAGACATTCGCTGCAGTAACCAAACGTACATACCATACCCAAACGCAGTATTTAGAATCACTAACCAACTTAAGCCAGCTACATTTTTGAAGTCAACTTGAGCTAATGCATGAGTGTAAACGTTGGGGTTCATAACAGAATGCAGTGCAGCCGCTAAGCTTAAAATCGCTCCGCCAATAATTAACTGCCAACTTAAAACCTTCCACCAATGCATACGGTTTCCAAGTGATTTTGTTATGCCGCTGCCGATCACAATGCAGAGAATGGCCGTTACCATGGCCAATAAACCAACGGGGTTCAGTGTAATAGAGTTAGGATCGAATAATTTCCACGCCAAAAAAATCAGTAATGTCCCAGATATTGCCTGAACAGTTGTCGGACGGCGCTTATATCTTACCCAGTGGAACAGCATGGCAAAAACAGGGACAGAAACCATTCCCACACCAGAGATGGCAGAAGGAAGGGTTAAAGCCATCACAAAGATCAAGCTAAAGAATATGGCAATGTTGATTAAACCTAAACTGAACAGAATTCGCCATTCACCTTTTTCTGGCAAACTCGGTTTTAGCATGAGTAAGAGTAAACCAGCGGGGAGCGCACGGATTGCTCCTAATAAAAGCGGAGGCCAGTCGGGTAAAGTGTATTGAGTCACCGCATAGGTGGTACCCCAAAAGAAGGCAGGGATCATCGCTAGAAGTATATTCATATTAATTATCTTTATGTGAAGATATTTGTGTGTAATCTACGCTTTAAATTACGCACTGTAAAGTATCTTTATGTTAAGACACTTCGTGCTAAGATACTTAATCTTGATGTTTGAATCTGCGGAGTAGGGTATATGGATGCGATTGATAGAGTTGTCGCTCAGTGGGCAAAAGAGAAGCCTGAATTAAATACTGATCCGATGGCATTAATGGGACGTTTGATGCGTGTGACTAAACACATGGAAGCAGAGGTGGCTACGTTACATAAGCAATATGATCTAAAAATGGGGGAATTTGATGTACTGGCTACGCTACGCCGAGCGGGACAACCGTATAAATTAACCCCTTCAGAATTGATTGAATCAATGATGCTTACCTCTGGTGCTATGACGAACCGACTCGACAAGCTTGAAGGGAAAGGTCTTATCGAGAGAGAGCATAGTAAGAAGGACCGGCGCAGTGTGACGGTGATATTAACAACCACAGGATTGAATTTAATTGAAGAAATGATAGAGCAACATGTCGATATTCAAACCCGTTTAGTGACGGCATTAACGCCAGATCAGATTCAACAGGCCAATGGATTATTAAAAAACTTGTTGGCCGATTTTGAGTAATGGCTCTCAGATGAATTGAAAGAGATTTGTTATCAATAATAGTATGTTCATTTACCAATAAGCACTAACTTATGATGACCTTAAAATCGATTGAAGACTACCTAGAACAATGTGTCGCGGCAGAATCGAGTTATCCATTTGGACCTGAGGCTTTAGTATTTAAAGTCAAAGGTAAAATGTTTGCGTTAACGTCTCAGACCTCAGATGATCCCTATGTGACGTTGAAATGTACGCCTGCCGATGGGGAAGTGCTCGTCAGTGAATTTGATGCCATTCGTCCGGGTTATCATATGAACAAGAGACACTGGATTTCGGTTGCAATGAATGGTGATGTTGATGAAGCGATGCTGCAAGATTTGGCCGTTCAATCGTATAAGTTGGTGGTCAGTAAATTAAAAAAATCGGACCGTGAAGAGCTTAATAACTCAAACCAGTGATGCTCTTAAACCATATAAATTGATAGTGAGATTCCCATTATTATTGACACTTAGGGGCTATGTATCAAAAGCTATGTATCAAAAGGAATTTGATGATGAAAGCGAATTACGACCTGATTTCACAACAGTGGATTGAAATACGAAAGGAATTGCCTACCCCAGATAAGGTTTTGTTTAATGAGTTTGTTCATTGTTTGCCGTTCAATTCGCGTATTCTTGATCTAGGCTGCGGTACTGGTATTCCCATTGATCAGTTAATGCTTAAGCATGGTTATCAAGTGCTTGGTGTTGATTGTTCTGAAAACCTACTGGAAACTGCAAGATCTTTACTTCCTGAAGCCCAATTTATTCAAGCAAAATTAGAAACCTATGATATCGGGAGTATTTATCAAGGGATCATTATTTGGGACTGCTTATTCCATATACCCCGAGAACACCACGAAGAGATTTTGAGGAAAGTGTATAACGCACTAGATAAGGATGGCGTGGCCATCATTTCAAGCGGTGGTAGTAAAGAAAATATTCCAGCATTTACCGGAACCATGTTTGATGTAGAGTTTTACTACGATGCCTACCCAGTCGATGAGCTCGTTAATCTATGTAGACAGATTGGTTTTTCCATATTGAAACAGAAGTTAGTCAATAAACCCGATGGAATTCGAGACAAAGGTCGTCTTGGATTATTACTGATTAAAGAGTAAAACAATTAGACGACAAATTTGTGCAGAAAGGAGTTCTCACACCGATGAAGTCATTGATATGGATGGTAGGAGCTTTAGTGTCATTTTGTATGTTGGCGATTGGAGCAAGAGAACTGAGTGGTGAAATCGGAACTTTCCAAGCACTTTTCTTGCGTAGTATTTTTGGATTGCTGATTATTAGCGGGATTATATTATCTCTTGGTAAGCGTTCTCTTTTATCAACTCACCGCTTACGAACTCATGCCTTTCGTAACGTATTTCACTTCATTGCTCAGTATGGCTGGTTTCTTGGCATCGCTTTATTGCCACTGGCGGAAGTGTTTGCGTTGGAGTTCACCGTGCCATTTTGGACGGCAATTATTGCAGCCATTTTTTTGAATGAACGATTAACCTTGAAAAAGGGAATCTCCATTTGCGTTGGTATGCTTGGCGTTTTAGTTATAGTGCAGCCTGGAAGCGATATATTTGATAGCAATTCATTCATCGTCTTAGGTGCTGCTGTCTGTTTTGCTGTAGCCCACACATCAACGAAATCATTATCCAAAACCGATGAGCCACTGACTATCGTTTTCTATATGTGCTTAATTCAGTTACCGATGGGGTTAGTGTTGTCGATTGGGGACTGGGTCATGCCGAATAGCAATCAATGGTTCTGGGTTGGAGTAATCAGTTTTACTGCTCTATCCGCTCACTTTTGTATGAGTAAAGCTCTGCAAATGACGGAAGTGACAACGGTGACTATTTTAGACTTTCTGCGCTTACCTTTAATCGCGGTCGTTGGGATTATCTTCTACAATGAACCGTTTGATAGCGCCTTGATTTGGGGTGGTTTGCTTATGTTGATTGGTAACATCTCTAACTTGTATCAGCGAAAACCGTCAAAACGTAATTTAAAAAACGCATCTTAATGACGAATAATAGAAAAGGGCGATACTGAAAAGTATCGCCCTTAAATGTTGGTAGTGATTGTTGATTGCGTATTGCTTATTGCTTATTGCGAATCATTTTACGTAGACGAGCACGACGCTCTGCATCACCTTGGCTCGCATCACTAGGATTGTTTGTGCGCGTTTTACGGTTTTTGAAAGCCGGCTTTGAGTGCATTTTTTCAATTAGTGCGTCTCGGTTTTTTGGCTCATAACCTTCAAGCTCTTTACGGTAGATACGCTGACCAATAAGAGTCTCAACTTGCTGTAGCGTTAGCTCTTCTTCGCGGTTTACAAAAGAGACAGCATGACCTTTTTGACCTGCGCGACCAGTACGACCGATACGGTGAACGTAATCTTCAGCTAAGAATGGCATATCAAAGTTAACCACATGCGGCAGGTTCTGAATATCTAGACCACGAGCAGCAACATCCGTTGCAATCATCACACGTGCTTTGCCTTCTTTAAACTCATCTAATGCGCGGCGGCGTGCACTTTGTGCTTTATCGCCATGACAAAGAACCGCTTTAATTCCGTCTAGTTTGAGCTCTTTAACAAGTTCATTTGCGGTCTCTTTATAGTTTACAAATACGAGAACTTGTTTCCAGTTCTTACGACCGATCAGTTCAGAAAGCATCTCACGCTTTCGTGCTTGCTCTACAGGATAAACAACGTGTGCGATTGTATCTGCGGTGACATTTTCACGAGCAACGGCAATACGTTTCGGTTGGCGAAGGATCTCACCTGCCAGTTTATTCATTTGCGCAGAGAAGGTCGCAGAGAACAGCATCGTTTGTGGCTTAGATGCGATACCTGACATGATTTTTTCAATCGCTGAAATGAAGCCCATATCAAGCATACGGTCAGCTTCATCAAAAACAAGGAACTCTAGGTTAACTAAAGAGACGTTTTTTAGCTCTAAGTGCTCAATTAAACGGCCTGGAGTTGCAACAAGGATGTCAACACCTTGCTCTAACGCTCGCTCTTGAGATGACATTTTTGCGCCACCGTAAATCGCGACAGTCTTAAGCTCTGTATATTTGGTGTAGTCTTGGACGTTTTGCGCAATTTGAGCAGCAAGTTCACGTGTTGGTGCAAGGATCACCGCACGAGCTTGGTGACGGCTACGTGGCTTTGCTTTATCTAAAATATTTTGCACAATTGGCAATGCAAATGCAGCGGTTTTACCCGTACCTGTTTGAGCATTAGCAAGAATGTCGTGGCCACGACGAGCCATCGGAATCGCTTTCTGCTGAACAGGTGTTAACTTCTCATAACCACATTCAGTAAGAGCTTTGACGATTTCGGGAGAAAAATTTTGTGATGCAAATGACATATCTTGTTCCTAAAACTAACGGCTAATACCAAACATAAGCATAACCAAAAATACGGCCGCAGATTATAGTGCAATAAATCCAGAGTGGGGGACTTATTTTTTATAATCACTAAATATAATGCCCAGTTAGCCAATTTATTGTTTAAATTGACACAATAATAGCTCAAATGAGCTTGGTGTTGGTCAGTAACTTGGACATTGAGCTTCAAAAGTCATTTATGAAATACGATTTAAGGATGAAAGTTATGGTAATAGCCTTAAGACCAATGCGAGAAGAAGAGTATCCTGCCTTTTGTGATTATTTTATAGCGGATTACAGCCAAGAAATTGCGAAAAACTATGGCCATTCACTTGAACTTGCACAGACATTGGCTCGTAAAGACCTTTTACGTAGTTTCCCTGATGGATATAAAACAGATGTACATAAACTACTGTGTATTGAGGCTGAGTCTCGCGTTGTCGGGTATTTGTGGCACTGTCCAAATGAAGCGGAACACTCTACGTTTATCTATGATTTTTATGTGGATGAATCATGTCGCGGTAAAGGGTATGGAACCGAAGCGTTGAAGCTGTTGGAAGGGCAGTTAGTCAAGGGTGGGATTGTTCAAATCAAGCTTAGAGTGGCTTATCACAACAAACGTGCATTGGCGTTATATCAAGAGACGGGCTTTATGGTTACTGGATATAATATGTCGAAGAATTTGAGATTAGGTGGAATTATTTAGCGACACAAAAGGCTCCGAAAAGGGGGAGCTTGATGTTACTTAACGCATTTTAGTTATGATTAATAAGTAGATATATGAACTAACGTATATCTACTTATTCCTATTTTTATTGACGAGTTGGGTTGATTGTTAATGGCTCGAATGTTGCCGTTGCATTACCACTAGCGGCTGGGTGATCCACATAATCAGTGTCTTGCATTAAGGTGTAAAATACGTCAACAAAGTCATCATCATTTACTAATAGACCATCGGGGATTGCGTCTATTATTTTACCTGTAATTTGAGGAATGATGGCATAAGCTTGAACTTCTGGATCTGGTATCAACTTCAAGACTTCCTCTGCTACTTTGACTAACAACTTGCCAAGTTCCTTGTAGTCGGTGCCATCATCTTGCTCCATTAGGATAAGATCTGCTGCACCCCAACGGTAGCGAGACCACTGAATCATGATCTGATTAGGGTGGTAATCTTGATTGTCGTAGTCTAAGTACGGCATTTCTACTAAATCAACAATTGGCTTATCGCGGCTCGGGTTGATACCAGTCACAATGGCATAGATTTCTGCTTTGCCCGAGATCCAAGGTTCTTGATCATCGGCTAAGCGAATTTTTTTCAGTATGGTTGTTGAAATCGGTTGTGGATCATCAGACGTTATATCTTTTTGCATTGTTGCGGTCGCAAAAGAACCGTTGTCTGTTTTCCTGGTGCTGAGTGATATGCCGTTATCAAGTTTGTTCATCTCATTCCGCATTGCTTGTACACCAGCGGTGAGCTCTCTACTACTATTACTATCAACTACAAAAACTGGAACATCTGGTAATTGGTCAACATCCAGCTGGTGGACTTGGCCATAAACATCAAATGCTTCAATATACTGCCATGTTTCGTCATCCCCTTTGGGTTCGAATGCAAATAATGGACTCTGGCCTTCTTTCCACTCTTTGACCATCGATATATCAGCAATACGCAACTCTAATATTTCAGGAGTGAATTCTTCAATACCTTTCATTGAACGAATTTGAGCGTCGGCCATTACCATCTTTTGACTGAAGTCAGCATTTGGTTGAGATTCGAATAATTGAGAGACAGAAATATTTAAATGTTGAGCATTAATCTGCGTTTTTAATGTTGTTTCAAGATCATTGTAGCTTTGACTAAGCTGTCTCGCGAGTTCACGTTTTTGCTGAGTAATGGCATTTGCATTAGATTGTGCAGACGAGTTGGTGGCGGTTTCATCTGTTTGACAACCAACTAAAGTGACTGCGAAAAGTAATGAAATGGGTGTTATGTATTTCATAATAATCCCCTTTTAATATTTGAGTTAGAGTAATAACTCTATAGCTCAACATTATCACTGTATGAGGATGCTTTCATTTATAAATGTCACGAATAATTATATTTTCACACAAGATCAAATATTCAGTTAGCAAAGGTTAAATTAACGATTGATAATATAGTGAAGAGAATTGAGGCTTGAGCGGTATCGATCTTAGAGAATACATCTAAAGAAATGGTTATATTTTGTTTAAGTGAACAGCATCGCTCACTCAACTTCACAGGAGCGATACTAAAACATCACATGATGGCAAACACGAAATATATGTCTCAATGAGTCCCTGAGAAAAATACCAAAAGGTAGTGCTTACTTATTTTTGAGAACTGGCTGGGGCTGTGAGCTCGGAGACAATATCGCAAGTTGTTCTGATATGTCATTAGCGGAAACGGGTTCGCTAAATAGGTAGCCTTGAGCGATGTTGCATTTCAGCTCATTAAGAATATTGAGTTGTTCTTCCTCTTCAATACCTTCGGCAATTACTTTATAGCCTAGTTTATGCGCCATATCGATAATTGAACCAATTAAAAGATGCGTTTTGTCATCAGATAAAAGATCATCGATAAAGTACTTATCAATTTTTAAGTAGTCGACATTGAGATGTTTTAGCGATGCGAAAGATGAGTATCCAGTCCCAAAATCATCAATAGCAATAAGTACACCGATCTCTTTTAATTTCTTAAAGGCTGAAATATTTTGTTGTTGAGTTTGGTCGATCGTTTCAGTGACTTCTAATTTTAAGTTTTGCGGTGCTATCCCTGTCTCTTCAAGCACTCGTTTAATCAATGGAATGAAGTCATCATCAAGGAAATGACTTGGCGAAACATTGACGGCTACGATTAAGTGAGGGTTTCCCGCTTTTATCCAAGAGACGGTTTGAGTGCATGCTTTTTTTAATACGCTTTCAGTCAATGGTTTAATCATGCCGATTCGTTCCGCAATTGAAATAAATTCAAAAGGTGAAACTTGCCCAAGGTGAGGGTGATGCCAGCGTGACAGAGCTTCAACACCAATGAGTTTACCAGTTAGGAAATCAAATTGAGGCTGATACACCAAAGATAGCTCATTGTTATTGATAGCGTCTCTCAAAAGCTGTTCTACTTGAAAGCGATACTCCGCTTTGAGCAATAGATCTTCATTGTAGAAAATATAGTGGTTTTTGCCGTAATCTTTAGCTGAATATAGTGCAATATCAGAGGCTTTTAATAGTGTTTTCAGATCGGAACCGTCATCGGGATAAGTCGAAATTCCGATACTGCAAGTTTGAATACATTTGCGGCCCGCAAGAGATGAGGGCATAGATATAAGCTTTAAACACTCTTTTGCAATAGATTCTGCATTTGAATTATTACCTTGCTCCTTGATGATAAGGCAGAATTCATCCCCACCTAGACGAGCATGACAGCATACATTCTCTTTTAACGCAGTGAGTCGAGTTGCTATTTGTTTGAGGTGCTGATCGCCCACATCATGCCCTAAGCTGTCGTTAATATTTTTGAAACTATCAAGATCGATATACAAAAGGCTGAAACGTAGATCATGTTCTTTTGATTCAATGATAAGTTTTTCGAGTGCTTGATAAAAATGGGCACGGCTAGATAACCCGGTAAGTTCATCGACAAAAGCTAATGATTGGATGCGTTTTTGATTCTGATCTCGCTCCATGACAATCCCCGTCAGCATGGCAGCAGAAATAAGATCTTTAGACTCTTCATCGTTAGGTACTGCGGGGTGATCATAGTACATGCCAAATGCACCTAGGACTTCACCAGAGGAGCTTTTTACTGGTTCAGACCAACAGCACCGCATTCCATGAGGTAGGGCGACATGCTTAATTGCAGCCCACTTGGGATCCGTTTCAATATTAGCAACTATGACTCTTTTCCCTGTGTATGTAGAGGTCCCGCAAGAGCCAATATTAGGCCCAATTTTTAAGCCATGAACCGCATCGCAATACTCTTTCGGCAAGCTAGGTGCTCCGCCGTGAAGTAGTGTATCGCCTTCAAGTTCTAGCATTGAACATCGTAGCCCTGCATGCCTGCTTTCATACAGCAGCCCAATCGCGTTATAGATTTTTTTAGCTGGCTCACCTTTGGCAATCATCTCCAGAATTTGGTTATGACTTTGAGTGAAGGTTTCAGCATGTCGCTGTTTGGAAATATCTAAATGGTAACCAATAATATTGGTAGGCGAACGGTCAGAGTTTCGAATTAATTTAATGGCGCAAGAATGCAATAGGACATAGTAATTATCTTTGTGAATCATCCGAATTTCAGTTTCATAAGAGAGTGATTGACCTGAAATATAGGCAAATAATTTTTCTAAAGTGGGTTCTTTGTCATCGGGGTGAATTAATTGAATCCATGTATCAAGAGTATTACTCAGCTCATGATCATCGTATCCCAGCATTTTTTTCCAACGGGGGGAGTAATAAATTTCATTTGTTTCTAGGTTCCAGTCCCATAAGCCTTCACTGGCATTAATCAGTGAACGAGTAAATCTACCTTGGCTGACAATTAGCTCAGTTTTCAATTGTTCATTTGTTTTCTGAATGGACTCAAGTTTACTTTGAAGCTGATTAATTTGTTCTAATAATGGGAGACTGGATGTCATATTGACTCTCTTCATTTATTGCATAGATAGGGAAAATAACGACGACTAACCCTTTAATTATTATTTTATCATTGTAGCGCTCTTTCGCGCTTTATAAAGGTTCGAGTGTGAATTATAAGCACTTCATAATGTAAATTGGAACTTAGATTACAGTTGGTGTGAAGATGAAGGTATTAAAGAAAGGTATGATGTTTTTCAAATGAAATGCGAGTAGAAAAATTGAGAGAGTTTGCTGTCATAACGGGTTATAACAGCAAATAAGTCATTATTTAAGTAGTAGATTCCGCGTCACTGATTCGTTCACGGCGTTCTTGCTCTTCATAATAGGCGGCTTCTATTTCATCTAAAATACCATCAACATCAGCGCTAGTGGTATCTTCTTCGAAAAGACCTGTAAGTTCGGTATCAGGAGTAAGAAGCCCTTTTTCGTATAACGCCCACATCTCTTTTGCATATTGCGTCGCCGCGAGTTGAGGAGCAAATTGAGCATAATAGCTCGTCATGTTATTCACATCTCGTGCTAGCATTACTTCTGCATTATTATTAGCCGATGCATCTACTGCTTGAGGTAGGTCAATAATCACAGGGCCGTATTCATCAACGAGGACGTTAAACTCGGATAAATCACCATGTACAATTCCGGCACACAGCATACGAGTCACGTAGACCATCATTTGAGCGTGATCTTCAAGAGCTTGTTCTTCAGACATCATGACATCATTAAGGCGTGGAGCAACGTCACCATCTTCGTCTGTAATGAGATCCATCAATAGAACACCATCAAAACAGCCGAAAGGACGAGGGACTCTAACTCCAGCTTCTGCGCATTTATATAACGCATCAACTTCAGCGGTTTGCCAAGCTTTCTCTTGCTGAGCGCGGCCATATTTCGAGCCTTTTTCCATCGCTCTACCACGACGGCTATTACGGCTTTTTCGACCTTCTTGATATTGTGCGGCTTTTTTGAAACTGCGCTGACTTGCTTCCTTATACACTTTGGCGCAGCGAATTTCTTCACCACAAAGTACTGTGAATACGGAGGCTTCTTTACCACTCATTAATTGACCGATAACATCGTCAACAAGACCGTCGTCAATTAGTGGTTGTATACGTTTTGGAATTTTCATCGCGCCGTTATACCTTACTTAGACTGTTAACGATATATTTTTAATGAGTGATAACTTAATTAGCGGTATGTTTGTACCGTACCATTAGGTTTAAGCCACTTCATTAATGATGTTCTGTTAAAAAGTGAGCAAGAGTAACACTATGAAATGGTCACTTTTTCTATGATGATAGGCTCGCAAGGCACATCATCATGCCCGTGTTTAGACGTTGTTTTTACTTGTGCGATTTTATTGACCACATCCATTCCCGCCATGACGTCACCAAACACGGCGTAGCCCCAGCCTGCATTCGTTGTGGCAGTATGATCAAGAAAATCATTATTGTCTAAGTTGATAAAAAACTGTCCCGTAGCGGAATGCGGGGCATCGGTACGAGCCATTGCTAGAGTACCTATCATATTTTTACGACCACGATTCGCTTCGTTTACAATGCAGGCACGAGTCTCTTTCTCATCCATTTCGTGAGTAAAACCACCACCTTGAATCATGAATCCTTTAATCACTCGGTGAAAAATAGTGCCAGTATAGAAGCCATCTTGGCAGTATTTTAAGAAGTTTTTTGAGCTTATAGGGGCTTTTTCTAAATCAAGGCTAATTTCTATATCGCCGACATTGGTGGTGAAAATAATCATGGTTATTGCTGCATCAGAATGAAATTTAGTCGCGGAGTATACGCAATTACAACCCTGTATCATAGATTGATTTTAATTGAGGTCGCGAGACGAACCGGAGCATGACTTTTTCTGTTTATCATTATTTGGTTAACATTGAGACTTGATCCTGATTTTATAGATTGCGGATGCATATCACCTAAATAGCTGTTATAAAACTGATTCATTTAAATAAAATATGGATAGTAGTATGACTGCATTGATTGTATTCGTTGTTATTTTAGTGTTTTTGGCGATTTACGCGGTTTCGGTTTACAACAAACTGGTAACGCTGAGAAATCGTTTTAAGAATGGCTTTTCTCAAATAGAAGTTCAGTTAAAGAGACGATATGACTTAATTCCAAACCTTGTTGAAACCGCAAAAGGTTATATGGAGCATGAGAAAGAGACGTTTGAACGAGTGATTCAAGCGCGAAATCAAGCCATGTCAGGTCTTAAAGCAGCAAGTGAAAATCCAGACAGTGAAAGTGCGATCAAACAGTTAAATCAAGCAGAAGGTCAACTTCAAGGTGCGCTAGGAAAGCTGAATATTGTCGTTGAAGCTTATCCTGAGCTCAAAGCAAATGACACAATGGCAAACCTGCAAGAAGAGTTGACGAGTACCGAAAACAAAGTCGCTTTTGCTCGCCAAGCATTTAATGATTCAGTGACCACTTACAACACTTACAAACAGACATTCCCACCTCTATTTTTTGCCAATATGTTTAACTTTCAAGATGGTAAATTGTTGGAATTTGCAGAAAGTGAAGCCATGCAAGCAGCTCCTAAGGTGAGTTTCTAATGGATTTCTTCCAACATCAGGAAGAAGCAAGAAAAAAAACGGGGCTACTTCTTTTTTTACTCGTTTGTTCCGTATTGGTGATAAGTGCCATTCTCAGTGTAGTTATTGTTACGGCACATGTTCAGGTTTCTGGTGACAGTGTCACCAAATCTGAAATGATTCGTTATGGATTAATGTCTCTTGGAGGCGTGACGTTTGCAGTGCTAGGTGCGATGAGCTTTCGCTTGATCGAGCTTTCTAATAGCGGAGGTCAAGGACTGGCCGAAAAAATGGGCGGACGTTTACTCTCATCAAACACCGCAAACTCCCAACATCGGCAGCTATTGAATGTTGTCGAAGAGATGGCTATCGCATCCGGAATGCCAGTGCCTCCGGTTTATTTACTTGAACATGAAAAAGGGATCAATGCCTTTGCTGCGGGGTTGAGTGTCGATGATGCTGTTATCGGTATTACGCAAGGCGCACTAGATAGCTTTAATAGAGAAGAGACACAAGGCGTTATTGCTCATGAGTTTAGTCATATTCTTAACGGCGATATGCGATTGAACATGCGTTTAATGGGGCTATTATATGGCATCACGTGTCTTGGGCATGTTGGTAGTTTTGTGTTAGATACTTCACGATACCGCAGCTACAGTCGATCCAGTTCATCGAATTCAAAAGACAGTGGCGGTGCGCTTATTTTGATTGGTATTGCTTTTATGCTTGTCGGTTGGGCGGGGACATTATTTGGCTCAATGATAAAAGCGGCGATATCTCGTCAACGTGAGTTTTTGGCCGATGCAAGTGCAATTCAATTTACTCGCAACGATCAAGGTATTGCGGGGGCGCTTAAGAAAATTGGTGGTCATTCTGAGCAATCCTTATTAGCGTCAAGTGATGCACAAGAAGCGAGTCATATGATGTTTGGTCAGAGTCAGCTTAAAGGGTTTAATAACTTATTTGCGACTCACCCACCATTAGAGAATCGTATTCAGCGAATTGAACCGCAGTGGGATGGCAATTTTACCTCACCACAAAAAAGAACCAATAGGAAAAATGAGAGCCGCGGACAAGCAAAGTCATCTTCTCAATCTAACCGTGACAAAGTGCTAAATAGTGAGATGTTAGATTCTGTTGTGGTTAGCGGTACTGTTGCTGTAGGTGGTTCTGTTTTGGCCAATGGTTTGGTTGCCGAAGATATCGGTGACATTGGCCAGAAAGTGATTGCACAATTCCCTGATGAATTATTGGGATTTGCAAGGGAGCCATTTAGTGCGCGTTTCATACCATTGCTTCTGATCTATGATCGTAGTGATGAACAACGGGATATTATTGCTCGTCATATTCCTATGGGGTTATGGGGTAAAATATCACCATGGTTAGATTATCAAGTCCCCTCGCATTTGCGGTTATCGCTTTTAGAATTATCAATTCCAGCGCTTAAATCGATGAGTCCTCCTCAAATTGAAAAGCTGCTTGATGTATTAAAGGCTCTTGCGGATACCGACAATGAGTACTCGATTGATGAGTGGTGTGTGATCAATTTGGTGGAGAAGTTACTTCTACCTGTTCAAGGCCATGTTAAACAAAATAAAACCCTGACTCAGATAGAAGAAAGTACTCGGTGGGTATTGAATGAATTGGTTTGGGTTTGTCACAGCAGTGAAGCCGAAGCGAACCATGCTTTCACTCTGGCTTGTGAGCATATTCAGATGTCCAAACCTGAATTAAAAGCCAAGAGCGCGAATTGGGATCTGACCAAAGTGGCACTGCAACTTTTAGTTCAGCTTAAACCATTGCACAAGCAGGCATTCTTAGAGGCTTGTCGTCTTGCTATCGAGTCTGATGGAGTGATTAATGTCGATGAGGCTGAGTTATATCGAGTGATTGCGTGTTTCTTAGAAGTGCCTGTATCTCCTCTTACCGTGACAGAGAGTGAAACATAGATTCAAATTGAAACGAAAAAGACATCTAGGCAGGCCCTAACAAGCCTGCCATTTTTTTAGTTTTTTATGTGATGAGTATGCGGGGGCAGCATCTAGCTTTGTGATCGCTCAATGTTGGTTTGTCTATAGTTTGAGCGTTGTCGGGCTGAATTTTAATCAAAATAAAGTATGGGATATTGAATGAGTGAGCTGCTTATAACTTCTTACGAATCTAGACCTATGACATTGACAATTGTGTTAGGCTTTTTGTATCTGCTTTTATTGAGGATGAGTGTCCATGGGGTTTGAGTACGACTATATAAAGATGCGCGATAAAGTTGAGAAGCTCATTAGGCTCGACGAAGCTGGCTTTGCATATACTGTGCATCATGGCATGTCTTTCAATAGTTTTTATCAACCTATTTATGACAGAGATATGGAAGTCTATGGTGTTGAGGCTTTAGTTCGAATTTCTGACTCTCAAGGGAACCCAGTTAGCCCTTACGACTATTTTAAATCCATAGAAGGAGATGATGAAGAGTCAATTTTTTCCACATTGATGTGCTCTGCGATTCATGTCATCAACTTTTCACGCTCTATCTATAGAAATAAATGTATATTTATTAATGTAGCCCCTCCAATTTTTGAACTTGTCGCAAACGATCAAACCGCGATTGATAGTTTATTAAAGAAATTAGCGCTATTGCAGTTAAGGTCTGACCAAATCATTTATGAGATTATGGAATTTGAAGGGCGCGATAAGAATCTTGCGATAAGCGGCATTCGAGCTCTGGCAAAGAGTAATATCAGAGTCGCGGTGGATGATTACGGAACGGATCACTCAACCATTTCGCGCGTTAAAATCATTCAACCTGATTTTTTAAAACTGGATAAAAGTATTGTGGATGTCCCTTTTCCTGATGGAAAACAAGAGCTGAAACATGCGGTGGGGTTGGGGCGTGATGTGCAATCACTGGTGATCGCTGAAGGTATTGAAACTCAAGACATACTAGATAATTGCTTGCAATGTAATGTCGATCTATTTCAAGGGTTCTTCCTATCTCGACCTCATAAGACCCCACTTGCTATGTAATGGATTCAACGACTAACTTAGCGTCATTTGATTAGCGTAGGGGTTTAATTAAAGTAAATACCTAATCAAAAAATACTGAATTAAAGTCGACGCTGAGTTAGCGGCCTTCATCGTAGTGAATCAGGCCATTGCATATTTTTAGCGACTGGTTAGCGATCCGTTTTACTTTTAAATTGTTTGATGCTGCGCTTTTTTGCACTTCTTCGATTAGCTTGCTTATCTCTTGGTGCGCGCTTCCTTTCCCCTGAATTGCTGGTGGTCGGTTTATCTGTGACCGGGAACCCGTCTAGTTCCGATAACGATAACTCACGCTTCGTCAGAGATCGGATTGCATTTAATGCCTCGCTTTCCCCATGACACACTAATGAGATGGCTAAACCGCTTTGGCCTGCTCTGGCTGTTCTTCCTACTCGATGCACGTATACAGGCGCACTAAGCGGTAGGTCGAAATTGATCACTACAGGCAGTGCTTCTACGTGAATGCCACGAGCTAGGACATCAGTTGCAATTAGCACTTGGATTTTAGTAGATTTGAAATCGTCTAATGTCTGTTCTCTCACTGCTTGATCTTTATTGCCATGCAGAGCCGCGACAGATATGCCTGCTTTGGCCAGTTTTTTTGTGAGATTATCGGCATTGTCACGCGCACCGATGAAGACTAACACTTGCTTCCAACCGCTTTGCTTGATTAACGAAAGTAAAGCTTGAGTCTTGCTTCCTTTATTAACCAAGTAGAGTTGTTCATTAATCTCTTCTACAACGCTGTTTGCTGTGTGAGCTTCAAGTTGTAGTGGCTCATCTAATATCTCCATTGCAAGAGATCGTAAATTGTCAGGCAATGTGGCTGAAAATAGAGACGTTTGACGAGAGACAGGCATTAAGCCAAGCAGTGTTTGGATATCAGGCCAGAACCCCATATCGAGCAGCCGATCCGCTTCATCTAATACCAGTTGAGTCAGTGAGCTGAGATCAACATGCTTCTGTTTAACAAGATCCAATAAGCGACCTGGCGTTGCGATGATGAGGTGAGGATTTCGATCCATTTGTGCGATCTGCTCCTCTTGAGGTACCCCTCCGCATAGCGTGACTAAGCGAACACCAACCGTTTGAGCGCTCTTTTGCAGCGAATCACTCACTTGTACAGCAAGCTCTCTTGTCGGGACAATCACTAATCCCTTAACCCCAAGCTCAGATTCATCTTTTGAATGGCAAATCAGTTGTTGCAGTAACGGCAACCCGAATGCCAGGGTTTTTCCACTGCCCGTTTGCGCTAATGCAAGCACATCTTTTTTCGTCAAAGTGGCCGTAATGGCTAACTCTTGGATGCGTGTGGGAGTATTGATCGATGAAGGCAAGGAAGCGATAAGTGCCGGGTTCAATGCGAGTTCAGAAAAAGTCATAGACTTATGCCATTCAAAAGGAAAGTGCGCAGAGTCTAAACAGGCTATCGGGATAAGTAAATGACGTTTCTCTCTAGGAGTACAAAACAGTACAAATCCATACATACAGCGAGATATGAAGGGAGTAATATTGCTTGAATTTCATCAATATCGACCCGAATTCTGATGTTTGTTCAGCATTATTGCCAACATCATTTACTTACATAGAATATGGAATACACCATGAAAAAACGTTGGGCCTTCATCGCATTATTTACAGTATCGCTTGCCGGAGTTGGCTATTACTTTACCGCACCATCTACGACATCGAGTGATGTTCTTCCTACTATCTCAGCCACATTAGGCACCATCAAAAAACAAGCGGTTGCGGTTGGAAAAATTGTCCCTGCTCATTCTATTTCTATTAAGTCTCAAATTGATGGCATTGTTGGAGAGGTTTATCACCAAGTGGGGGATGAAGTTACCGTAGGCACCCCTCTTATCAAGGTGCTACCGAACCCAACGCCTACTGCGCTAACACAAGCTAATACAGAGCTCATGCGAAGTGAAGCTGAACTAGAATCGGCACAACAGAAGCTTGAAAATTTAAATCAGTTGGTTGCGCAAAATATCATCCCGAAAAACTATGGCGAATACATCCAAGCAAAGTCGAACGTGAAATCCAGTTTGGCTGATGTTCAGCAGAAAAAGCAGAACTTTGATTTGATTAGAAGCGGAGAATCATCGGTTGGTAACTCAAAGTTAACTTCGACCATTACAGCGCCAATAAACGGCACGATTTTGAACTTAAAAGTCGAAATTGGAGAGCCAATTATTTCGACGGAATCGAGCCAAGAGGCAACCGAAATGATGTCTATCGCAGATATGCAGGATATGATTTTTAAGGGAAGTGTGAGTGAGCATGATGCGGCGCAACTAAAAGTCGGGACATCAGTCAGCGTTACGCTTGCACCTTACCCTGAAATTGTTATGCAAGGTGTTTTAAGCAAAGTAGCGGTGCAGTCTGAAACGTTAAACGGCACAGTATCAAACGGATCTCAAAGTTTTGATAATGGCTTCCAAGTTGAAGTTGGCAATATTCAATTCCCACCAGAGATAACCATTCGATCAGGTTTTTCGGCTACGGCTCAGATCACACTAAAACACGCGACAGATGTGGTTACAATCCCAGAACGCGCCTTGAATTTTGATGGAGAGCAACCTGAAGTATGGATCCCTGATGAGTCAGAAATCGGGTATGCCCCTCGAAAAGTGACGCTAGGTCTCTCTGATGGAATCAGTGTAGAAGTGCTTTCAGGACTAGGGAGTGGAGAGTCGATCATTGATATCAGTATGATGATGGGAGATCCAAATGCGTAAATTTAACATCAAGGCTCAAGGTTGTTGCACTGTATTCACTGGTCTGATGGTCACCGCTTTTAGTTTATCGGCTCATGCGGTTTCCATTGAACAGGCATGGCAAGCCGCAAAATATTACGACCCTACTTACCAGCAATCACAATTAGATGAGCAAATAAGCGAAGTTGAAATACGATCAAGCAAAAGTGCGCTATTGCCGAGTGCTGAGATCACTGCGAGTAGTCATTGGACGGATTTAACCGGAAACAATGGAGGCCGTGCTAACTCTAATCGTTATGGTATCAGCTTAAATCAAACCCTATGGGATAGCAGTAAATGGTCGGAACTGGATCAATCGCAAGCGTCGTATATTTCGGCTCAACTGAAACGTAAGCAGAGCCACAATGATCTCGCTGCTCGACTGATTAATGCGTACTTAGGGTTAGCCCAGGCTCAAGGTGATCTTCGGTTGTCGCAACAGAAGTTCTCAGAGGGAGAGAAAATGTTGAATATTACACAACAGCGTTATAACGCGGGTAAGATTCAATCCACTGAACTTGAAGATATGCGTGCTAATCATGTTGATGAACAGGCGGAAATACTCACAAATCAATCAAATGTGGTTGATAAAAAAGCGGTACTGATCTCTTTGATTAATCTCCCATCGGATGTGGTGGACGAAATTAATACAACAGATTTGAAACAGCCTCAACTTATCGTGAAAGGTGAGAACAACTGGCTAAAATTAGCGAGTAACAGCAGTCCGGAATTATTGGCTGCGAAGCAAAATGTTCGAGTGGTAGAGCTGGAGAGTGAAAAAGCAAAAGCAGGGTATTACCCAACGGTAACCGGAAGTGTCGACTACGGTGATGGCAGTAAGCGCGACGGTGAATTCAGTGCCAGCTTAAATTTGAGCGTACCGTTGGACTTGAATGGCGCGACGAGTTCAAATGTTGATCGTGCAAAATTGCGAGTTTTACGTGCAAAAGAGGAAGCGAGATCGGTAGAAATCGGTATCAAAAGTACAATTTCAAATCGTTATTCACAGCTATCGATTGATTGGCAACGTGTTGAAATTGCGCAGCAGCAAGTTGAATCTCGTGAGCGAGTGCTAAAGAGTAAACAGGTCGTTTATGCTGCGGGAATGGCGGAAGCATCGGATGTTATTGATGCACACAATCGCTTGTTCTCAAGTAAGAATGCGCTGCAATCATTACTGTATCAATACTGGCGTCATCGTATTTCATTGCTTCAATCTGTGGGCAAATTGGATGATAAAACCATCATTTTGATTTCGCAGGCGCTAGAGTCATGATTGCGCTTTTGTCTCAGACCTTTCAAACCTTATTCGCGCATCGATTACGCAGTTTTCTCGCAATCCTCGCCATCATGTGGGGCGTTATTTCTGTACTCGTTTTGGTGGGTTTAGGTGAGGGATTCTATCAAACGAATACGAAATCTTTTGCACTATTGATGAGCGATACGCAATTGATTTTCCCCGAGCAGACGACAAAGCCTTGGCAGGGGTTAGCTGCAAGGCGAGATATATCTCCCACAGAAACAGAGATGCGACAATTACTCAATCCTTCGATGAATAATGCGACATCGAAGCAGTCACCAATACGAAATATTTCAGTGGTTTATGGTAAATGGGACGCAAGCGTCACGGATATACAAGGGCGGACATTACCTGGCAACGTCAGTGGGATTGATGATCAATTTTTAAAATTGCGAAACCTCAAATTAATCAAAAAATCACGCGCCATCAGTCGCAGCGATTTATCTAATCACAACCGGGCTGCCGTGATAGGTTGGCAACTCGCTGAAATAGGCAATTTGAGAATTGGGGGAATGTTGAAAGTTAACGGTATTCCTTTTGTCGTCGTCGGAATAACCGAAAAGAATGAAAATGGAATTTCGCTCAATGATGAAGAGAGCCAAGTTATGATCCCAAGTTCGACATTTAATGACTTGTGGAATAGTAAACCCATCATGCTGCTCGTTTCGCCCTCTGAAACCGTTTCGAGTGTGATTTTGCGTAAGAGTTTGCAGTCGTTTTTTGCTAAACAGCAGCACTTTGATCCTAGTGATAAGAATGCGATGTATATGCCTGATTTGGGGAGAGAGGCCAAATTCTTCAAAACGCTACTCCGCGGTATTCAACTGTTTTTAGGTGCGAGTGGTGCAATGACGTTAGCGGTTGGAGCATTAGGGGTTGCGAACATAATGTTCTTATCGGTGACAGAGAGAACACGTGAAATTGGAGTGCGTTTAGCGATAGGGGCAACACCTAATAATATCCTTGTGCAGTTCGTTATTGAAGGTGGAATTCTTGTGGCTTGCGGGACGATTATTGGTATCGCCTTCTCATATGCGTTTATTGCGCTATTAAATTATATCGGCATGCCTGAATGGCTTGGCTCTCCCATGATAACTCTCGATGCGGTTTGGATGTCTTTAGGAGTGATCACCGTTCTTGCTTTGGTTGCCGCCTATTTTCCCGCTCGTCGTGCTTCAAATCTTGTTCCTGTTAATGCTTTGAATGCGAGGGCTTGATGATGCTTCCGATAAGACAAATATTCCAAGAGATGGCAGCAGAAAAGTTACGCTTAAGTCTGACCATTTTAGCCGTCGCATGGGCAACGCTCTGTATTGCGACTATGTTGTCGGCCGGTGAGGGGTTACGCCAAGGATTGATTCGAAGTTCAGAGAGCGGCAGTGGCAAGTTAATATACTTAACCGGTGGTTATGCGACTAAGGATTACGGAAACTTCCATGTCGGAAAACAGCTCAAACTGCACTTTGATGATCTGGAAGTCATTCAATCTTTACCCAGTGTTAAAAGTGTTCAACCGTCCGCTGAATGGAATGCCCGTGTGACATTTGAAGATCACCGATCATGGCAAAACCCTTTGGGAGTAATGCCTGAGTATCAACGTTTAACCGGCTTGAAGATTACCGCTGGTGGACGTTGGTTCAATCCAATGGATATGAAAGAGCAGCGGAAGGTGATTGTCATGGGAGAAAGTGCTGCGATCTCCCTGTTTAATCAGTCAGATGATTTTGACTGGATTAATACACCTAAGTTAGAAGTGAATCCCGTCGGAAAAAAGGTCAAAGTGGGTAGTGATGAGTTTACGGTTATTGGGTTGATTAAAAACAGTAGCGCGAGTGTTGAACAAGGCGTACCACTCAATGAATCCATATTTGTTCCATTCTCAACTTGGCAGCGCTTTCATCCAAATAGTGGCATCTCAGCATTTAATATCGAGCCTTCCGAACGGGTGAGCCGTAAGCAAGTGGCCACCACGCTCAAACAGGTGATTGCGAGAAAGTATGGGGGCAGCATTGAGGACGAACAGTTGATTCAAATTAACGATATGTTACTGAGACAAAAAACCATGCGTCGCTTTTTAATCGGCTTACAAAGCTTTTTAGGCATTATTGGACTGGTGACGCTAGGGGTGGCTGGAATTGGCATCGCGAATGTTATGTATGCAACGGTTAAGCGTGCGACGAGAGACATTGGACTCAGAATGGCGGTAGGAGCAAGCCCTTCAATTATTAGAGCTCACTACCTAGTTCAAGCACTTCTTACCATGTTATTGGGGGGCGTGTTGGGTTTAATGGCCACTTTTGGTTTGGTCCGAATCATTCAAATTCTACCTTTGTCTGGAAATGGGCTATATGACGAACTTGGTCAGCCAACCCCCGAACTCTCTTTACCCATTATTGGTTTGGTTATTCTTGCATTGGGCATTGTAGGCGTTGCCGCGGCATGGTTTCCTGCCAATCGAGCGGCAAGTATTACACCTTTAGAGGCATTACAAAGTGAATAAAGATTGGAATCGTAGTGATACGATAGCGGTAGATAAACCGTTAGTGATGCTTACAGGGATCAGTAAGCATTATAAGAGTGGTGATGAAGAAGTTCGCGCATTAGACGGTGTCTCTCTGTCGATAAATAAAGGGGAATTTCTGTCGATATTAGGGCCATCAGGCTCGGGAAAATCAACACTAATGAATATGCTTGGTTGTTTAGACAAACCAACCTCTGGGGAGTACTTGTTGAATGATGAAGATGTATCCGCGTTAACTGGGAACCAACTCGCGAAAATTCGAAATCAGAACATTGGGTTTGTTTTCCAAAGCTTTAACTTGCTGGAATACGCAAGTGCATTAGAAAATGTCGCATTACCTCTAGTGTATAGAGGAGTGAAAGCGTCAGAAAGAAGAGCGAAAGCCGCCTCATTACTAAATAAAGTGGGTTTGGGCGACAGAATGCATCATAAGCCTAATCAGCTTTCTGGGGGGCAAAAACAACGTGTCGCCATTGCTCGTGCATTAGTGAACGATCCGCAAATAATTCTCGCAGATGAACCGACAGGCGCGTTGGATTCTAAGTCTGGGGCGGAAATCGAAGCGTTATTCAATGAGTTGAATCAAGAGGGCAGGACGTTGATTATAGTGACACACGATAATGCGCTGGCTCAAAGAACTCATCGAATTGTCACCATTAAGGATGGGCAAGTGGTCGCGGATGACAACGTTGCTTATATCAATCGTAGCTTTTTATGACAATCTACTTACTGTGATTGGTATTAATGCGCCATCATGGCAGCCCTAAAATAATAAAAGCCGAATTTTTTGATTCGGCTTTTATTTAGATAACTCGATTCTAAGTATTTAGAAGGCTAGATTTACGCGCACTTAAAGGCCTGCTTCATCAATTCCGAGTTCTCTGCCTAACCAGATCGCATGTTCAGTATGATCCATCAGATCATCACCTCCTACGGGGTGAATCAGAACATCCATGCCATTACGATTTTCATCTAGCCATTCAATGAAGTTTTGGCTGTTGTCTTTGAAGTGAATTTCAAACATTGGCATCAGGTGCGGGCCCACTAAGCGCTCAACGAGAGGAAATTGAGTGATGATGTCACTTCTCTGTTGTTCTATTTTCTTCTTTAATTCTGTTGCTTTGGATTTTTGTAGCAAACCAAAATAAACGTGTGCGTGATACATATACTACACCCTGATGTAAGCCTAAGCTTACAATATAAATGATCAGCCTTTGAAATGGGATTATTATTTGATGAAAACGCCTCAAAACAAATTGAGGCATTATTTAATGCGCGGTTGTAAACACTAGTTAGAAGGGAAATATTCTTCATTTGTTAAGTATTCAACGACGATCATTACATTGTTCGATGTTTGGGTGTTTACACGTCCGGGAAAGGCTTCTTCTAAAACGTCTAGTCGGTCAAACTCGGTATGCCAGATTTTACCCCATTTAGTTTCAGTGGTACGGTCGCATGCTGTTTTATTGTCAGCATCATAGCAATCCCACATCATTGGGTTTTCTGTTTGTGAATATCCATCGTAACCCCATTGCCCATTTATATTGAAGTTTGTTGCTTCCACATAAGCTATAGGAATGCCAGCACAGGCAAACGGTGCATGATCAGACCAAGATCCAGTTTCACCTTCTGGATATCCTGGAAAAGCAGGGTGAATTACATATTTATCGTCGTTACCAATTTTCTCAATGGATGCTGCTAACATACCATCTCGAACCCATGTATCTTTATTGTAGGTTGTGTTGTCAAAACCTAAAGCTTCACAAGTACTTTTATATTCATCATAATTTGAATGCGCAGCGTGAACATAAACGATATCACCACCACCAACTGTGTCATAGTTAACCATAGCTATTACATTATCTAATTTGCCATTTTCCTTAGCAGTTTTTACATAATGTTTGGATCCATTTAAACCATTTTCTTCCGCTCCGACAAATATAATTCTAACTGTGTATGGTATATCTTTTTTAGCTTGGAGAGCTTCTGCAATTGCGGTTGCGGCTGCAAACCCAGCTCCATTATCAGTTGCACCTAATGAACCATGGTCATCACCAGTCGAGTCATAATGGGCAACAAGAACGATAGTTTTCTCAGACTGTCCCTTTTTTTCAACAATATAGTTGGTTGAAGCTTTTGTTTCAGAATTTTTGGTATATGCAAATGGTTCAACCACGACGTCATAACCGAAACCTGTCAACTTATCGTATACCCAAGCTCCAGCCTCAGCTTCTTGAGGTGTACTTGCCGGGCGAGCCCCGATTCCTTGTCCACCATCAGCTATTTGTGTTAAATATTCGGTAGCCTTTTCTCCGTAGTTTATTGCTTTGGTATCGTTATCGTTATTACAACCGGATAGGCCGAGAGTTATTACTGCAGCAATTGCAGAGCACAATATAGTTTTCTTCATTTTAAATCCTTTATATAGAGTGATATAAACTAGAGCTGTTGCGTTTGCTTTTTTATTATTATTCTTAATGTGTAAAGCTAAGAACTTTATATACACAACTTACCACAGCTAATGTTGTGTTTTTGTGAAAGACTTCAAAAGTAATGTGATGATTAATATTGTGATATTTTAATTGATTATATATCCACTACTAGGGGGTATATATCCAATACCATTTTGTGATATTTAGTTCGGAGTATTATCGGTCTTTTACTGGTTAATGCTATTTAATTAAATATCACTTTGGGGTTGTTATTAATAATTATCAGTGACGGTGTTAGGGTTTTTAATATATAACGTTGTTCGTGTTGTATTAATCATTAATAAACGAGATGGTGAATAAAATGATAGACATGCTTAGACTTAGCTGTCAGAAAAGAAAAGGCTACTTTAACATGCAGAGTAGCCATAGAGGTGGAATTATCGACCGTAGGTAGAGATGATGTACTGCTCAAAATCGTCACACATGCTGCAATCTGACGTTGAGTTGTTTGCTAATTGCGTTTCACCATCCACGATATTGATCGCTGCATTAAGTGAGGACACTTCTGCTCGGGTACGGGTCGAAAGCGCCGCAATTTTTGCCTTCTCAACTTCCCATGCTTGCTCTGAAGTTAGGTTACATTCATCGGCAAGATATTTAGCATTAAACCCTTCCCCCGTCAGTGCCAAAATCGTACCGTTGTGATTCACACTGTTGCCTTTATGCCAGTAATGTTCGGCAAGCAGAGGTCCAATTTCAGGGTTATCAGTCAAGTAACCAAATTTCTCAGTGAAGTAAGCGCGCGTTTGGTATACCGCCATATGAGCAAGCAAGTAACCTTGGTAAGCACAAGCCGATTCATCTGACAATAAGTGTGGAATGGCCATTAGAGGGCGAGGGCTACACTCTAAACCTAAGATTTTCTTTTCAGTATCGCGAGCAAGTTTAGTAATGGTTTCAGCGTTTAGCTCATCATCGCTTAGTTGATACAACGCACGTTCAAAGTAAGGTACAACAAGGATGCTACGCTCTGAGAACGCTTGGAATGGCTGTTTGCTGTCGATCATTGCTCGGATCAACGTATCTGGAACCGCCTGACCTTCAGCATTAACTGCGTACTGTTTTAACCAATCGGCGTCATTGAGAAGGCTGTCGCAGAACATCGATTGTGTTTCAGCGTAAGCCATTGATGTTGGAGCGAACTCTTGTGAGAAACAAGGAGCGTTCATTTTTACGTTGGCGAAGTGAGCCGCATGGCCGCCTTCATGGAATAAAGTATTAATACCATCATAGCCACTGCCAACTTGATCCGGTTTAGCGTTACTGGTGAAGTTGACTTTAGCGGCCACCCATTCACCTTGGTTGTAGAATGATGGAACGGGACCGTGACAGAATCCATTTGGGTATTTACCCTTACGATCAAGAAGGTCGAGCGTCAACTCAGCGCCTGAGTAATCAATATTCAGACGACCAAACGACTCTACCCAGCGACGTAGTGATTGAGAAAAAGGGACGTATGGATCTAAATCGCGCATCACATCACCAGCAAAAGAGAACACAAAGTTATGGCCTTTTAATGCATCTTGGCCTTTGTCCTTCGCCAAATTGTCGAGGCTCTTTTGATGGCAATCTTTAGTGCGTGCTTCAAAGTCATCTAAAATGCTGAACAACTCATCCGTTGTCATCTGCTCCGTTTTGACAATCGAGTAATCAAAGAAAGTCTTGTACCCTAGAGATTGAGCGAATTTATTACGAAGCTTGATAAGCTCTAAGAAGCCATTTTCTAATAGCCACTGCTCAAGATCGAGAAAGGCTTGATGTGAAGATTGACGAACACTTTCAATAGCGCTGGTACGAATGTTAGATCCAAGAACCGGTAAAGAGCCTTCCGCTTGCTGTCCGTTTTCATCCGTGTAAGTCATGATGTGGTTTTGCTTCTTTTCAAACAGGTCCGCTTCAAACTGAATAAGTTCTGATTTCAGTTTTTGAGCATCTTCAGATTCAATCGCATGAGCCTGAAATGTTGCCAACCAACCGTTGAGTCCGATGAGAGTCTGCTGTTTTTCTTCAGAATCAGGCAGTGCACTGAGGCTATCGATCTGCGCTTTTATTGCAGAAATTTGTTCAGCGGCGCTTAAGAATTCTGTCCACTTAGTTTGAGCTTGAGTCGAACCATCGTGGTCGTCGCTCACGCCCATATAGGTTTCCCAAAAGAAATCTTCTTTGGTTCTGTGAACAGATAAGTAGCGGTCATTTAATGAGTTTAGATAGGCGGTTGCAGTCATTTTAATCCCTAGAAATGTGAAAGCCTGTTTGGTCGTGAGTATTACACAAACCATAATGTAATAGCGTGATTCTATACGAAAAAGTGATGGATTTTGATCAAATAAACAGTAAAGCTAGAGACGCGATATCGGTGGTATCATTAGTTGGTTTTTTATTGAGAGAATGAGTGATTTTATGAAGGTGTTAAAAGCGGTTTTGATTGTAATTCTTTTTGCTGCCGTGAGTTATGTAGGGTGGTTATTTCTTCCGCCTCAAGCCAGTTTAGAGAAACAGACATTAGATCTAGATCTTAATGCGTCTTTTAAACTGGTTGGTTTTCGACATAACTCTGGGGATCCTAGCCTCCCGTTGACGTATCACTACTTTATTACTCTAGAGGGTGAGGATGTAAAAGATCATACTCCTTTCCTTATTACGACTGATCCCTTTGTAAAACTGAAGGGTAGTGCGGAAAATACATTGGCACTGTTGGTAAATGGGAAAATCGATGCTTACACCAATGATGTTTGGGTGAAGCAAGATGATGGCATTTTATATCATTGGTACGTCAGCCTAGATGCTAAGTACGTGCGTTAATGGCATTTTCGGTAGGGTTCTAGATCGTATAACGTAAAGGAAGGTATGACAGGTTTATACAAAACCCTTTGATTTATAAATATATTTCATCTGTGCTCGTAAAGCATAAACAGTGGCTTCAATAAGGTTCTCAATCAAATAAATCAGCAATGCTAAGCATGTTGCTAACATTATGATAAACATCAAATTTAGCTGTTTTAATATGTATTCTATCGATTGATTGTGATTATTATGTGAGCAATCTATCATTTTGGTCTGGTAAAAATGCATCAGACTGGTAATATGACGCCCCTCACACACTACGTGAGCGTTTTATGCTAACCGATGCATGCCAGATTGGCAAAGATTTACCCGTAACAGAAACAACCTCAAAGCGCCGTATTGGCGTCCAACTTGTTCCAATTCTCACTATTGGATTTATCAGCCTATTTTTATTGGCTGCGATCATTGATCTCCCTCGCTTTACCGTATTAATCCAGAGTTTATTCTCAAAAGCTGCCGGGCAATTTGGCTACTTTTGGCAATGGCTTATGGTGGCAAACTTTGCAGTGGCACTGTTTATTGCTGCGACTCGCTACGGTAAAACTCGTATGGGAACCAAAAACAGACCGACAATAGGCACATTTCGCTGGCTAGCGATGATCATGTGTACGCTATTGGCGGGTGGCGGTGTTTTTTGGTCTGCAGCTGAACCGATTTATCATTTCATTACGCCTTCAGCAAGTTACCCAGATATTGCGGGCTCTAGTGCGAGCGCGATTGTGCCTGCTTTGAGTCAAAGCTTTTTGCACTGGGGATTCTTAGCTTGGTCTGTACTTGGAACACTAGCTACGATCGTACTTATGTATGCTCACCATAATCATGGAATCAAGTTGCGTCCACGCGCTCTGTTATTTCCTATTGTGGGTGATCGCTTAGAGAACCACTGGTTTGGTGCGGTTATTGATGCGTGCTCAATCATTGCGGTTGCAGCCGGAACGATTGGTCCGATTGGCTTCTTAGCTTCCCAGATGGGCTATAGCTTAGAAGTGTTAACTGGGCTAAAAAATGACATGAGTTCACAGCTAATGATCCTCGCTGTTGTCGTGACTGTTTGTGCGGCCTCTGCGGCATCAGGAATGGATAAAGGTTTACAGTGGTTGAGCCGTCTTAATGTTATTGGGGCGTTCGCACTACTGTTGGCTATTTTGATTTTAGGCCCAACCCAATTTATTTTCGAACAGTTTGGTCTCGCGTTTGCGACCTACTTGAAAGATATGCCGACCATGAGCGTGACGGATAGCAATCCTGGCTGGAACCTTTGGTGGACTTGGTTCTTCTGGGGATGGTTTATCGGTTTTGCTCCAATGATGGCAATTTTTATCGCGCGTATTTCTGAAGGTCGTAGCATCCGTGAATTAGTACTTGCGGTCGCTGTTGGGGCTCCGATTGTGACCAATTTTTGGTTCTCAGTTCTTGGTGGTACGGGTATTTTCCTTGAATTGCAAACTCCTGGGGTAATATCTGGACCATTGGCTGACGCCGGTCTGCCTGCGGTACTGCTGGCATCTCTACAGCAGCTGCCATTTAGTGAAATTCTACTTCCTGCGTTCTTGGTTTTGACCACAACGTTTGTCGTGACGACAGGTGACTCTATGGCTTACTCCATTGCCATGGTAGTTTCTGGTGATAATGAACCAGATCGCAAACAGCGATTGTTCTGGGCTGTCATCATGGGCTGTGTTGCGGCTGTATTATTGATGGCGGGTGAAGGGGGATTAAATGCACTTCAATCGTTTATCGTGATCACTGCGGTGCCTGTGTCACTCATTATAGCGATTACCCTTATTACAGGGCCAATAGCCGCAATTAAGATGTCTAAAGCACAAGATGCTCGTCTTTCCGCTGAGAGTGAACTTGCGGCTCAAGCTTAATTCAGCCAAGAGATCGCTGACATAACGTACTCAGTTTTAGATCTGACATCGAACAAAATGCCGCAAATGAACGTAAGTTTGTTTGCGGCTTTTTTATGCCCGGATTTTTGTGTTGGATAGATTATCCAACAATCAATGAGTATATAAGACGGTAATTTCGTATGAGCATTTTCTTTATGATTGTTCACTTGATTCGTAATCGGACATTTTTGTGAGAACGGATAATTCGAACGAAGTTAACAACAATTACAACTAATCATTTGTTTTTATGTGTGAAATTAAAATTGTAAACATTTGTCACAGTTCTGATTGCATATCGTGTCCACAATGCCGCAAGCTTCGAACGCGTGATTGTTAATTCGTTCGAAAGTAAACTCAATATAATAATGAGGTCTACTATGTTTGGCATATTTAAACCCAAAGCACACATGGAGCGGTTATCCGGAAATCAGATCGACGGCGCTTACACGCGCTTAAGATGGCAATTGTTTCTTGGTATTTTTGTTGGCTATGCGGGCTATTATCTTGTCCGTAAAAATTTCAGTTTGGCGATGCCATATCTGATCGAAGAGGGCTACAGCCGAGGTGATTTAGGGGTAGCTTTAGCGGCTGTTTCGATTGCTTATGGTTTATCAAAATTCTTAATGGGCAGTGTTTCGGATCGATCTAACCCGAGGTATTTCCTCAGTGCTGGCCTATTAATGTCAGCTATCGTGATGTTCTGTTTCGGCTTTATGCCGTGGGCAACTGGCAGCATTACCGCAATGTTTATTCTTCTGTTCCTTAACGGTTGGTTCCAAGGGATGGGTTGGCCCGCCTGTGGACGAACTATGGTTCACTGGTGGTCTCGAAAAGAGCGCGGTGAAGTGGTGTCGGTGTGGAATGTCGCCCATAACGTTGGTGGTGGCTTAATTGGGCCAATGTTCCTTTTGGGTCTATGGGCTTTTAATGATGATTGGCGAACCGCATTTTATGTCCCTGCTTTCTTCGCAACATTAGTGGCTATTTTTGTCTGGTTTACCGTGAGAGATACGCCTCAATCGTGTGGTCTTCCTCCGATTGAAGAGTATAAAGATGACTACCCAGATGATTACAATGCGTCTCATGAAAAAGAGATGACGGCGAAAGAGATTTTCTTCAAATACGTATTCTCTAACAAGTTATTGTGGTCAATCGCGATCGCCAATGCGTTCGTATATCTGATTCGTTATGGTGTATTGGATTGGGCTCCTGTTTACTTAAAAGAAGCGAAAGAGTTTACGGTTGATAAATCGTCATGGGCTTATTTCTTGTATGAGTGGGCCGGTATTCCAGGAACGCTGTTATGTGGTTGGATTTCAGATAAATTATTCAAAGGCAGAAGAGCACCTGCAGGGATCTTATTTATGGTTCTTGTTACGGTAGCGGTACTTGTTTACTGGTTTAACCCAGCAGGTAATCCTGGTGTCGATATGGCTGCCTTAATTGCTATCGGGTTCCTTATTTACGGTCCTGTAATGCTGATTGGTCTGTATGCCTTGGAGCTTGCACCGAAGAAAGCGGCAGGAACCGCTGCTGGTTTGACTGGGCTGTTTGGTTATCTAGGTGGAGCCGTTGCTGCTAATGCGGTACTTGGCTATACGGTTGATCACTTTGGCTGGGATGGCGGCTTCATGATTTTAATCGGTTCTTGTATAGCCTCAATCATCTGTTTGATTTATGCATTTATTGGTGAAAGAAATCATCATAAAAATAAATTGCAAGAGGAAAAACAGAAAGAGGAAGCCATCGCATAACCGATGGCCGGTAACTGAAAGATAGAACCAGTAAGTAGAGAGGCAACTAATGATTTTAGTTGCCTCTCTTTTTCTATGCAGTGAAATGGTCCACGGGAAACGCGACTGTATTGATGGTTATCATTCAAACGAACCAAAACTAAAAAAGCCAGCACGACTCGTGCTGGCTTCATTTGAATCAATATTTAATTAAACTAGTTTCATCTCTTGAATGATGTCTGATGCAATTTCAGGCTTAGTACTTGTTGGTTTTTCATGAAGATCAGACTTAAGCTGACCTTTTCTGTTTTTAAGCCCTGTTTCTAGTTTTTTAAGCACAGCTGCAATCGCTGGATACATTACTTTATCAGTTGCTTTTGCAGAAACTCGAACGCCTTCGTAGTTAGTAAAAGTCTCAACATTATGTTCGCCGTGTTCCTTTGTAATGATGATGTCGCAACTGATTAAATCTGGGAAGTGAGAAGATATCTTTTCGAATTTGTGTTCAATTTCTTTCCGTGAATCATCGTTGATTGATACGTGATGAGTTTGGATGTTTACTTTCATAGATAATACCTTTTCATACGAGCATTTCGTCTTTTAAACGTAGCAAACTTGTCATCGAATCGCAAAGCGATGCTGTTAAGATGTGTGACTCGACCCCGTGTTTTGAAAATCTTGTCATTTAAATATTGAACTAAACCAAATATTTCAAATTTATACTCTCTTTGAAGGTTCTGGTAATTATTCTTAAATATCAACAATTTGTTTATTTTTTGAACTCTTATGGTGTGACATTTATATAGGCTAATCATTGAGAGTGTCGTGGCAGGGATGCTCATCATTCATAAGTGTATGTTCGGTAACTAGTTATGGGATAGGACAGTATTTGATGAAGTAGTGTGGTCTAAAATTGGTATTAAGTTCCATACATTTGTTTTGTTTGTGCATGCATTCACCTTATTGACACATTACTACTTTATTTATCTCTGTGAATGATAGGTTCGACTTTTTTTTCACTGTTAAACATTTAATTTGTCCCCGCCCACTTCATATCACTATAGAGATCATTATGAAAAAAAATCTAGTCTGCCTGTCAGTTCTTGCTGGCCTTATGTCATTTCCTACGCTTGCTGAACTATCTGAAGAAAGCGGCTTCGGCGGTAAAATTGCTCTATTAACAGGGGTCATGTCGAGTGAAAGTAACTTTAACATGGATACGAAAACGAAGAACGGCACCCTAGACTCAGCAGGTAGTTCTGAATCTGAGTTTCTAACGGCACCGCTGGGTAAGTTAACGTATACTTTTGGTTCGAATAATGATCAACAGATCTTTTTTGGTACATCTGAAAGCGATGTTGCGGTAGGTGATTTTGCATTAGAGCTTGGTTATGCGAAAGAATTTGAAAGTGGCATGGTTGTGAGTGCTTCTTACCTTCCGTCAATCATTGGTGGCGAAACGTGGGAGGATCCGTATCTAACAGGTACAGAACGTAAAGCAACGGACATTACAGGTAATGCTTACCGTCTTCAACTTGATGGCATTATGGGAAGCGACTTCTCTGCTGACTTAGGTTACTACACCAGTGAAGTTGATAATGACTTGATTGCGGCTCAAGACAAAGATTTAGCACGTGACGGTAACGGCATCTATACATCATTCTCTTACGATCATTTCTTGTCAGAAACATCAATGCTATCTCCTGCCATTATCTACAAATCTTTTTCAGCAGATGGTAAAGCGATGTCAAATACAGGCTACGGTCTAGAGTTGTCATATCAGCGCGTTATGGGTAACCATGCTTTATCTGTTTCTGCTGAATACATGAACACCAGCTACGATGCTGCTAACTCTAAACTGGGTAATGTTAAGCGTAAAGATAACTCTTACGGTATTTTTGCCGCTTATGAGTACAAAGACGTTATGGGTTGGGAAAATTGGAATGCCGTTTCTTTGCTAGGATATGATGTTCAATCATCAAACATCGCATTCTATGATGAGAAAGAGTACCTAGTTTCTGTTGGTGTTAGCTACGAATTCTAACGCCCTAATGGCAGTTGTTGCGTAACTCACTACTCCATTGAAATAAAAGCCAGTTGAATGATTCAGCTGGCTTTTTTATTGGCTCTTAACAAAAAATAAAGATCATACACATAGATAGTCACGAATACATGCTGACGTAAAGGGTAGAGACTGCAATAGCCTAACGCATGTTGAAAAGCTCCGTATGGAAATGTTCGGGTGGAACTCCCGCAATAATAAGATCGTTCTTGAGTAGGTTTCCAAATAGTGTTGGACCACAGAAACAGGTCTCAAACTGGTTGCCATTCATCTTTTCTACAATTTGGTTACTATCCAGAAGCTCACCAGCTTCGGCAATGACCATGTGTAACTTGACAAAATCTAGGCGCTGAAGAAGAGATAAGATCTCATTATGGAAGAACGCTTCTTTCTCTGAATTCACGCAGTAGAACAGATGGACTTCTTCGAGTTTTAGCTGCTGTTTATTACTTTTTCTCTTTAGCCAATAAAGACGAGATATAAAGGGTACGATACCAATCCCCGCTCCAATCCAAACTTGTCTTTCAACTTTAGGGATCTGGAATGCACCGTAACCACCTTCAACCGTCACCTTTTGTCCAATTTCAAGGTTATTAACCAGCTTATGAGTGTAGTCGCCGAGATCTTTTACTCCGAACTCAATTTTTTGCTTTTCAGCGTCGAAATTCAAGATGGAGAATGGGTGAGGGGCTTCACCATCATAGAAATTCAGATACGCGAACTGTCCTTCTTCGTAGCTAATGTCTGATGTCAATTTAATCGAAAACCGGATTGCCATATTCTGGCCAGATTTGACAGAGAAGGCTTCAACGTTAGCCACTTGTCCTTCAGATTGATTCTTCTTACCAATTTTACCTGTCAGTGAAAGCCATGAGCATCCGATACCAACGATAGATATGATGGCAATAGCAATGTTCATTGGGGCTGTACCGATATTCCAATCAAGTAGGAGTAGCGTATGGAAAACACCAGCAATCACCAATAGACCACCGATTTTATGGGTGTGCTTGAATGTCTTATAGCTGATGGCTTGATACAGGCTAATGATGCTGAATATTAGGAATACTTTGAAAGATATATCACCAACTTGCTCTGCTATTGCGTGCCAATTGATATTTTCAAGCTCTGGTCGTGCCCCATGATTTGGTCTTTCGAGTACACCTTCGCCAACTAACCATGGTCCACTGTTGATTACTAACCAGTGAAAGATAAGAGCAACTGTTGCCCCTATTCCTACGTTTTTGTGTAGCTTGTACCCTTTGTCTAGACCTTTGACGATCTTCTCTACCCAACGAAAGCGAACTGCAAGCAAAACCGCTAGTCCCATATAACCTAGGCCAAGCAAGCCAGTGTACATCGTCAATTGATGACGCCAGGTAAAAAAGTTGTCTAAGCTTTCCCAGTTAACCAACAAGCTTGGTAACCAAAGTAAAGTGAGGATAGCGGTAAATCTAAACATAAGGGGCAGTCTTTAATAACAGGTGAATGATTGAAGAACATAATATGAATATATCCTGCCCTATAAAGCTTATTTGCATAGGCTTACTTAACTTTACCCACCTTTACAATTTCGAGTGGGGGGAGGCAAGAAATCAACATCAGAGTCATAAGGAAAAGGGCAGATAAGTTCGCTGTGAAGAAAGTAATGGAAAAAGCCCACACCAATAATGGCGTGGGCTTTAGATTATGTTTTAACTTGCGAATTGGTTACTGATTACTCGGTGATTTCTTATGAGTTCGGCCGAAGAAAAGTAAGTACAAGCATGGGATAACGAGTAGCACAATCGGAAGTGAGAACAGCAGTCCATATCCGAGAGTCAAAGACATCGGCCCCATAAATACATCAGTACCACCGACACCATAGGCTAAAGGAAGCAGCCCCACCACAGTGGTAAGAGAGGTAAGAACAATCGGTCTCAATCGGCTTATGGCGGCTTCCCTTACTGCGTCGATTAAGAGGTTGCCATCGGCTAATAGTTCGTTGATTCTATTAATTAACACCAGAGAATTATTCACCACAACCCCTGTCATACCAAGCACACCAATTAAGGCAAAGAGCGATATAGGTTGCATGTGAACAAATAGCGCCATTAATGATGCGATGATCGCAAATGGGATCACTAGCATAATTAATAGTGGCTGTAGCAGAGAATTAAACATGATGGCGAGAACGAAATAAATCCCAATCATTGCCGCAGGGAAAGCGACAACAAACCCGCTCATGGTCTCATTGGTGCTTTCAGCTTCGCCACCCGCTTCTATTTTCACACTTGATGGGTATGTGCCCTTTAAATCCGCTAGCATGGCTGAGCTTAAATCTACCGAGCTAAGGTTGTCATCTGTGATTTGAGCCGTAACGGTGATCTCACGGGTTCCGTTGTAGTGCTTAATGAGACGCGGTGCTTCAACTTGAGTGACTTTTGCTAGTCTCGACAACGGAACTTGTGTTCCCGATGGCGTATAGATTTTTGTGGTCGCTAGCTTTTCGATACTGCGATACTTATCGTTTAGGATCACACGTAGATCCACTTCTTGATCTCCAATCCAAGTTGAGGTTACGCTGTCACCTTCAAATGCAATGCGCAGAGTGGAAGCTAAGTCGGCAACGGTTAAGTTGTAGCGAGCTAACCATTCATATTGAGGAATGATCTGCAGTTGCGGATCTTTCAACGCTTCATTATTCGTGACCTTATCGAGGCCTTCTTGGTTATGCAGCCATTCAGTTACAGAATCGACGGCTAAACTTCTCTCCTCTATTGTGCCGCCTAATACGCGAACTTCAACTGGCTCACCAGGAGGAGGGCCGCCTGCATCCACAGACAGTTTTATGAAAGGTAAGCCATCGATGCCTTCTAACTGGCGGTTAAGCTCAGAAATAATATTGTCAGCGGTTCGATCCCGTTGCTCGAAACTAGTAAGTGCAATCAGACCAGTCGTGACAGGGCTGCTGTAAGTGAATTCATAACTCTTAAGCTCATTGCTTGGCAAAGCACTTATTGCAGATTCTAATTGAGCGTGGGCTTTACGAACTTGCTCTAATGGCGTTCCTGGCTGAACTTCAGTATACACCTCAATGTATTTTGCCGATTCTGATGGAAAAATATCGAGCTTTAATTGCGTTGCAAGACCAATTCCGACAACAAGTGCTGAAAGGGCGATGAGCAAGACGCTTTTCTTAAATTGCAGAGACCAATCAAGAAGGCGAGAATAGAATTTGGTGATGGTTTGGAAGTGATCCTTTGAACTGGATTGCGCTTTTTTGGTCGCTAGAGAGTCGGCTAAATGCGCTGGTAGAGTGAAAGTACACTCAGCTAATGAGAAGAGTAATGCCGCAATCACCGTAATTGGGATCACAATAATAGCCTTACCCATTGTCCCCGGTATAAAAAACATCGGAATAAAAACCAAAGCGGTAGTCGTTAAGCTCGCAATAATAGGCTTGATGACATTTTTGGTACCAACTACGGCAGCTTCAAGGGCACTTTTGCCAGACTCTTTTTGTTGGTAAATGCTTTCTGCCACAATGACTGAATCATCAACAATAATACCGATAACCAGTAGTAAAGCCGCGAGAGTGATACTGTCTAAATTCATGCCTAGAATGGGTAGTATTGCTATTACCCCCAAAATACAAAATGGAATAGATACCGATACCCAAAAGGCTATTTGACGTTTCAGTATCATACTTAATATCGCGAGTACTAAGATCAAACCAATACTGCCATTCATCGAGACGATAGAGAACTTGTCGCTCATGTCATCGCCAAGATTTAAGCCGTAATCGAATGAAAACACCTCACCAATTTGGCGCTGTTCACTCTCAAGGAAGCTTTTAATATTGGCGATGGTCGCAATAATATCCGCACTTGCTGAGTTGGTTACGCTAAATAAAATGGCAGATTCGCCATTCAGAACACCTTGTTGAGACGCTTTTTCAAAGGTATCAATCACATCAGCAACGTCAGATAAGCGCACAAGCCCGCCAGTAGGGAGAACCTTAATGATCGTTTTTGACAGCTCTTTGACCGATTGAACTTGAGTCATGGTGACAATTTTTTGTTCACTGTTCCAAGACTCAACAACGCCACCAGACAAAGAAAGGTTACGATTATTGACGGCATTGATGACTTCATTGAACGTGAGCTGATAACGACTTACTTTTTCAGGATCGACCTCAATCCAAAACTCACGCTCGTTAAAGCCCGTCATGGTCACCGTACCAACACCAGAAACGCCTTTTAGCTGGTTTTCCAGTTGTCGAGTGTAAGCTTGAAGTTGTGAGTATTGCTCTTCATTGTATTGCTCATGGTTCAAACCTTTGAGGCTGACACCAAAGGTTAATACTTCGAAGGATGAGGTACTTTTCTGGGCGACCGCTGGTGGGTTTTTCACATCTTTCGGCAAGCCCGTGACTCGGTCTACGGCTTGTTGTATGTCTCGTAGAACTTTGGGTGTATCTGCGGCTTCGTCTATTTCAATAGAGATATATGAAGAACCATCGGAAGATTCAGACGTAAATTTACGAATACCTTCAACGGATTTGAGCTCTTTTTCGATTAAGTTAGTGATATTAACTTCAACATCTTGTGCGGTGGCTCCCGGATATTGGGTGGTGATCTCCACTTCAGCAAAAGCAATGTCTGGGAACTCCTGAAGTTTTAGGGTCGTCAGAGAGGCGGCCCCGATCATCAGTACCATCACAGTAATGATACGAGCAAGGAAACTGCGCTGGGCAAAATATGCAATAAAACCGTTCATCGTTGGGCCTATTCAGATTGAGTTTGGGAAATAGGAGTGACCGTTGTCGTAGCATGAATGGACATTCCAGGCTTAAACTGATGTTGAAAATTATCAATTTCGACTTCTACCGGATAAGCAAATTGCTGAGGATCGATTTCCACACCAATACGTTTGATTACGGACTGAATTTTTGATTGTGGGTTAGACTCTGACCAAAGCTCGATAGGTTGCCCGATACTCAGTTCTGCTATATCGAACTCACTGGCAAGCAAACGAACATTTAGAGTGTCAATGTTGACTATTTGATAAAGCAGATCGCCTTGGCTTACCCAAGTGCCATTCTCAACCGCGCGATTAACCACGTAGCCGTTAATAGAAGTATTGATTTGGGTGTTTTCAAGATCGAGTTCTGCTTTTATTAGCTCAATTTCTGCCAGTGATACCTTTGCTTTTGCACTTTGGTAATCGGCTTGTGCAATATCAAGTTCATTTTGAGATAAGCTTTTTTTCTGACGCAGTTCTTTATAGCGTTCATAGACCGACGTTTTGATCGTTAAATCAGCTTTCGCTAGCTCAAGGTTGGCGGTCTGTTTTCTGACTTCTAAAGCAAAGTCTTGAGCTTTGATATTGGCGATAGTCTTACCGCGAATGACTTCTTCACCAATTTCAATATTGGCGGTTTCAATTTTGCCACTGATTTCAGACACGACATTAAGTGGTTGCTTACTTTTGGTATGTCCAATTAGGTCGATAGCTAATACATGTTGAGAGAAAAGTGCGCTCGATAGGCACAATGCGAGGTATCGTGGAGTAAATAAAAAAATTTTCATAATGGTGATCCTATAATCTGATGGCACCATTGTGTGAAAGTATATGTCGAGAATTTGTCGAAATGATTTTGTGGTTAATAAATGATTGATTTCGACATTATTTCGACAATAAATTGATAGACTGTAGTAACAATAGTCATAGTTGGAAATGCAAGATGTTAGAGAATAAACAGATACTTGTGGTTGAAGATAATGAAGAGCTTCAAGGTATTTTGGCCGATTTTTTAGAAGTAAAAGGTGCACAAGTAGATTTTGCCGATAATGGTGAACTCGGTTTAACTCTCGCATTAGAGCATGAATTCGACGCAATTATTCTCGATGTTATGATGCCCAAGAAAGATGGTATGCAGGTCGCAAAAGAGTTGCGTCAATTAGGCTGTACCACGCCAGTACTGATGTTAACGGCACTGAATGGACGAGATGATTTATTAAAAGGTTTTGAAAATGGGGTGGATGATTTTGTCACTAAACCATTTAACTTCCCTGAATTAGAAGTACGCCTAACTGCATTAATCAAGCGGTACAGAGGTGAGGTTGCTAGCTCTTTGATTCAGTATGGGGGTTTAAAAATTGATCAAAATTCACATACAGTTACTCGTGAAGGCCAGGTGCTTGTTGTTACTCCTGTGATGTATCAGCTATTGGTGAAATTTGTGAAAGCAGCTCCGGATGTGGTTTCTCGCGATGTGCTTATACATGAAATATGGGGAGATGATGTACCAGACAAGGATGTACTACGAAGCCATATTTATCTATTAAGAAATGTGTTGGATAAGCCATTTGAAAAACCTATGCTAATCACTGTGCCAAAATTTGGCTTTAGGTTAGAAGCGTAGATGAGAAAATTACGAGAAATATTGTTTAACCAATCATTAGGCAATTCGATTGAAGATGTAAAAAAACGACTGATTTTTATTTTCTCAGTTTTAGCGCTATCAACATCATTTTTTGTCTTTTTTTCTTTTTCTCTCTATCTGATTTTCAATGAAAATACACAGTTAGAACTATATCTTCGTTCTTTTGAGCAAATAGCAAAAGATCATTACTCGCTAGTAAAAGGTGATACCGCTAGTTTAGGACCCTATATACAAGCTTATTATAGTGACGTTGATTTGGATTCTGAAATCACAGAATTGCTCCCACTTGCAAACAATAGTGTAACGCAACTCCGAATGTATGATGATGACGGTTTTTTAGTTTTTTATTCATCATTTTTAGATAACCAAGGCAATACGGTTCCGCTCTATTTGGTTGTAGGTAATCGTGCAATTGATTTTGGTGATGACGGGTGGGAAGTGTTGATGCTGAGCTCTTTCGGCTTAATGTGTTTTCTGATCCTGTTCTTACGTTTTGCATTACGTCGAGTTTTCGATGGTTTAATGTCTCCTGTTTCGGAATTAAGTGAACAATTATCAAACAACAGTCAGGATGACTTTAAGGTTACAAGGCATTCAATCGATGAAATTCAACAGTTAACCTCACACCTGAATGATTATAAGCAGATGAAGGAACGACTTGCTAAGCAAGAGATGATGTTTGCCAAATATGCGAGCCATGAGTTGAAAACACCCATTGCAGTGGTGCTAGGGGCGGCAAACCTTCAAGCAATGAAAGATGATCCCGATTTTCAAGCTAAGCAACGCGAGAGAATTCTTGTCGCGGCGAATAATATGCAGGCGACGGTTGAAGTGCTCTTGAGCATAGTGAAACAGGAAAATGTGCGTAATGCGACGGATCTCCACCTTGTACAAGAGTCTGACCTTCAGCTTGGAAAGTACAGTAATAAGATGGAGGCTGGTGTTGTATTCAGCAGCAAAATTGAACCAAATTGCCAATTGAATATGCCTCCCGTTGTTCTCAATATGATATTAAAAAACCTGCTCAACAATGCCATCCGTTTTACTCAGCAAGGTGAAATCTCTCTTTTGATTGATTCTCACTGTATCCAAGTTATTGATTCGGGTAGCGGTTTAACAGATAAGCTAGAAACGGAACATGGCTTAGGTCTTCTTATTGTAAAACGCTTATGTGATAGCTATGGCTGGACTTTTGAATTATCTAATAATGTAACCAGAGGTTGTTGCGCAAAGCTGACTTTTTAGATTCTGTGATTAAGATTTTGGAACCACAAATTTAGCCGTAGCCGTGGCAAGTTTTACGCCTAGATGTGTCAAACTGCTTGATAGTTGATATATCCCTCTCCTCTGTTGGATGAACTCACCCAGAATGGTAATCGGTTGATCGAGTGGAACAGGGTGAATGAAGCGCACATTAAGATCGGCTGTCATGGCATGAACGCCTAACGAAAATAGACAGTTGGTCATTGCTGAGTCTAAAAGTGAACAGATCATGCCGCCATGCATAACACCTTGGTAACCTTGAACGACACGAGTGGGGGTAAATGTTGTGCTGACAACACCTTCGTCTTCCACAATAAAGGTGAGTCCCAGTTCACGGTCCGATTTTTTCTCACCACAAATCACGCACGATTGGTGGTTTTCAGGTCGTTGTATTAACATAATATTTTCCTTTTTAATGATTAGGCTTGGCAGATGAGCTTGAGTCATTTATGTTAGCTAGCCTGAATTGTAGGAGTTCCCATGGCTAGACCTAAAATATCTCGACGCATATGCAGCACGCCTGCTCACAGTTGTTTCAAGCCCAACGGGGTGCCAATGAAAGATCTTCAACAGATCGTGTTGTTGGCTGAAGAGTTTGAAGCTATTCGTTTAGCCGATGTTGTTGGGGCGAACCAGCAAGAATCAGCCGATCAAATGGGCGTCTCTCGTCAAACTTTCGGTAATATCATTAAGAGAGCCCGTGGAAAAATAGCCTTGAGTATCGTTGAAGGTAAGGCGCTAATGTTGCAAGAACAAGAACAAGAACAAGAACAAGAACAAGAACAAGAACAAGAACAAGAACAAGAACAAGAACAAGAACAAGAGCTGTAGCAGTATTAAGCGCAATACTGGTTACGATTCACTCGGCATTTTTGTTGTGCTAGGTTCTTGTATTTTGTATAGAACGCGAGAGTGCTCCTCACAAGTCGTTTCACAATTACATACCCGTTCAATATCGACCTGATTTAATCCGCCACAACTTCCTTGAATACTCCTCCGATGGAAGATCACACCAATAGCCATGAGAATAATGGTGATCAGAAAAACCAGAAATGTCGCGACATAGACCATCATTGTTCACTTTCCTGCGAATGAAGCCCCAGAACTTGACGCAAAGACTTAACGGTTTGAGGAGATAGCTTCTTAGAGTGACTGTTCGCATCTCTTGTTTTTTCTGAATGACATCCCTTTTTTTTATGATTTATCGACGGACGTGCTGCACTCAAATCTGTCACGATTTCAAGTTGTGATGGATGGACGGACATAAGCTCAGAATTTCGGCTCGCTTTATATACTGAAATATTGTGGTTGAATAACTTTGTTAGCAAACGCTCGCCTATATTTCGGATGACAACCGTATCGACGTGGTGCTTGATCAACTGTTCAACAAGCTGTTTTTTTCCTTGGCAACCGCCAACAGAAACAGCGGGGTTATCAATGAAAAATGACTGTGTCTTATTGTCATCAACAATTAAGAATTGGTTTGCTTTCGAATAGTGCCCAGCGATAGTCGCGTTGTTGCAAGGTACGGCGTAGATCATAGAAACCTCCTGAATGATCCGTTCTCGAGAAGAGATGGATTTAAAGTATTTGTTGAGGTAACAATACGCCTAGTTATTGGCATATGCCAGTAATTAAAATTGAAAAATTAGAATTCAAGGAAATTGAAATAAAAAAATGCAGCGTATTATACGCTGCATTTCAAAAGGTTCTTACGGACGGTTAAGCTCTATTTTTAAGAAGATAAAGAGCGTCCGATTGAAATATATATTATTGAAAATCATCGTTTTCACTAGGCTTTTGGTTAAGATTTATCTCGCCCAAAATACGCCACAATGACTTTGTCTTCACCTAAGGTGCGCGAGAAGGCATAACCATTGTTCTGTTTGATCTCTTGATGGACGCCAGCGCCAATTGCAGGGTGAGCTTGACGGAATTGGCCAAGTGTTTGCCAGTGTTTCAATAGCGTATCTTGGTTATTGTCTCTTTTCCAAACCATGTCAGAACGTGTACCTTGGTGGAAGTCATCTGCATAAGGACCAGTATTTCGACCCACTTCATCACCGTAATAAACCTGTATTGCTCCTGGGCTCAGAAGTAGGGCATTCGCCGCGTTGCGTTGCATGTCATAAGATTTGAAACGGCTGAAAAATAGCTCGGTATCGTGTGAAGACATGTAGCTTACAGGGTTAAAGTCTGCCTCTTCTTGGATCGTGTTTGCGTAATCTTGATAGGTTGATTGCATTTGACTAAAGCAGGCCGCGCCTTTGTCTAATTTTTTCTGCATATCGAAGTTGATCAGTGCGTCGAACCCATCATCAAAATATGGGCTACGGTAGGCAGTATGCCCCCAAACTTCGCCCATCATCCAGAAAGGTTGTCCTGATTTGTCGTTCGCTTTGCGCCACGTTTCTAAGCTTGAGCTTGCCTCTTTTTTCAAGCGTTTCCACACGTCGCCTTCTACGTGTTTTACGGTGTCAACACGATAGCCATCGATACCAAAGCGCTTAACCCAATCGGTTTGCCACTCAATTAAGTAATCAGCAACAGAGTAGTTATCTCGTTTCTCTACACGCGTGCCTGGGTTATTCAGCAACCATTGTGGAGGTGTTACTGCTTTATCGGATTCAGTGATAAAGTCAGGAAGCCCTGCGAGAGACATAGTGATGTCACTTGAACCTGGAGCGGTATAACCAGGCAGCCCTGAACGAACCCAGTCGCCACCCCACCATTGGCTCCAATTAGGGCTCTTATAATCGATGTTCTTATGGTAATCGTGCCAGTTTTCACCGCTTTTAGGTGTCCAATCTGCCCATTTGGTCGGTAGTGAGTTTGGTTGAGTTTGAACATTAACGCCATCAAACTGTAAGTCAGCTAAAGTGGAGTAGCCTGAGTGATTGATAACGGCATCTAGCAGCACCTTAATGCCACGTTTATGCGCCTCTTGAACTAGAGTTTGTAAATCGTTGTCGTTACCGAAATTCTCATCAATCTTGGTGAAATCACGAGTCCAATATCCGTGGTACGCATAGAATGGGAAAGATCCACTGTCGCCACCACCAACAAACCCATGCACTTGCTCTACAATTGGAGATAACCAAATCGCGTCTGTGCCAAGGCTTTGAATGTAATCAAGCTTTTCGATAACGCCTTTTAAATCGCCTCCATGGAATGTGCCGACTTCGTCTTTGCCATCTTTTCTTCGTCCGTAACTTTGATCGTTACTGCTATCGGCATTGTTGAAACGATCCACCATTACAAAATAGATATTGGCATTTCGGTAGTCCAAATTTTGCGGTTTTTTCTGCTTCTCTGCTGGTTCGAATAAAGCCAGATTGCCACTGTTTGCTGCAGGCTTAAATTGTACGGCTTGATCTTTTACGACCACTGTTTGTTGGCTAAAAGCTTCAGTAAGAACGGTGCCTTCTGGATAGCTATCACCAAGGTTAACGGTAACCAACCCATCGCTATCTAAGCTGTCACTGAAAGCATCACAAGTGACATTTGGGATAGGGCGCTTGAACTCTTTCTTAGTCGACTTTTTAGGTTCGCGCTTAAATGTCAGTGAATGTTGCTGCTCATCATATGCGAACGAGTAATCGCCAGTGAAACGAATTTTTAATGGTAACTCGGTTGGCGCACCACACTGCAATTGAAGTGGTCGGTTAAATTTCACTTTTTGGGTTTCAGGTGCAGAACAGTTACCCTCCACACCGCTGATATTAAGCGTATATGAATCTTTGGTAAGAGGGACAACCAACGCATTCTGTGGATCAAGTGGGAAGTCACGGCTATTCGTTGTGGTGGAAATGGTAATTGTTGGTGCCGCAAATGCGTTTGCAGCCACTAAAGTGAGCCCTAGAGTATAAGCAGTGGCGATGGCTTTGGTTGAAAACATCGTCGCGGTGAAGGTATTGAGGTTAAACAGTGGCTGTTTCATCGGCAATCCATTGAAGTTAGTGATCTATCCTTATGATAAAAGAAGAAAAATCAATCGACATCATTCCCATAAACTACGCCTTGAGATCTGAAGGTGATCACAGTTTTATCGTAAAAGGCGTAGAGGATAGAGAATGAATTCGGCTGCTATGCGATAAGTTGATGGATTATAGGTTTATGAATTATAGTTTGCTGAATATTTATCAATAAACACATCGAGAAAATACAATTGAGAGTATACGGGCGGTACAAACGAGATTGTTTTTCCGCATCAGAGTAGATACCCTAAAATGACTTCTCAATCGGCGTTATTTCCTATGCGTTTATCCACTCTAATATTCGGTGTTTCTTGCTTTTGTGTTCTGCCATCTTACGCGGCGGATCCATCGTGGTTACGTGAAGCTCTTAGTTCTGCTGATGGTTCATTGGCGTTAGAGTCTATCAAATATGACAACACGCTGTTTGATTGTGGTTTAGAGAAGGAGAATGAAAAATTTTGCAGTGATGTGGTCAGGTATTACAAGACGGAAGTGACTGCTGAGATTTTTTTCGTTGAAAACCGCTTCGATAAACTGGTGTTAAACAGCGCGTTTAGCCCTTTAGTATATTCAGATCTTCAGCTTAATTTACGTAAAGATGGCTATGGGTTAATCAGTATCAAAATTGGAAATTCATTTTTTGATGTAGAAAAAAAACTGTTGCAATCATCCCCTGATGCTGTTGATAAAAAGCTAATTACTTTTTTAAATAGCCAGCCTCTTTCAGTACCACGAATATTGGTGTGGCGACATAAATCTGAGTCTCTTTCTCAATCCCAAACTGTCATTATGGCTAGTGATAGCAGCCGCATTCGCATAGAGCTTCGTGAGTTTGACGGAAATTAGAGCTTTTGATCTTAAGATGAAGGTGGTTGATTGTCGGCTGCTTTTATTGTGGATTAATTTGTCCATAATGATTGGGTGCTAATAACCTTTTATTTAGTGTGAGTTCCCATTACTATCTCCCTCGTTGGCATTACACCGTAAGTAACGTTATGAAATTAGGTAGATTAATTCATTGAGTTTTATTGTGTGATGCACTTTTCTGGATACCGTATGGGTACCATTTTGTGAACAAATAGAGTCGGAGAGTCACATGTCGCATCAAATCATCAAAGATCTAAATAATCGTTACACTGCAAAGAAATATGACTCGACTAAGCGTATTTCAGCGGAAGACATGGACGTACTGAAAGAAGCGATTCGCTTATCTGCATCTTCAATTAACTCACAGCCTTGGAAGTTTATTGTGCTTGAGAGTGATGAAGCCAAACAGCGCTTTCACGATACTTTTGCAAACAAGCATCAATTTAATCAGCCACACGCAAAAGAAGCTTCGCATGTCATTCTATTTGCTCACAACCCGTACTTTACGAAAGATGATTACAAGAAAGTGGTGGATGCTGAAGTGACATCAGGACACTTACCTGCTGACATGTTCGATACCATGCTGAATGGCGCGTTTGCATTTGCAGAGTCAAACACTGACGACACTGGCTTCAATGGCTACTGGACTCAAAAACAGACTTATATCGCGCTAGGAAATACGCTGCATGTTTTAGCTCGTTTGGGCATTGATTCTACTCCGATGGAAGGCGTTGATCCTGAAATGATTGGTGATATCTTTAAAGAAGAACTTAAAGGTTATGCTTGTGATTTTGCATTAGCGATTGGTTACCATAAAGATGGTGAAGATTATAACCACGGCTTACCAAAAGCGCGTCTGGCAACAGAAGATGTGATCACTGTATTGTAAGTGATATAGAATCGAGATTGAGAGGCTAGGTTTAATTCCTAGCCTTTTTTGTATCTGCTAGCGAACGGTTTAGGCTATTTATAGAGGTTTTTATAGTTTGGGATATGCTCTTCCCAAAAGGGTGGTGTTCCAATGTAATCAAGAACGGCATCGATAAAAGCTTTAACCAATAAGGTCTGTTTTCGATGAGGGTAGATGGCGTAGATCCCTGTATCCATGTTGGAAATCGTATAGTTGGTTAGCAAGGGTTTTAGTTGCGAATGTTTGATTGGGCACTCGAGGTTAAACAGATCAATTTGGCTGTAACCAAGTCCATCTTTTACTGCACTTATCATGGTTCTCACATCGCTGACTTTATAATTACCCTGCATTTTGTAGCTTTTCATCACCTCACCATGTGGCTCTTCACTCATTCGAAGATGATCTAAGTTCACATCACCATTGCTATAGATAACAGCAGGCAATTTAATCAACTCTTCAGGTGTCGTAGGCATCCCGTATTGTTCAATAAACTGTTCAGACGCAACGAGAGCGAAGTTGGTATTCGCTATTTTTTTTGCGATTAAATTGGACTCTGTGAGCTTCCCAATTCGAAAAGCTAGATCAAAATGATCCGCGATGATGTCTGATTTTTTGTCATCAAGTGATAAGAGGATTTTCACATCAGGGTAGCGCTTCATGAACGTTGATATCACAGGTTGAAGATACTGTTGTCCAAAGAAAATCCCAGAAGTGATGCGTAAGATACCTTTAGGCTCTGCATGATAAGAGTCTGCAATGTTATGAATTTGGTCAAGCGTATCAAGCAGAATATGGGTTTGTTGAAGAATGTCCTCACCCGCAGAGGTCAATGAAAATGATCGTGTGGAACGGTTAATGAGTTGAACGCCTAGCGCCACCTCTAATTTCTTTATTTGCTTTGAAAGTGAAGAGTTGTCCATGTCGTGTAGAGCTGCCGCTTTGGAAAATGAACCTTGTTGTACAACGTCTCGAAATAGGGATAGCTGGCTGGTCACTGACATTTGTTCTCCAAAGTCATCAAATGTGGTTCAAAAAATGGGTTCATGCAGAGAAGTATATAATAGATAGAGGGAAGGATCGCTTTATAGATTTTAGTGAATTCGTTTAGGGTTAGTTAATTTTGGGGTGGTGTACCATATAATGGACGTTGATTGCGAGCCAGCAACTCTATATGTGTTAATTGATTGAAGATTGCCCGAAACAAGTTTACGGTAGCAACAGACATTATATAGGAGAGAACCGATGGTTGTTAAAGTATCCATTGCGCCACAAGGACCAGAATTGTCAGAGATGATTCAAGGCTATTGGCGAACGGCTGACTGGCAAATGACATCAAAGCAACGTCTTAATTTTTTGAAACAGCACATTGATCTTGGCATCACGACGGTTGATCACGCCGATATTTATGGTAACTACGAGTGCGAAAAATTATTTGGTGAAGCCTTGGCTTTAGAGCCTGCTCTTAGAGAACAAATCCAAATCGTCACTAAATGTGATATCAACTTATGTGGGGCGAAGAGTCCAGATCGTAAAATCAATCATTACGATACTAGCGCCGCTCATATTCATCAGTCGGTAAATAATTCACTTGAGCGTTTAGGAGTGGATGATATTGACGCACTGTTGATACATCGCCCAGATGCCTTAATGGATGCTGATGAAGTCGCTGATGTTTTCGCTGAGTTATATAAAGTCGGTAAGGTTAAGCATTTCGGTGTGTCGAATTTTAGCCCTCGTCAATTTGAGTTATTGCAATCACGCTTAGGAAAATCGCTTGTCACCAATCAAGTTGAAATCAATCCCCTTAATTTTGATGTGGTTGATGATGGGACGTTGGATCAATTGCAAATGAACCGAGTTCGCCCGATGGCTTGGTCATGTTTAGCGGGTGGTGAATTATTCAGTGGCGAAACTGAGCAGGCGAAACGTGTACGAGATGAGTTGGATGCGATTCGAGTAGAGCTTGGTGCTGCGAGTATTGATCAAGTGATCTATGCTTGGGTTCGTCGCCTACCTTCAAAACCATTACCTATCATTGGTTCAGGTAAAATCGAGCGTGTAAAAGCAGCGGTTGAAGCACTTAAATTAGAGATGACGCGTGAACAGTGGTATCGAATTTGGGTCGCTTCAAAAGGCCACGGTGTGCCTTAGATATTTCCGGCTTTAATCCAAATAGACCGATGCATGAGCGTCGGTTTTTTTATCTCATCGAGATTATTCTAAATAACACTAGTATCGCAGCGTCAAATAACGATAATACACAGCTAAATTACGTTTAACGAAAGGTCGCTTACTTTGAGCAATACATCTTTTTCCACTTTGGGTCTTCAACCAGAGCTATTAACAAACCTTGATTCTCTTGGTTATACACAAATGACACCGATCCAAGCGTTGAGTTTACCAACGATTTTGGCTGGCAAGGATGTAATCGGTCAAGGTAAAACAGGTTCAGGAAAAACAGCAGCATTCGCTCTGGGATTACTGTCTAACCTGAATGTGAAACGCTTTCGAGTTCAAACGTTAGTACTTTGCCCAACCCGTGAGTTGGCGGATCAAGTAGCAAAAGAGATCCGAACTATTGCTCGTACTATTCATAATATTAAAGTACTGACTTTATGTGGCGGTATGCCAATGGGACCACAAATTGGTTCATTGGAACACGGCGCTCATATTTTAGTGGGTACACCTGGTCGTATTCTTGACCATATGGATCGTGGACGTATCGATTTGTCAGAACTAAATACACTGGTTCTTGATGAAGCGGATCGTATGATGGATATGGGTTTCCAAGATTCACTGGATGCAATTATCAGTGAAGCACCAAAAGATCGTCAAACGTTACTTTTCAGTGCAACATTCCCTGCAGAAATCAAAAAAGTTGCTGATCGTATTACGAAGCAAGCTGAGATGGTGAAAGTAGAATCGACTCACGATCATTCAAGTATTCAGCAGTTCTTCTATAAAATGGAAGGCAGTGAAGCTCGTGACAATGCGCTTGAATTACTTTTATTGCACCATCAACCAGAATCTTCAGTGGTATTCTGTAATACCAAAAAAGAAGTACAAAACGTAGCGGATGAGCTGCATCATCGTGGATTCAGTGTTATTGAATTGCATGGGGATTTAGAGCAACGCGAACGAGATCAAGCATTGGTACAGTTTGCTAACAAGAGTGTTTCCATTCTTGTTGCTACAGATGTTGCTGCTCGTGGTCTTGATGTTGATAACCTTGATGCTGTATTCAACTTTGAATTATCTCGTGATCCTGAAGTCCATGTTCACCGTATTGGTCGTACAGGCCGCGCAGGAAGTAAAGGCATCGCATGCAGCTTCTTTAGCGAAAAAGAGATGCATCGTGTCATGCAGATTGATGAATACATGGACATGCCAATTGAGCCAGTGACATTACCTGCAAAACCAGCGGCACAGCCTTACCAAGCTAAGATGGTCACCATTCAAATTGATGGCGGGAAGAAGCAGAAAGTACGCGCAGGGGATATTCTGGGCGCACTAACTAGTCAAGGTGGTATTGATGGTAAAATGGTAGGTAAAATCAACCTACTTGCTATTCGTGCATACGTTGCTGTTGATCGTTCTGTGGCGAAACAGGCGCTGAAAAAAATTGAAGCCGGAAAAATGAAAGGCCGCCAATTTAGAGCTCGCTTGCTTAAATAACTGATTTCTAGAAAAATACTGTAGTTGAATTGGGCTTAGGATATTAAGTTCGTTTCAATAAAAAATGGGCCTCACGCTTTAACTGCATGAGGCCCATTTTGTTTTTCGATATTGAGTCCTAATAAACCATTTAAATATTTTGTTTGATCCGACTTCGCTTATTTAATTCCATTGCCTATGTAGTGTCATTACTTATGTAGCATCATCATTCGTTTTACTGACTCTTTCGTAGGGTTATTTCGTTGGATAACGGATCATATAGACAAACTGATCATCTTCACTGCATTTAACAAAGCCAAAGCGAGGGTAGAGGGTCTGTACTCGGCTTCCCTGTAAGTAACAGAGCTTGCAAGGTTGTTGATACGAATCGAGAGTGTCACTCACTTGTTGTAAAATTTTGCTTCCTATCCCTTCCCCATGAAAATTGGGCAGTAGGAAAAAACGTGAAAAATGCCAAACCTCATTGTTTTCGACCAACATGTAGCTGCCAACCGGTTCCCCGTCTACGTAAATAAGTTCCGGAAACCCTTGGTGCCACTCGATAAGGTGTAGTTCGCGTTGTAACTCTTCATCCCAGCCAAAAATCGCAGTAATAGCATCTACCTCAGCCAATTTCTTGAGAGAAAATGTAAATTCATAATCATCTTGTGTCGCGGTTCTTACCGTGAAATCCATGAGCACCTAAATTTCTAGCCTACAGTGAAATTAAACCCTACTTTACTAAACGTGAGGGTAATTGCGATTAAAAGTTTGCTGTACGTGTATCTGACTTTAACGATCTGACTGCGCTAGGTGAGCGATATTGCCGAATGTTGGAGAACAATGATGCAGAATGAGTGTGGATTTTGAACAGTAAAATAAAGTACAATGACAACTATTGTGTTGAATGTGCAGAATAGTTTAAGCGTTATAAGTCGTTTGAGCACTATAAATAGTCACGATTACGTGAATGAATATAGGTGAATATATTGAAAAACAAAGGTTTTACTTTAATTGAGCTAGTTGTGGTTATCGTTATTTTGGGTATTTTAGCGGTGACTGCCGCTCCAAAATTTTTGAATCTACAGAGTGATGCCAAGCAAGCCGCTTTGGAAGGTATGAAAGGTTCGCTTGAAGGTGCTCTTGGAATTACATATGGAAAGTTCGCCATTGCTGGTTTGGAAAATGAAGCCAGTGTCAACGGGTACAAAGAAGGGGGTAAGTATAAGGCTGATATTATTGCAATGCTGCCTGACTGCGGTTCAGACCCAGGTGATTTAACGACCTTTTGTGAATTTGATTATGGGTACCCCAAAGCTAATTTTGCAACCTTGTCTAATTTAGTGACTGGCTTAAGTGCAATTCCTGGAGAGGAAGACTGGCTCCTCTATGGTGTTGGAGTTGTGGGGGCGGAAAATGAAGTAAAAATAACAGCGAGTAGTAATACAGATAATAGTCGCTGTTATATAAGTTATAGGCGATCTATCGTTTTGGATGCTGAAGACCCTGCTCCAACAATTGAGATCGTTAATTGCGACTAGAATAAGCTTATAGCCCACCTTGCTGTTGTGCATTTTTCAATAATTCTTGGCGGTGCAATTCTTGCTCCGTTAGGGATTGTTGTTCCTGTTTCTCTGACTCATTTAGTTCTTGAGCAATAAAAACATAGTATTTGTTGATAACCATTTTTAGATCCTAGTGTTTATGCATGCTTAGATAGTGGCGTATATCTAAAGTGTGATCATCCTCCTATTAAAAATTTTTAAGGGATGAGCTTGTCATTTTTTAGGGATGAGGCGCTGATTAAAAATAAACCTCTTGTTGGTTTTATGGGTGAGTTGTTGCTTTCTTGGTTTTGATAGCTTGCTGAATCTCTTTGCCTTTGAATCAATCTTTCGTCGCTTTGTACGCAAAATAAACGGTTGAACGTTTGCGTGTGAAAATGTGATGAATATCTCGTTTTGTTCGTTATAATCCTCTCCCGGTTTTAAGCCGATGCTTAGCCAATACAAGCCGTCACATGGAACAGTGAACGACCTCAAGGACCGGACCAGCTATTTTTAATGCTTGTATAAGGTGATCTACAATATGAACAACTTGTTCCTTCATTCATTCGCTGCAAATTGCTCGGGCGAATCACAGTCCTATACCTTTTTTGCCAATTCTTTTGGTGCCGCTTTTATTTCCACTCTTTAATAGGACAATATAATGAACATTTTATTTAGCTTAGTCGGCATCGTCGGACTAATGGCTTGCGCGTATCTACTATCTGAAAGCCGCCAGGCGATTAACTGGAAAACGGTTTCGCGTGCGTTATTACTTCAAGTAAGTTTTGCTGCACTTGTTCTTTATTTTCCTTGGGGACAAGCGGCGCTTACCAGTTTAAGTAGTGGTGTATCTAGCCTGCTTGGATTTGCTGATGTTGGTATTGCATTCCTATTTGGGGATCTGGCGAACAGCGGGTTCATTTTTGCGATTCGTGTTCTACCAATCATCATCTTTTTTAGTGCTCTTATTTCTGCGCTCTACTACCTTGGAATCATGCAAAAAGTGATTGAAGTGATTGGTGGCGCGATTCAGAAATTTCTTGGTACGAGTAAAGCTGAGTCATTAGTCGCTACTGGTAATATCTTTCTGTCTCAAGGTGAATCTCCACTGCTTATCCGTCCATTTCTATCAAAAATGACGCGTTCAGAGCTATTTGCCGTGATGGCTGGTGGTATGGCTTCCGTTGCGGGTAGTGTTTTAGGGGGTTATGCAGGGCTAGGCGTTGAGCTTAAGTACCTCATTGCCGCAAGCTTTATGGCGGCTCCAGGTAGCTTAATGATGGCGAAAATCATTGTTCCTGAGCGTGATACTCCTTGTAACCAATCTGATATTGAGATGGATAAAGCGGACCAAAGCAATGTGATTGATGCATTAGCAAGCGGTGCAATGAGTGGCATGAAAGTCGCGGTAGCGGTGGGCACTATGCTGATTGCTTTTGTGAGTGTTATCGCGATGGTCAATACTGGGCTAGAAAGTTTAGGTGAGCTATTTGGCTTCACGGGCATCACGCTACAAGCAATTTTTGGCTACATTTTCTCGCCATTGGCATGGTTGATTGGTATCCCAAGCCATGAAGTATTAGCGGCGGGCTCTTATATTGGTCAGAAAGTGGTAATGAACGAGTTTGTGGCATTCATTGATTTTGTTGAAAACAAAGCACTACTTTCAGAACACAGCCAAGTGATCATTACTTTCGCGTTATGTGGCTTTGCTAACATCGGTTCTATTGCGATTCAACTTGGTTCAATCGGCGTGATTGCACCTGAGCGCCGTTCAGAAGTGGCAAACTTAGGTTTAAAAGCGGTAGTTGCAGGTACATTAGCTAACCTAATGAGTGCTTGCCTAGCAGGTATGTTCATTTTACTGTAATTCTTATATTGAACTAATCTACTATATAACTCGCTCATGCCCTGTAACCATTGGTTCGCATGAGCGTTTTTTATTCGATCCTGTTGTATATCTCATTATCTTTAGAAAACACTTCTTTCTTAAAAAAAACTGATTCACCGCAATTTATCTTATCCAATTCAGCGTACTATTTAGCGCATCTAACTGCACTGGCTTAGTTAACTCTTTTGCTAGTGGTTATCTTTCTGCCCTGATGGCAGTCGTTTCCGCTTTTAAGCTTTGAGAATTTAATATGAATAATCTTGTTGATCGCTTTATCCGTTATGTAACTTTTGATACTCAATCTAACTCGTCTGATGCAACTTGCCCAAGTTCTCCGGGTCAGTTGGTACTGGCTGAACAGTTGAAAGCTGAAATGATCGAGATGGGCCTGAGTGATGTTAGCCTAGATGAACATGGTTACTTGATGGCCAAATTACCGTCAAACGTTGATTATGAAGTACCTGCGATTGGTTTTGTTGCGCATATGGATACCGCGCCTGACGCTTCTGGTGCCAATGTTAAACCACAAATTATCGATGATTACCGTGGCGGTGATATTGCTCTAGGTAAAGGTGATGAAGTTCTTTCACCAATTCAATACCCAGATCTCCATAAGCTTCATGGCCACAGCATTATTACTACTGATGGTACAACTCTACTTGGTGGAGATAACAAAGCTGGGATTGCAGAAATCCTAACCGCGATGGCAACACTTGTTGCGAACCCAGAGATCCCACACGGTGAGATTTGCATTGGTTTCACTCCAGATGAAGAGATTGGCCGTGGTGCTGATCTGTTTAACGTTGAGAAGTTTGGTGCTCAGTGGGCGTACACGATTGATGGTGGCCCCGTTGGTGAGTTGGAATTTGAAAACTTCAATGCGACCAATGCAACGATTGTTTGCCACGGCGTAAGTGTTCACCCTGGTACTGCAAAAGGTAAACTTGTTAATGCGATGAATATTGCGGCTAAATTCCAAGCGATGATGCCTGCAGATGAAACGCCTGAAACAACAGAAGGCTACGAGGGTTTCTACCACCTTGGTTCAGGTTCGATGAACGTTGCACGTACAGAACTCAACTACATTATTCGTGACTTTGACCGTGATGGTTTAGAGAACCGCAAAGCGTTCATGCTGCAAAAAGCCGCTGAACTGAACGAAACGCTTGGTCATGATCGTATTGAAGTTCAAATGAAAGATTGCTACTTCAATATGCGTGAAATGGTAGAACCACACCCACATGTCATTGAATTGGCAAAGCAAGCTATGATTGAATGTGACGTTGAACCAATGATTAAACCAATTCGTGGTGGTACTGATGGTGCGCGTTTATCATTTATGGGTTTACCATGTCCGAATATTTTCACTGGCGGTTACAACTTCCACGGTATTCATGAGTTCATTACCGTTCAAGGTATGGAGCTTTCTGTGAAGGTTATCGTTAAATTAGTTGAGAAAACGGCACTAAACTACAAGTAACTAACTCTCGCTAAGCATCAAATCGTAAAGGCAGCTTTTTAAGTTGCCTTTTTTGTATCTGCAAACTTTTGAATTAGTTTATAAATTTCAGTAAATAATCAAAATAAAGTGGCTGATAATCGTCGATTATGGGAAGCTAGTCGTGATATTCCCAAATAATGAAAAGCGTCAAAGGTGTAGAACATGGACAAAGTGTCGTTGGTAATTGATTTTCTTCTTACTTACAAAACTCTCACCAGTTTGTTAATCATAGCCATTATTGCTCTCATCAGACGAATAACACTGTCACGTATTCGTGGGGATGTTGCATTTCTTTCTGAAGAGCAACGCAACTGGATGTCACGAACTAAGAATTGGTCATTTGCCTTAACTATTTTTGCTCTCTTTGCATTATGGCGATTTGAAATTAATGAGTTTGCACTATCTGTGACTGCCATTGCGGTGGCTATCGTGGTTGCCTCAAAAGAGATCATTTTGTGTTTTACGGGTTCAATTCAACGCGCGAGTTCTCGCTCTTTTCGGATTGGAGATTGGATCGAAGTCGGTAAGCTTTGTGGTGAAGTTATCGAACATAATATGATGGCAACCGTTATTCAGGAAATCGATCTTCACCACGGCCAATATCATTACACCGGAAAAACGGCGACATTGCCTAATAGTATGTTTTTTACTTACCCGGTAAAGAATCTCAATTTCATGAAGCGTTATGTTTATCATAACTTCAATATTACGGTGCGAGATTTTGTGAATGTGTATCCAATGTTTCCTGAATTGATTTCGAAAATTGAAGAACATTGTGAAGACTTCATCGATGTCGCTCGTCGGTATAATGCTGTGATTGAGAAACATGCAGGCGTTGATTTACCTGGTTCTGAGCCTCATATTCATGTCACCAGTTCCTCTACGGGTGAGCAATTGATTCATTTCATGATTTTCTGTCCGACAGAAAGAGCGTCTCATTTAGAGCAACATATCCGTCAAGATTTTATGGAAGCTTATGCGATTAGGTTCCCTATTAATGAAGCATAAATAGAGGTGATGAATCAACGCAAATGATTCATATCGCAGTACACAGTTTGAAACAAATGCGCCGTAGGATTTGATAATCTTCGGACATTGAAACACTTGATATTGATAAGGTTTAACGACTTTCTGTTAATTCAATATTATGGTTTATCAATGCGCAAGAAGTTATTACTTACATCCATTATTAGCTCTTTAGTACTTGTTGGTTGTGGTGAAGCTACCACATCAAATCAACAAGCACCTTTACCCTTAGTGACTGTACAGGATGTAAATGTCATTGCTCACCAACAAAGCAAACGCTACGTTGGACGCGTTGAGGCAGTTGAAGATACGGCGATCACAGCCCAAGTATCTGGGTATCTTAAAGAGCGCCATTTTGTCGAAGGTGAAATGGTCGAAAAAGGCCAACTGCTTTACTCCATCGAACCTTCCTCGTTTGAAGCTCAAGTCGCGATTGCAAAAGCTGCGGTTGCGCAAGCCAATGCGCTTCTTAAAAAAGCACAGTTGGATTTTGAACGTGGAAAAAACTTACTACCTAAAGGCAGTATTTCTCAATCTGAATTCGATGCATTAACGGCCAATTTACTTGGTGCTGAAGCTAGTGTTGAATCCGCAACAGCACAATTAAATCTCTCTGAAGTAAATCTCTCTCATACTCAAATCGCAGCACCATTTTCAGGCCGAATCAGTGATACAAATGTGAGCAAAGGCGATCTCGTTTCTCCCTCTTCCGGCGTGCTCACCACTTTGGTTAGTTTAGATCCTATTCACACTCGTTTTAGTATGAGTGAACGCGAACGCATCGCGCTAGGGATTGATCAAATTCAAGGGGATGGCTCAGGTGAATCTCAGAATGTCGAAGTGCAAGTCATTTTAGAGACAGGTGATGTTTTTGAGCATTTAGGCAAACTTGATTACTTAGGCAACCGTATCAACCTCAATACGGGTACGATCGCGATGCGAGCTGTTGTCGATAATCCTGACCAGCGATTGCTCCCAGGGCAACATGTCCGTGTTGAGTTACGCCAGAAGCAGGTCGATAAAGCTTTTGTTGTTCCTCGCCGATCAGTGCAGACCGATCTAGAAGGCAACTTCGTGATGATCGTGACGGAAGGCAATGTAGCGGAACGTCGTAATGTTGAGTTAGGTAAACAAGTCGAAGAGGGGATCATCCTCCGTAGCGGTATCGCAGACAGTGAGCGCGTGATCACTCAAGGCTTGCAACGCGTCCGCAATGGGATGCCAGTCCGTTTGGAACAACAATCAGCAACAACTGACGTGAAATAAAGGAGAAGTCTATGCTAAGTCGTTTCTTTATTCAGCGTCCTAAATTTGCGCTGGTTATCTCCATTATACTCACGCTTGCTGGGATGATTGCGCTCACGGTACTTCCAGTGGCGGAGTACCCTAAAATTAGCCCTCCATCTGTGAGCGTGAATGCCTATTACACCGGTGCAAGTGCCGAAGTGGTAGAGCAAGCTATTGCCGATCCAATCGAGACTTCGGTGAATGGTGTGGAAGATATGCTGTATATGTCTTCAAAAAGCGCCAATGATGGTTCTTATTCCCTTAACGTCACGTTTGATGTAGGGACCGATCCAGACATGGCGCAAGTCAATGTTCAAAACCGTGTCTCTCAAATTGAATCTAAGCTACCTCAAGATGTTCGAATGGTTGGTGTTACTGTCAAAAAACGCTCACCAGATCTTCTCATGGTATTGAACTTCTACTCTCCGAATGGTGAGTATGACGATAAATTTCTGATCAATTACATTAACTTGAATGTGAAAGATCAACTGGCACGTGTTAAAGGGATCAGTGAAGTTAATGTGATAGGTGGCGGTGAATACGCCATGCGAGTGTGGCTTGACCCTGAAAAAATGGCCAACTTGAAGCTGACGACCTCCGATGTTTACGCTGCGCTTGCGGAGCAAAATGTACAGGTTGCAACCGGCCGTATTGGTGCTGCTCCTTATAACAACCCGCAAGAAGTGCAATTTAACCTAGTGACAAAAGGAAGACTTGAATCGGTAAGCGAGTTTGAAGAGGTGGTATTACGGGCTCAAAGTGATGGTGAGACTGTCTACTTAAAGGATGTGGCTCGCGTTGAGCTAGGTAAAAAATTCTATGATGGAAGCGGTCAATTCCGTGGTCAAGATGCCTCTATTGTCACGCTATCGTTGCAGTCGGATGCCAATGCCTTAGAGAGCGGACAAGCCGTTATGGATCTGCTTGATGGCCTCAGTGGTAATTTCCCTGAAGGCATGGCCTATGAAACAAGTTATGACACGACGTTATTCGTGGAAGAGTCGATTAAGGGGGTACTGAAAACGCTTATTGAAGCAATACTATTGGTTATCGCCGTTACTTACCTGTTCTTGGGAAGTGCGCGCGCCACACTCATCCCTGTGGTTGCCATTCCGGTTTCATTAATTGGCACATTCGCGATTATGGTGTTGGCCGGTTTTACTATCAATACCGTGACCCTTTTCGGCCTTATCTTAGCCATTGGTATTGTCGTAGATGATGCCATCTTGGTTATTGAGAATGTCGACACGACGATGGCAAAGGATCCAAGCCTCTCACCACGAAAAGCGACGTTGATCGCGATGAAGGAGGTGACGGGGCCAATTGTCACCTCTACCTTAGTTTTGCTCGCAGTATTCTTACCTGTCGCTATGCTTCCGGGTATTACAGGTATTATGTATCGCCAGTTCGCTCTCACTATCTGTATATCGGTTGTGATCTCATCGATTAATGCATTAACGCTGTCTCCTGCTTTGTGCTCATTAGTTCTTAAACAAGGTGGTGGTAATACCGCGAGTTGGTTTAAAGCATTCAACCGTGGTTTGGATAAAGTGACGGAACGCTATGGACGGGGGGCGAGTTTCTTAGTCAAGAAAGTATTTTTACTGGCTACCTTCTTCGTTTTTGCGTTAGGGGCGGTGACTTACTTAGCGAAAACCACATCAACGGCATTTGTTCCACAAGAAGATAAAGGGATTTTGTTGGTTAATGTGCAGCTACCGGATGCCGCATCTTTATCTCGAACGGAAGATACCAGTGCGCAATTGATGGAAATGATTGAGCAGGAACCCGCTATCGACGGAATTACGGTCGCTAACGGCTATGCTTTTATGACAGGCGCTGCGGCATCGAATGGAGCCTCTCTATTTATCAAGTTAAAGCCGTGGGATGAGCGTAATGCAATGGACGGTGCGCAGTCAGCTAATGCCATCGCTGCAAGGATCAACGGTCGTGCTGCTGCCGAATTACCACAAGCGATAGTGTTTGCGATGGGGCCTCCTGCTGTTCCTGGTATGGGCGCTGCTTCAGGGTTTGAATATGTACTGGAAGATTCATTAGGGCGTAGCAGAACGGATTTAGCAATTCTAATGAATGACGTGATTCAGGAAGCGAACAAGCAACCTGAGATCGCCTATACCTTCAGTACTTTTCGCGCCAATGTCCCACACTACTATGTTGATATTGATCGCGAGAAAGCTCAGCAACTTGGCATTCCGTTGGCATCAGTATTTCAAACGTTGCAAGGTAATTTAGGTTCACTTTATGTGAATGATTTTACGATGTTCGGTAAGAACTTTCGTGTAACGATGCAAGCCGATAGTGAGCACCGTAGTGGGATAGAAGATCTTGCTCTGTTTCATGTACGTTCGTCGTCTGGTGATATGATTCCACTTAGTACTCTTGTTTCGTATGAACAGGTTTTCGAACCCGATGTCGCGTGGCGCTACAACATGTATCGCAGTGCAATTATTCAAGGCCAAGCCGCGGAGGGATATTCCAGTGGTGATGCCATTGCTGCAATGGAGCGCGTCTCGGCTGATATCCTGCCGCAAGGTTATCAGTTTGAGTGGACTGGCATGGCATACCAAGAGGTACAAGCGGGAAATCAGGCGATTTATGCTTTTGCCTTGGCCTTAATCTTCATTTACCTGTTTATGGTGGCTCAATATGAAAGTTGGAGTATTCCTCTCGCGATCATACTGGTGGTGCCCGTTGCGACACTCGGTTCATTCTTAGCGTTGACGATCGCCGGAATGCCACTCAACCTTTACGCGCAAATAGGGTTAGTTCTGTTGATTGCGTTAGCCGCCAAAAACGCAATACTGATTGTGGAGTTTGCTAAAGTTGAACGTGAAGAGAAAGAAACCCCACTCGATGAGGCTGCGGTTTCTGGTGGTAAGCTACGTTTTCGCGCCGTAAACATGACATCGTGGTCGTTTATATTAGGTATTACGCCGCTGCTATTTGCTTCAGGGGCAGGGCATGTAAGTCAAAACTCATTAGGCGTCTCATTGATCGGCGGTTTACTGTGTGTGTTGCTGGTTGGAACATTCTTGATCCCGGGATTTTACGCATTAATACAGAGGCGACGTGAAAAAATTCATGGAGGAAGCACAAAGCTGATCCCATTAGATGATGAGTAGGTAAACAGTTCGTGACTTCTTAGATGACAATGCGCTTACTGTCATCTTTTCAAAGCCTTCTTCAACGGACTTGAAGGAGGCTTTTTGCTTCTGGTAGTTTGACCTATGTTGGATATTGGACAGACCCATGCCCGTGATCTCGCATTTTCAAAAGATTCTTCGCGCAACGCTATGAATCTACCTTAAGTTTAAAGTGGTATTGCCGATATATTGATTGTCCTTCAGTTAATTTAATAATGGACGAAATGAGCGGTGAATTACCACTATTATAACATTCTCACGATTCGTTCATGTGTTGAATAAACCTCCGTTCTACATAATGAATATATCCACTATTTGGCAGTCGAGATCCTTATGAGCGCAAGAAATAAATTAATGTTGTCTATCGGGGCATTGATTGCTCTGATTATTTTGGTGTTGTCTAGCCTTGGTTATACGCAAATCAACAACTCGTCTACACGTGATTATCGTAACAATTTATCTAATAAATCTTTTTTAATCGCGAAGTCCGTTGAAGGTCGAGTTGAAAGCTATTTTACAGCGTTAGAAAGCTTAGTTTCTGCAATTGATGTTGAGCAAGGTCAAGTTGAAATTGATGAAAAAGCATTAGGTCTTTTAGTCGATAGCGCACAAAGAATGAAAGCTCTGAATATGTTTATCGGTTTACCTGACGGGACAACTTACGATGCATCAAATAGAGGGGTCATTCCAAATTTTAACGCAAAACAAAAGCAGCGAGAGTGGTTTGTTAAAGGTATGCAAGGGGCGGAGCGTACGGTAACTAATCCATTTATGGCCAGCACCGGTCACTTGACGATGGCATTTGTGGTACCAGTTAAACGAAATGGAACCGTTATTGCGACTGTTGGTATGAGCTTGAAAATGAGTGATATCACGGACTATGTAAACGAACTTTCATCAGAACCGAATATATTTGTAGCTCGTGAAGATGGCTTTACTATGGCGGCAAGCTATGCAGATTATGTAGGAAAAAACCTGTTTGATTTACGCCCAAGCTATAAGCAGTATGCCAATGAATCTAGTAGTGAGCACTCATACTCAGTACCGGATAAAGGGGATTTCTATGTTGTTTCTTCGAAGATAGATTCTCTCCACTGGACGGTATGGGCGTGGGCAAAATGGGACGATATTAATGCAACATCCAATTCTGCGGTTAAAGTAAACGTTCTTTCAGGTCTATTCTTTATCGTTTTAGGCGTTGCTGGCGTATATTTCTTGATTACGAAATTGATGTACGTTCCTATTGGTGGTGAGCCGAAAGAGATTGAAGCGTTAGTAAACAAAATTGCTAATGGTGATCTGACTAATGTGCCCCAACTAGACAATAGTAGCGTTGGTGTTTACCGCTCTACGGTAGCCATGGCGAACAATCTTAAAAGCATCATTACCGATATTAATGAGTCATCTAATCACCTGATTAACGTTTCAACGCAATTAGGTGCTTCATCTGCGAAAGTGGATACTTCGTCGAAATCTCAGATGATGCAGCTAGAACAGGTCGCAACCGCGATGAACGAAATGGCGGCAACAGTCAATGAAGTTGCACAGAACGCCGTGGAAGCTTCTAGCTCTTCTGATGATGCGAGCCAAAGTTCTGCTCAAGGCTTACAAGTTGTGAGCCAAATGAACGAAGAGATCACTCGGTTGGTGAACGACATTGGCCAAGTTCAAGAGGTTATCACCAACGTGCATACTGAAACTGAGAATGTGGGTGGTATCCTAGATGTTATTCGTGGCATTGCCGATCAGACCAACTTGCTGGCGCTGAATGCTGCAATCGAAGCAGCTCGTGCAGGTGAACATGGTCGTGGTTTTGCAGTTGTAGCCGATGAAGTTCGTACTTTGGCGACGAAAACGCAACAAAGTACCAATGAAATTCAATCTATGATTGAGAAGCTACAAGAGCAGGCGTCACGCTCTGTAGGCTTGATGACAGAAAATGCCACCAATGCTCAACAGACACTAGGCAAGTCAGATGAAGCGAGCAGCGCTCTTTCGACAATTGAGCGTGAAATCAAAACCATTCAAGACATGAATAATCAGATCGCCACCGCAGCTGAAGAGCAGTCTAGCGTAGCGGCAGAGATTAATGAAAATGTTGTGAGTGTGAATGATTTGGCGGCTAACACTGCGAATGACGTACAAGAAAACGTTCGTACCGCTGATGAGCTCAATACAATGGCATCACGTTTAAGCAGTGCGATTAGTATGTTTAAGGTGTAACTCTACTAGGCGATTATGATTATCGCCAGTTATTGAGCGTATATGAAACCGTCTAGGCAGTCGTCTAAGACGGTTTTTTTTATGTCAAAATGGAATTTATAAATTATTGATTTGTTTATGATGATGTGACTTAATGCATATGAAAATATAATGAATAATTCAAAGGCTTAATGGAATATGAATCAACAATTTTGCGTTCAATGCAATAAAGAAACCTTGCATAAAGAGATAATTAAACAAAAGCCATCTAAATACGGAAAAAGTAGAAAAGAGCAATTTAAAGCATTTCTTGAAGGTTTTTTCTCAGGCGTGGCAAGTCCAGCGCTGGCCTCTTTAGAATTAGTAGACCGATATATTGTGTGTCAGGAGTGCGGCCATAAGAGGCTTGAGAATCACGGTGATGAATTTCAGTAGTGTGAGCTGTTGGGAAATAACAGTTGGGAAATGAATAAGCCTCGAAAATCGAGGCTTATTATTAATAATAATTTAGCCGTAGTTACTTACGAGCAAGAGCCACAGCAACCACTTGGCGTATTGTGTTTGGTTTTTTCACCTGATGTTTCTTGAGTCTTATCTTCAGTTGCTGCGTTTTCTGATGACGCTGCTTCTGTTGTCACTTTAACCTGTTCAGTCTCTTCTTTGTTGCCTTTGAAAATTTTCTTAAATGATAGTGCCATGGTGTTGCCTCAATACAGGTAGTTATGTAGTACGGTATTTGCACATAATACCATAGTGTTTTAGTCGGATATTGATTTGATCGAGGTTTCGATCCATTTATTGAGCTTCACGATTTTACTTGCTTCATTTTGATAAGGTTTTAATCAGTGCAGTTTTACTCAAGAGCACCGATTGCGCCTATAAATGAAGGCGAGATTCAACATCAACCCCTTTTTTCGTCAATATATATGATTTTCCTTGCTCTTGTTTTACCAGGTTACTTTTAATCAATTGACGTAAATGAAAGTTGAACTTTGTATGATCATCAATACCGACTAAGCGGCATAGATCCATAAATTTGAGCTTTTGATGAATCGTTAATTGATAGATGACATTGCGGCGAATAGGATTGGCCAAAGCACTAAACACTTGATCGCTATCTTTATCTGCTGTTGGTGCTTTTAGAGATTTTTCAGCATGAACTCGTTTAAGTGTGACGGATAAGGTTTGTAATTGAAACGGCTTCGTTAAGAACTCGTCCGCTCCTTTTTTCATTGCATCTACAGCCGTATCTATCGTCCCAAACGCGGTTCCTATGACGATCCCAATGTTCGGATTTAACTTCTTGAGGGAAGCAATGGCCTCAATGCCACTCATGCCTTCCATGACTAAATCAAGCAACGCGACGTCATACTGATGGCGCATAGTACACCCGATGGCTTGTTCTGCACTTTCACAGGCCGTGACGTCAAAGCCATCCATAGTTAAAGCGAGGGTAATCGACTCTCGTAAATCGAAATCATCTTCAGCTAAGAGCAGTTTTAAGCCCATGAGTACTCCATTGGTAATTCAATAACGACACAGAGCCCATCACTCGTATTCTGAAACCAGAATCTTGCATGATTTTGTTCCAGTATCTTTTGACAAAGCGTAAGACCTAGCCCTGTGCCTGAACCTTTAGCCTTAGTGGTAAAGAATGGCATTGTTACTTTATCTTTAATGCTGTCGTCTATTCCGCTACCAAAATCTGTGATCGACAGGTGAATATTGAGCCCTTTTTGTTGTGCCTCAATACAGACTACTTTTTTGTCTGTCGAGGCATCAATGGCGTTGTTGAGTATGTTGACGACGACCTCTTCAATCTGCTCTTTATCTGCGAATACATGCAAGTCATTGGGCACAAATACACGAATATCAAACTCGTCGAGTCGATGTACCATTAACTGTAAAGCCTCATCGATTAAGACACTGACGGAAATCTCTTCAATTACTGGTGCTCTCTTATGTGAAAATTGTAGTAGTTCTTGGCTAATGTGTGCGGCTTTTAACAGACCTTTTCGAATGTGTTCAAGTTGAGGCTTAAAGTCTGCTGCGCTTGAGCCTGTTGCGTTGATCTGTTTCTCTAAAATATCACAACGCATCAAAGCACTACTGAGCGGTGTTTTTATCTCGTGGGCAATACCTGATGTGAGTCCTCCGACATCACTCAGTTTTTTGTTATGCAGCGCTTTTTGAAGTGCTCTTTCTATTTGAGTTTGTCGTTCTGCATCGAATAGCGCCATGGTTTTTTGAAGGTAGATGAGAATAACAAAAGCCAAGCCGCCTCGAATAGGGACACCATAAAACAGATCATCGATGTAAAAAATACCAGCGAATAGACCATACAGAATGATAGATATACCAAGATGCTGGACGGCATGAGAGGCTTGTCGTTCTTCGAATTTTAATTTCTTGGAGTAGTTGATCAGTGCTAACCCTGCAAGTAATCCAGATCCTGATCCAAATAACCAGCGGATATATAGCGTACACTCATTAAGGAAGACATCGATGTTTTTGATGGCAAACTGATAACAAAAATAGATGACAAATAAGATGATGGTGACTTGAATTAACTTTTTCAATTCGTCTCTACGCTGCCATTGCGTCATCGTCAGCATTTGCATTGCAAAACAACCCAGAGCAATGAAAGATACCCAAAGCTTAATTACCTTAAATAACTTCACCGTATTGTGCATAAGAATATCTTGTTGATAAACAATCAGGTATAGCTCTGAGACTTCATGCAGACCATGAATAAACCCAAAAACAGCTAATGAGGGGAGGGCGGTGGCAATAGATAAATGACTAAAACGCATGTCACGAAATAGAATAGAAAACCCTATTGCAATGAAAACAAAGCCATAAAGAATATAGAGACTAAATTGAAATAGCTCGAACATACCCACTCATTATCAAATAAAACTTTTATAACTATAGACGAATTATGTGTTGGTTATATTGAGCGATGTCCCACGTATCGCCCAATTAAAATACAAGAATTTTAGATGGAAAGTGATAAATATATTTATCATATTGAGATTATTGGATAAGCCTAATTATCAGCTTATCGATATAGCGTCACAGATGCATTCAACGAATCTCTCTCCCCGCTCACAACTTGATTTTGATCAACTGACAAATGGCTATTCATTCCTACGCTTAATATAACAGCATAGCAATGGACATTAGGAGAATAGCAATGAAGCTTTCAATAATCGCAGTATCCACCATGGTCGCATTAGCGATAGTGCCTATAAATGCCGCTCAGGCCAAAGGAAAGACTTTGGAGAGCAGTAAAATCACTTCAAATATTACTATTGATGGGAAAATAGATCCGGTTTGGGAGCAAGCTAAATCGATAACTCAGAAATTGAAAAAATTGCCTTATAAACCCAATAATGGTTATGAAGGGATTAAAAAAACCAGTGTTGAAATGAAGTCATTGTATGATGATGAGTATGTTTATTTTCTATTTACCTATGCCGATCCAACTAAAAGCATCGACCGTTTTCCTTGGGTGAAGCAAGAGGATGGCACTTGGAAACAGCTTAAGAATAAAGATAGTACCGGACACGACAATACTTATTACGAAGATAAATTTGCGGTTTTCTGGGACATTAACACCGAAGGCTTTGCTGATAAGGGGTGTAACATCGCTTGCCATAGAGCAAAAGATGGAATGAACGCCGGACGTAAAGATAAAAACCCTGCGCGTAAATACACCAAGCGAGAAGGTGAATTTATCGATATGTGGCACTGGAAAGGGGTAAGAACGGCAGTTCATAATCAATTGGATGACCAATATGTAGATAGCAATACGGATCCAAAGCAAAACAAAGGTTGGGGACGTAAAGGGGATAGTAAAACAGGTGGCGGCTACGTTAATAACATAAAAGATGGACAGCCAGCGTATATATCTGCCAATTTGACCGATGAGACGTTGCTTATTTTAGATTCCGAGAAACAATCTTTCACCGCTGGTTACGATAAATTGGATCGTATTCCGGGGCTAACGGGTAAGCCATTTACAGGTTCTCGTGGCGATATAGACGTTGGAGCCGAGTGGAAAGATGGTATTTGGACGCTTGAAATGAAACGTAAACTGGTGACCTCTGGAGAAAATGCAGCTACTCAAGATGTTCAATTTAATGATTTGAGTAAAGAGTATCCATTTGGTATTGCGGTGTTCGACAATTCACAGATTAATCACATATTCCATCGTGGAGTATTAAATCTCGAATTTAAATAAGCGCAATATTGCATTTTTTCAATGAACTGAAATGATTTGAGCTAATCAAAATGGCTCAAATCATTCTCAAATAAAAGAGTACTATTATGGCCAAAACAGTCACTCGATATATTTCTATGCTTTTCTGGCTGATCATCGCTAATGCTCTATATGTGTCGACATCATATTCTTCTGAGTCAAGTGTCCAGCCTTTAATAACCCAAGAAGCAAAATCATTTTCTAGCCAAGTGACGAATGATGCTGAAATGCAAATCTTAGTCAAAGAGAACAAGCGTTGCATCCGTTGTCATAAAAAAAAGCGTCTGCTTAAAAACATAGATGCCATTTCTTCTGTTGGCGCGCATACAAGCCCTGAGTTTTATAACAATTGTACCGCTTGCCATGGTAGAAAAGGGGCTCATCCAAAGGATTCAGATGTGCTGAATATCATCCCATTTGATGATCATATCGATATGCCCATTCTTGTACAGAACGAACAATGTATTGCATGCCATACTCCTCAAAATTTAAGGCGCAGTGAATGGACCCATGATGTACATGTTACCAAGCTTACGTGCTCAAATTGCCATAATTTACACGCTGATTCCGATCCTATCATTGGAATCAGTAAGAAGTTTCGTATTGGGCTATGTGCAACTTGTCATGAAGATATTTTACGTGACAGAAAGGCCGCAATGGATTAGCGAGGATAAGAGTTATGCGTATCATTAAAGGTTCAATAGCTGTGTTATTTAGTGTGTTCTGTGTATCGGCATACGCTGGAGATTTGCCTAATCCAGATGAAAATAACTTAGCGAATTTTCATTTAAAAGATGAAACCTGTGCTGGGCAGTGTCACCAAGATGAAGATCCTTCTGATGATCTAAAGTTTGAATATGATAGCTGTGTGGAGTGTCATGATGATTTCGGCATTCTGGAAGGGCGTCAACATAACGTAAAACATAGAGAGAGCGAAGAGATGGAGTGCGCTGAGTGCCACCTTCCTCATGAGGAGTTTGACCCTAAAGAAACTTGCACTGATTGCCACGACGAAGATGACGAAGAATTGTCTGATTTTTACTCGATGAGATTAAACCGCTATATCAAGGCATTTCATCTTTGAATATCTTAGCTAAATGGATGCTATAAAATTATATTATTATTTTAATAACTATCAATAATTTTTATTTATACCTTGAGTGGCATACAATCATTTCATCGACACAAAGTACGAATCAATCATCTGAATTTGGGGTAAGTTATGAAAATGAATCATGTTGGGATAATGGTCGGCAATATGGATAAAGCGGTTGAGTTTTATACTAATGCTCTTGGCCTAAACGTTGTAATGGGTAATACCAAAGTTGAAGAAGAGCGCGAAACAGCCATTGGCAGAATGTGTGTCGCGGTTTTTGGCGAAGGCTTTAAAGGGTTTAACATTGCACACCTAGTGACTTCAGATGGCATTGGCGTTGAATTATTTGAAATGAAAGAGCGCCAAGAACGTCATAATGTTGATTTCTCTCGAATTGGTATTTTCCACTTTTGCCTGCAAACCGACGACTTCCACGGTGTGATTGAGCGTACTAAACAATTTGGCGGCAAAGTACGCATGGATATTATGCGTTACCACCCAGAAGATGAGACAAAACCAGCGCAAATGGTTTACCTAGAAGACCCGTTTGGCAATCTATTTGAGCTTTACTCTCATACTTATGAAGAGACTTACGCATCTGATTACGAATAAAATCGTCGTGTAAAATGAATAGCCTCAAGAGCTTCTTGGGGCTTTTTCGTATTTGAAATAACTCAGATCGCTTAGACGAGCTAAAACCGATAAAAGGAGGCCATCGATGCCTCCTGTTCAATTACTGCTTTTAGAGCTGATGTGACGAATGCTTGCGGATAAAAGGAAGAACTCAAATCTTACTTTAGGTTACCTTGATGTCTCACGACATCGTCTTTATTATGGGCTCAGTTATCCCGAAATTCTATGTCATGTATCTCTCATACATGCGTTATAGCATCGTTAATTAATTTACCTAACTCTTCCCAGTTACCTTCATCAATGAGGTTGGTAGGTACCATCCACGTACCTCCGCAAGTAATCACGGACGAAATGGATAGATACTCATCAAGATTTTTTAAGCTTACGCCTCCTGTTGGCATAAACTTAACAGGATAAACAGCAGATAGAGCTTTGAGCATTGCCGTGCCGCCAGAAGCTTCAGCTGGGAAGAATTTTAAGGTGCTAAGTCCCATATCCATTGCCAGCTCTACGAGGCTAGGGTTATTAACGCCAGGGATGATGGGGATATTTTTATCCAGGCAATACTGAACGGTTCTAGGATTAAACCCAGGGCTTACAATGAAATCAGCGCCAGCATTGATAGCTTGATCTACTTGCTCGTTAGTTAAGATCGTACCAGCACCAATCAACATCTCAGGGTATTTGGCTCGCATAATGCGAATGGCTTCTGGGGCACATTCAGTGCGGAACGTTATTTCAGCACAAGGCATACCATTTTCAATAAGAGTTTGGCCAAGAGGGATTGCGTCTTCCGCTTTATTGATTGCAATCACGGGAATGACTTTAAAGTTGGCTAGTTGTTCATTCAATGTCGTCATTATTTTCATCCGTTCAAATGGTACAAAAGTGATTAACCAGAATTTATGGTTGTGTTGGTCGATAAGATTATAAAGATTAACGTGGCATTGCATAACGTAGAAGAATAGGCATAGGTGATGGGTCACATTTTCAGTTAAGTAGAATGTGTAAAAACAAGAACTCTAATCATCGTATCGATGATGGATGTGCTCTGTTAGGCAAAGCAACTCCATTTCGTTGCATGAAATGAAAGTTTAATAGGAAAAATATGTGTTCTATTATTTGTTTTTGGTAAGCCACAAATTCAATGTTACCCTCCACTTTGAACATGCAGATTATTACGGTATATAAAACGTGTTAGAAAAACAAAATTTACTTAAACTCGCTAAAATCAAGATGCCATATGGAAAGTTTGCGGGTCGTGTCCTTATCGATTTACCCGAAGAGTATTTGTTGTGGTTTGATAAAAAAGGCTTTCCTGAAGGCGAGTTGGGTGAGTTACTAAAGCTTTGCTTATGCTTAAAAATTGAAGGTTTAGATAGTGTCGTAAAGCCCCTAAAAAGGATGTAGCGAAGTGCGGATGTTCTTCAATACTTCACTCTGTATGTGAACAGCGCTTGTAAATTGAGCGAATAACAATTTTTCATTAGTTAGATCAAATGAGATGCAGTGTAAGTCAACGACAGGGCTAATTTAATTCGATATTATTTCTCTTGTTAGAATAACCAATGGCTGGAATGAAATGAGAATTTCCGTTGATGGCGGCTCTTTTAAAGTTGCAATCGAAACTGAGTTTGATGGTTTGGTTGCAGAATCAACCGACATCTTTCACGCTACTCGTAAACAAGCTGAATCAACTGATAAGGCCATTTTGCGTTTTTTGCAGATTATTATTGAGCACAGTGATGAAGATGATGCTATCGGCTATGCTGTGTTAGGTTTGCTGGGATGGTACAACGAAGTCATTAATCCGATAACGGATAAAGATATTGACTTGAATTTAGCAAAAATCTTGCCTCACCTGATTAACCCTAAAGGGGATTTAACAGCGCTGAATGTCAATAAGCATTAAGTTAGCTTCGAAAGATCAAAAATGCCTCCATCTTTGAAAGAAATGGAGGCATTTTTAGTCATGTAAAACAGTGAACTACTGGTTCTTCTTGGCTAGCTTTTGCTTATACATATCTTTGTCAGCTCGACCAATGAGTGACTCCACGCTGTCGTTATCCAACAATTCTGCACAACCGTAACTCATGCTCCAGTCCATGTTGCCCTTTAAGCCTAGAGTTCGTAAATTAGCTAAAATACGATGCATAGAGTGACTGGCATCTTCTACGTTACAGTTCATAAAGACAATTAGGAACTCATCTCCTCCAAGACGTGCGGAAAAATCAGAGGTACGCACTGTTGAGCTGATCGCTTTTGCCAAGCCTTTAATTAAATTATCTCCTGCCTCATGGCCATAATTGTCATTTATCTTCTTAAGATTATTCGCATCAATAAAGCCAACAGATAAAAGAGGCATGGAGCTTGGGGTTTTATCTATTTGTTCTTCGAGGAATTCTACAATAGCGTGGCGATTATAGAGCCCGGTCAAACCGTCATGGCGAGCTTCAATGGTTAATTTTTCTACAAGCCATTTCTGTTCTTCCTGTGAGCTTGCAAGTTGGTATGACAAAAAGGCCACGATTGGAGTAACTAAAAGGATCGCAATGAGGATGTTTTCCATCAGGGCTGAAAACTCATTAGTGAGAACACTCTTAGGTACATGCATCACAAGGAAGAGACTCTCACTATTGACACTAGAAAGCTCATTAAAGGGGTTTAAGGCGGTTTTTAGAAAGTAGAACTCACCTTGAGGTGTTGTCACCATCCCTTCAGGTGACGTCGTCATTGAAGCCCAAACCGTAGAAAACTCATCTGAGAACTTATACTGCTTTTTCTCAGGGTACATAAAAGACCATTCTTTCTCTTTGTCATAGCCTTTCAGCAAGTATCCATTGTCGTTAACAAGATAGATATTGTCATTGTTATGAATATTTAGATCGTCAAGAGAGTGGAGAAGGTCGCTACCTCTGTAGTTGATAATGCCAATACCAAGAAAAGATCCAGTAGAAGAGTAAATAGGTGTTGAAAACCTGATCATAGGTTTAATTGGGGATTCAACTTTTCCATGTTCTTTATTGAGGTCAAACTTTGAAATGAATATCTGATTTGGCTTCAGTTGACGTGTTTTTTGGAAATAGTAACGTGCGGATTTGTCTTGCAACCCCTCACTCGGGACTTGAAAGAATGTTTTAGTCGCCTGTTGATCGATTCGGATCACTTCTTGACCTTGACTATCGATAATTCTAATTTGGTCGTACTGTTTTTTTATCGTAGTGATTTTCAGCATTAATGATGCTAGGTATGAAGAGCTTTTAGGTTCATTAGACATCAATACCGCCTGAGCAAGATCGCTATGCGCGAAGTAGGTAAGGTCGGTGCCTATTGATCTCACTTTTAATAAAAGGTGATCCTGCATACGCAGAATTTCGGAGGTTTGCTTTTCAGCGCGAGCTTGGTCGATATTTTTGTGAGTGACTAGGCTGATCGCTGTTGCAACAAATAATATGAATAAGAATATAAGGGCAATATAAGCAGAAAAACGTCTATTTTTACTGCGTAAAATGTCATTTCTTTCTCTAATAAACTTGACCATTTTGTAACTGTATTCTCACCTCTTACGACGCTGTAACATACAGCATCTAATGGCGTATAGTATATGATATAAAGTAACAGCACTCAGTAGAAATCGTACAATCGATGATCAATTTGAGATGTCCGTTAGATATTACCTAGTACAATACATTATGTGATGTTGCTTCAATTCCCTTGAGTTAATGTCTAGCTCTGATCTTGTTGTCATTTAGTCAGTGTCGTTTTGAAAAGATTTGAGAGAAACTTGTCAAATTAGGCTACTATGCTTGCAATTGAGTTAAGTGTATTTATTTATGACGATTGAAGTAACCAATATTGAAGTCGCTAACGTTAGTGGCACGGATAACGAAGCGTTAGAAGTTTCTTGTGCAAACTGCCAAGCTTGTTGCTGCCGTTTGGAAGTGATTATTATTTCAGACACTGGCGTTCCAGAGGAACATATAACTCACGATCAATGGGGTGGGGAGGTGATGGCTCGGCTTGATGATGGTTGGTGCTCTGCTCTCGACCGCTATACTAAAATGTGTACGATTTATGAGAATCGCCCATGGGTTTGTCGTGAGGTACAAGTGGGTTCATACGAATGTCTCGAAGAACGAAATATCTTTTTATAGAGATTTAATAAGGTATGTGAGGCAAATTGGTGAGTGGACTCAGAGCTTAGCTAAACTGAAAAATTGACAGGGTTAAACGTCATTGAAGTATTTAACCCTGTATTAATCTACGAAAGGCTATTTAAGCACAGCACTTCTTATATTTTTTACCGCTTCCACAAACGCATGGGTCGTTACGGTTAGGTGTTTTTTCAAACACTGTTGTTTTCGGCTTATTAATGACCGTATCAAACTCAATTGTGTTCTCTTCTTTTTCTGCATCAACGGTAATCGTGACGAATAGTGCATGTTCTGCCGCTAGCGCTTCCATTTCCAATTTACGAGCTTCTGAGTTAACCAATACTGAAATTGGTGATTCTTCTGTTCCCGCTTTGATCTTACGGTCTACATTGTAGCCAGATTGGACGTGATTCTGTCTTGTTTCGATTCGGCCTTTGAAGAACATTTTAGACATGGTTATTCCCACTTAGGATTGTTAATTGGTAAGGCGGGGATTATACGCATAATTGATGAGGGTTAAAGGATAAGCGAGAGTCTAGGTAAAAAAATTTCAAATGAGGTTTTATTTTACGGATAAGATAAGGCGGTTTGTGAGGATTTCAGATGCTTTCGTTATTGAGAGTCAGTTGAGAGGATAAAACCGACTCTGTCCATTTTTACATTTATCGCTGTTTTACAGACTAATGCTGTCTGCTAAGCACATACTATCGAGGCCTCTTATCATTACTGCAATGAGAATTGTCCGATATTGTGTTCATTTTGATCTAATATTTTTCCGCTTTTCTCAAGTTCGTCATAAGTGAAATGTATGGATGAGTTTGAGAGGTTTCCACAGTGCATAACATGACGATAAAGCACGTCGCTATTTAGCTGGTGAATGGTTGCATTCCAAGAGGTGTTATTCGTGTAAATGGTAAACAGTATATTCAAATAGAGTATTCCTATGTTTTAATGTGTTGACAGTTTTTTGGTAACCGTTTGATTCTTATGGTTATAACATGAGTTTATGTCAGTAATAAGAACAAACAATGTATCGATTAATTATTTACGAAACGTTTTCGGCTGAGAGCGATGATACCAAATACGCTTTGGGCCTGTATTTTTTGACATATGTACCTTTTGTTTAATGTGGGTGAATTTGTAAATTAGCAACTGAAAAATCAGTTAGTAGTAGTCGATATCAATTGACTGAAAATACTTCGGGCCAAATGAATCAATAAACTTTGTAAATCAAGGTATTATAAAAACAGAAAATTATAAATGGAGTATAAAAGAAGTGTTTATAAGTCGGAGATTGACGCGGTAGAAAGTGAAGTGAAAATCGCTAGAAAGAAAATAGACGCTAGAAGCTAGCGTCTATTCATATAATTCAGTTTAATTCGATAAAGAATTAAAGTGCGATTACGTTCGCAGCTTGTAGGCCTTTTTGACCGTTTTCAACATTGAAAGAAACCTTTTGGCCTTCTTTCAGTGTTTTGAAACCTTCTGATGCGATTGCACGGAAGTGTACAAATACGTCAGCGTCGCCGTTGTCTTGAGAAATGAAGCCGAAACCTTTCTCTTCGTTAAACCATTTTACTGTACCAGTATTTGTATTAGACATAATGTGTCCCTTAAAATTTAATTGTATGTATATATAAAGTGCTGAGCGGTAGAATTATTTATCTTGCTTACAAATAGGGAAATCAAAAGACAATAACTGGTAGGTTGCATCTGAGGGTTTCACATTTACTTGAACTCTAAATAACTCTGAACACAGAGCGGGTAAGATATTACCATACACATTATGAAAGTACAGTGGTTTTTCTCATTAAATGATATTGGATACCAAGGCGAACCCGGTTTCGATAAATTGATAAGCGCGTGATATCTAACAGAACATGTCGATGGGGTTGCAGTTGTCACCTGAAAGGGTTTGTCAGCGGGGGTATTGATTTTGAGACAAAAAAATAGCCAATCGCAAAAGGGCAATTGGCTTATATATAATGTGAACAAAAATTATTCACTAACAACGTCAGTTGGCTAGGTGACCCTCGGCTTAAGAAGGGTCATTTATATTAATGCACTTAGTGTGCCAACTTTTATATGCACGTTTATGCCCAACTTGTGACCAATTGAGTTCAAATTGGAGATCGTCTTTGCATTTTGCAATTGTATTTTGCAAATGAATATAACATTGCTAATGATAAGGATATAAACAGCCTGAGACTAATAACCAAAAAGTATTAGTCAGCTAGCGCGGTGCAAAAGCTAACGTCAGCGACTCCCGTGTTGATGTCGTAGCTGTGATACAACTCGAAGCAAGGGCGATCATCGCAATCTAGTCCTTGCTCAACCACCTGAGACATGAGTTCATCCCAAGCGGATCCATATTGGTCTTTGCTTGTGATGGTTTTACGGATTACGCCATACTTCCCACCAGTAAAGTTCTTTGTCTCTATTCCTGAGCCTGGTTTTGTGTCTTCAGGAACCATCAGGCAGATATCTGTTCTACATTTCTCGGTGGGTGTGATTTCAGGGTTGTCATGGTAAATGAAGATTGATGTGTTGCTTGCCAGTCCGTTTGGCCCTGCCCAATTATAGAGTGTTCCAACCGCGGGCTCGTAGTTGTCACCGTAAGGCCCTGTTACTCGTATATATGCTAGCGTACTTGAATCGAAGTGTTGAATATCCATGGTGCTGCTCCATTGGGTTAATTTAGATTCAGTATAGCGAGCGTCATTTTCTGAATCGTGTCCAATCTTGCGCAGTGTGTGTCCGATCTTGCTACTTTGTAATAATGCTGAAAACGAATCAATGTTGGAACAATCTCTGATTTGACTCGGTGTGAGGTTGAAATATTGGCGGAAAACTTTCGCAAGGCTCTGTGAACTCGAAAAGCCATACTCAAGTGCGACTTCTATCACTGGGCTTTTCTTGTAAAACAGATCATTAGCAGCACTCTCGATTCGTAGTCGGCGTAAATATTCATTTAGAGTTTCACCTACCACAGCTTTAAATATTCGATGAAAGTGATAGGGCGAAAGATAGGCAAGATCGGCGACTTTTTCTAAATTTAGGGGCTGATTAAAGTTCTGTTCAAGGTACCGAATAACAGGAACCAGTCTGCGATGATAGTCTTTTTTCATAAGTGGTCGCTGAGTGAATGTTTCGTACCATCTTAAACAAACCAATATAGAGGATGCGATACTTACTTTCGTTTTGCCTTTTAGTTCACATAAAAATAGTGAGCTATCCACATTGCTCGCTCCGCTAGAAAATGAAAAAAACCGACTAAGTTAAAGTGCTTAATCGGTTTTGTCTTGGATTAATAAACGCTAATGGTATGCCTATTCATTAGATGGAATAGAAGAAGTACAGCTGTGACTTCATTCTTATGATGATGCCACGAATAACATCTAAGAAGCCCATAAACGCCACAGGTTTATCTCCACTTATCCAGGCTAAACCAACAGAGCCAACCGGAATATCATAGCCTTCAGGCTCATCTAGTTTAAGGCGAACAAAGTGGTGTTTATTGTTTAAGTTTTTCCCTGTTGTTGTTCTGACTGAAGGTTCCAAGCCTAGTAGATTACTTTGTGATTCTCCCGTGGCCTCAACAATCCCTTCAACTTCTGCTGAAAAAACTTTGCCTGGATACACTGATGATGAAAATTCAGCGACTTGCCCAGCCTTCACATTGCGTATTGCTTGGTGATTGACTCGCATTAAGACGTATTTTTCATCGGTGTACATTTGTAAGCGTGGAATTCGGGAGATTAGTTGCCCTTCACGTAGAATGAAATTAGTCACAAAACCATCTGCTGGTGCGTATACCTTAGTACTATCTAGATCCCATTGTGCTTTTGCGACCGTTTGCTCCGCACTTAATATGTCTGCTTTTCTGCTGTCGACGGCAAGCGTTGACTTAGTGATATTTAAGTTTGCTTTATCGGCATCCACTTGTTTTTTCTTAATCTGTGATTGAATTGTAACCACATTTTGTTTTGCCATATCAACCGTGCTGATCTGCTTATCAATGTCACTGGCAGTGATGGTATTGTTCACGACACGGTTTTGCTCTTGATAGCGCGTCAACATTTTTTGTTGAAGTGTATAATCCACTTTTGCTGACTCAAGTTGGCTTTCCGATGTCGCTAGGTCTTGTTGCCTAGAATGGTAGTCAGCAGTGGCAATAGCAATATCTTCTTGAGCTGCGGTTAGCGCCACTTGTGCTACGGCTTTTTTTACTTCCGCTTGGCGTAGGGCTATCTCATACTGTTCACTATCAATTTCGTAGATAAGTTGGCCTTTAGTGACTCTCTGATTCGGTTGTATGTAAATGTGTTTTACTTTTCCATTTATCTTGATGGAGTCTGGACGTAGCTGGATGTGAGGCGATTGCACCACAGAGCCACCAGAGAGATCCATTGGGGTATAATTGATCAATCCAACCCAGACGAAAAGAAGCCAAGATGTACCACCCAAATAAGAGAATGACTTAGTCGCTTTGTTCCATGGCATGCCGATTAATCTCAGCAAATAGATGAAAAGAGCCCATACCGCTAAACCTTCTAACATGATTGATTCTCCATTGCTTTCTCTTGTTGTTGGTTTATCGTTGGTTCAGTTTCTGGAGCTAAAGTTACTTTACTCGGTTCACTTTTCCAGATGTCGCGTAAGTTTAGGATCGCTTTTTCCATATCTACGAATGCCAGAATTACGGCTAAAACCCACACCCAGTGCCAAACAAAACCAATCCATGTGAGCGCCGTTATCAATCCAAGTTGATGGTGATCTTTACTGTGCGCTTTATTAATTGGTAATTCGTGCAAACGCCAGAAACCAAATCCAGCAGCAGCAATAGTGGCCAACAGTACGACACCAGCGACAACATGTAAGGCTGTATCAGCGCCAGTACCGACAAAGGGTACGCTAAGTAAACTCATTGATTGATCCTGTATTGTTTCGATGGCTTTATTGTGACTTAAGCCTCAATTATCTTTCAGTAAATAACAGATTATATTATATAGGCGTTATTATTGATGTGTTATGTTGTCTCTGGGAGCGAGGATGAAAAAACATGGGCATTTTGTTAGAGGGTTAAGTGTCATCTATATTTACCAAGAAATGCTTGATGAGTATGACATTAACTCGGCAGATTTAGTTTTCCCCCCATCGGTATTCAAAAATCCGATGAATTTGATCCCTATCTCGGAAGTGAATCGCTGGCTCAAGAGCCTTAACTCCGTAACGGGCAATCCTGATGCGATGTTTGAGGCTGCGAAAAGGGTTAATTTGGACAAAATAGGCTCGATAGGATATTGGTTTTTTTCGGGTCACGACTTATCTTCAACGATTCGCCGGATTAATACTGGGATTCACTGTTTGCAATCTGGTGTCTTTCTTGCTGGCGCTCAAGTTGGGCCGATCCTAAAGTGGACTTACCATAACCCTTCTATTGAATCTGAAGCAAAAGTACACGATAGCGTTCGGGTTGCCGTTTTCATGACTAAGGTGCTTCGTCGCTATCTAGGTGAGGATTTTTCCCCTGTTCGCGTCATGCTGTCTGGAAAAAGAGATAACGATTCGCTATATCGTCAATACTTTGGTTGCGAAATCGAGTGGAATCACTCGAAAACAGAAGTGTGGTTTAACTCAAACTTACGCTTAGCAACAAGGCAGGTTCTTTCTGGCGATAAAAAGCGTTTGGCGATGAGTTTTAGTGACTTAGATGAATATTTGAATATGCCAGACGCAGAAGATGAACTGAAAGTGATTTATGAAACTATCAACTACAGCCGTCATTTTGGTTTGCCAACGCTTGAAAGAGTGTCTGGGTTACTTGGTTTATCTGAGCAACAATTTCAAAGGCGTCTGCATCGACTTGGGTTAAATTTTTCCACCATCATGGGGTATGTATTGAGTAACATTGCTGTCGAGTTGTTAAGACACAACATTGCCATTGAAGAGATAGCGGAGCGATTAGGGTATTTACATGTTGCGAGTTTTAATCGAATGTTCAAAAAGCATCGCGGTCTAACTCCAAAGCAGTATTTAGACCGTTTTAGTGATGCTTTTTAATTAAAAGCAATGTAGGCAATAGCGAATCGTTTATCTCGCAGTGAAGCCTTATTTTTGTTTTCTAAGGTTCTTATCCCAAGAAATAGAGCGATTGATGAAAATGCGCTTCCATGGAATAGAGAGCAGAGCAAAGATAGTAATGGCATACAGCATTGACCACCCTAAGCAGATAAAAACCAAGGTGCAAAGTAGAAGAGAGATCGCCGCAAGCCATTTTGCAAACCCAGTTAGTAACTGGAAAGCGGCTAGCATCGCGAGCAGATAGACAAATACAAATATCCCGTTGGCAAGCTTTAGGAAAAACTCCAAATCCATACCAGATATTTCCCCAGCGATACATGAAATCAATAGGATACCGCCAACCAGATAAGTGGCATTAGCAGGAACGCCTCGGCGGGATACTTTCGCCAGTTTCCCATCTGGTTGATGCTGCCTAGCTTGTGCCCAAATCATTCGGGATAAACTCTGCGTGTAAAGGTTAATACTGGCAAAGCAGGCAAAGAACCCGAGTAGGCTGATGACGGTTTTTATCCCAGAACCAAACAGGTGCTCACTCAGCCAAGGGATCGAAGTACTATCAAAAGCGGCACTGCCATAAGCATTGAATTTTAGTATCACGACTGAGCAAGCCCAGTAAGTCGCCCCTGCAACAAAGCAGCCGACAATGATCGCAATCGGAAAGTCACGTTGAGGGTTTTTAAATTCTTCTCCCATATGAGCAAACGCTTCTATCCCAACAAAACACCAGAACATAACCCCTAAGGCCGCCCCAATGGACCAGAGTGAATCAGAGGTTAATGCGGGCATTGTTAAGTCTTGTGTGCCGATATCTCCGACCCAGAAGAAAGCGCCAACTAAGGAAAAGATACTTAAAGCGATAACGGTTTGTAGCTGGCCTGAAGATTTACTGCCGATCAAGCTGACAATAATGAGTAGCGCTATCGTTAACACTTGCGCCAACATGGCATTGTTGAGCGGAGAGGGGAGCAGTTGTTGGGCGAACCCGCCAGCCAGTTCAATGGCCGCAGGAAGCCCGACAGGAATTACACTGACAAATAGCCACGCAACGCTGCGCTCTAACTTCACGCCAAACGCTTGTCTAACAAAATAGGCCGTACCGCCAGCGTTAGGATAACGTTTACCGAGTTGGGCAAAAGTGAGAGCAATAGGGCAAATAGCGATGAAGAGTATTATCCATGCCCACAAAGAGGCCTCCCCTGCGATACCTGCCGCAATGGCGGGGATCATGAATAGCCCTGTACCGAGTAGAGTCGTCGAAAGTTGTCCGATCCCGGAAAATAAGGTGATCTCTTGTTTTAGTTGGCTCATTAATCGTTCCTTGAAAAATGATCTAACGGGAAATGCGCTGCATGTGAACGGTCAATTCGCTGTATAGATAAGATGTTAATTCAGATTAAGTGCAGCATACCTTGGATTGACAATGGACACAGCTACCAAAACGTCTCATATCACCGTCATTTTGACTTTTATCTTTTCCGCTTAAAGTCATATTGCCTACTTTTCGGATGTTATTTTTTGTGTCAAATTAGAAATAAGTCTGCGTGATAAGTGGATAAATAATAAATTGACTGGAATAACACATAATATTCATAAGCATAAGGAAGTGAGTCTTGGATAAGTTTGATCAGCAGATCATCGACATATTGAAAATTAATGGTCGGTGTTCAGTGAGTGAATTAGCTCGTGACATTAATCTATCGCGCTCTGCTGTTACCGCGAGAATGAAAAAGCTAGAAGATGATGGTGTCATTCTCGGTTATGAGGTGAAGCTTGCAGAAGCAAAGTCTGAACGAACAAGTCTTGGAGCATATTTGGCATTAAAGTTTGATACATCAAGTTCTACACACTGCTGCGAATCTTATGCAAAGAAAATTGAAGCAATACCCGAAGTTCAGTGGTGTCATGCAATTAGCGGTGAAACCGATATGATGTTGTACGTGGAGGCGTGTAGTATGGCTCGGATCAATGAGATTCGTGATCACTTACATACTTACCCTGAACTTCGTCACCTAATGACACACGCTGTATTGAATGAATTTTTCAATAAGCAGATGAAAGACAAAAAATAGATGGTCTATTTCTCTTACCGAGCGGCTCAATTAATAGGTTGTATATGCTGAATAAAATGAACCTTAACCTGTTGCGCTCACTTTATGTGTTGTTAGAAGAGAGGCATGTCAGTCGAACTGCTGAGCGTTTGCATATCACCCAATCCGCCGTCAGCCGTCAACTGAGTCAATTAAGAGAGTGGTTTGACGATCCTTTGTTGGTTCGAGATGGGAATCAACTTATCCCCACTCCAAGAGCCGAACAGTTGTCACTTAAGCTGGTGGACTTATTTAGTGAATTTGAAACGCTTATCGATGATAAACCCTTCGAGCCATTAGAGTGGGATGATCAATTTGTGATGGCATCAAGTGATTATGTCGCCCAATATATTCTTCCAGAAATTGCTCAACTGTTTGCAACTCAAGCACCGAAAGTGAATTTACATTATCAGTTGTGGCTACCAGAGTATTTGAATCAACTTGCTGAAGGGCCCATTCAATTAGCTTCAACTATGCTGCCAGAGAAACCCGCAGGCGTATCAAGTATACAAATAGGAGAAGATCGTTCGGTGTGTGTGATGAGAAAAGGGCATCCGCTTGATCGTAATACCGCTCTTAGTGTTGAAGAGATGCTAGCGTATTCTCATATTCGAGTTTCTGGCGGAGGGGATAAAGATAGCTATATTGATAAAGCATTAAAGGACATTGGACGCGCACGAAACATTGCCCTTACTGTCCCTTTTTTCTCTGCAGCCTTTAATTCGCTCTGCCGAAGCGACTACTTGATGGTGATTCCATTTCATATTGCACATAACCTGTCGCAGCATATTGAACTTTCATATCTACCATTGCCAGTAGAAACACCGACTCACAAATATTGGTTACTTTGGCATCCAAAATACGACCAAGATCCTGCGCACCAGTGGGGTCGAGAGATGATTAAATCAGTGCTGGATAAATCAGAATACTCGATAGGGTATGTTTTAAAATCATGAGCGATATGATTATGTTTGATTTCAATTAATAGCAGAGACTTGTTACTGTGAATTCAGTATCTAGGAGAACATTATGACATTCACAGTTTGGTTATCACTTTTCACAATTTGTATTTTAGGGGCCATGTCCCCAGGTCCGAGCTTGGCAATGGTTGCGAAGCACAGTTTAGCTGGTGGGCGTAAGAATGGGTTAGCGACCGCGTGGGCACATGCATTTGGCATTGGTATCTATGCGTTTGTGACCTTAATTGGTTTGGCGGTAGTATTGCAGCAGTCGCCAATTATCTTTAAAACCATTAGCTATGCAGGCGCGTTATATCTGGCTTATTTAGGTTTTAATGCGTTGAGATCAAAGGGGGGAGTGGCTGAAAAACTTGAATCAGGGAAAACAGTCAGCGTGTGGCAATCCGCTCGTGAAGGGTTCTTGATTTCACTTTTGAGCCCAAAAATCGCTCTATTTTTTATTGCGTTATTCAGTCAATTTGTCGCAGTTGGGGATGAACCCGCGAGTAAAGCGATTATTGTTGCGACTCCATTTTTAGTTGATGGTTTGTGGTATACCTTTTTAACCTTCATGTTATCGAGCCCTAGATTGCTAGATAAGCTACGCTCTAGAGCTCAACTGATTGATCGCCTTTCAGGTGCGGTGCTTATTCTTCTTGCCGCACGAGTGGTGTGGATGGTTTAGCTTCCAGATTTTGAAGACATCTCTTCAAATTCACCTTCAATGACATGTGCGTTCTCTGGTGTCGCATTGAAACCCTGAGCGCGCATTTGGTTTTGAATTCGTTTTCCTGTCACTAACGCTGCGATGGTTAGTGGGATTGCAAGTAGCAAGCTAGTAATTAATGCCATGAAACCAGCGAATAGCGCAAATGCAGTAACCAATATTCTTTTCATATTAACCTCTCTTATTTCTGACTCTAATCTAGCGTACCTAATATGAATAAAAGATGAACGAATGTAGATTTTGATGAAGACGATATCAATGCTACGACTAGTTCTATTTGGAATACCAAAAAAGCCGCTCACGTAGAGCGGCAAATGCGGGGGAGTGTATCTCATTGTTTTAAGTATGGAGATTAATTCTTTGCGCTGTATCTTAAATGAGCTGATTTTACATTCAGCTCATTTAATGAGTCGCTTATTTAACGATCGGATAGGTTTTGTATCGCACGCCCATCATCTGTTCCATACAATGAACAACTTGGCAGCTATAGCCAAATTCATTATCGTACCAAATATAAAGTACGCAGCGATTATCTTGAGCAATTGTTGCAACACCATCGACAACGCCAGCATGACGAGATCCTACCAAATCGCTAGACACTATTTCCGTAGAATCTGTGTAGTCGATTTGAGCTGACAATGGAGAAGAGAGAGCCATTTCACGTAGGTAAGCGTTTAACTCATCTTTTTCTGCCATAGATTTCAAGTTGAGATTTGCCACCGCCATCGAAACATTTGGTGTTGGTACTCGAATCGCATTACCCGTTAGCTTTCCTGCTAACTCAGGTAGCGCTTTTGCTACTGCTTTAGCTGCCCCAGTTGATGTCAAAACCATGTTCAATGATGCAGATCGCCCACGACGATCGCCAGAGTGGAAATTGTCGATCAAATTTTGGTCATTAGTGAAAGAGTGAACGGTTTCAATATGACCTGAAGTGATGCCATATTTATCATTAACGGCTTTAAGAACGGGAGTTATCGCATTTGTGGTGCAACTTGCAGCTGAAATAATAGTATCTTCAGTTTGAATATCCTTCTCATTTACACCGAATACGACATTTTTGATATCGCCTTTCCCTGGTGCGGTGAGAAGTACCTTTTCTGCGCCATTGCACGCTACGTGTTGGCTTAAACCTTCGCTGTCACGCCATACACCAGTGTTATCCACAACAAGAGCATTATTGATGCCATAAGTGGTGTAATCAATATCTTCAGGCTTGTTGGCATAAATAACTTGGATGTAGTTGCCATTCGCAATAATGGCTTTACGTTCTTCATCGACAATAATGCTGCCGTTAAATGGACCGTGAACGGAATCTCGGCGGAGCAAACTCGCACGTTTTTCCAGATCACCTTTTTTCCCGCCACGAACGACAATTGCACGTAATCGCAAAGGGTAACCAGGGCCGCTTTTTTCAACAAGTAAGCGAGTCAGCAAACGGCCGATTCGACCAAACCCATATAAAACAACGTCACGAGGTGCTTCTAATTTTCGTCCATTTAATGCATCAATCAGTGCGGTTTGAAGAAAATCTGCTAGAGCATCCGTATCGTCATGATTCGTCCAATATTGGTGAGCAAGTTGGCCTACATCGACTCTACATGGGGAAAGATCCATGGATGATAAATGTTGAATAAATGGGAGGGTTTGTTCAGGTGAAAGTGTTGTGCCTGTGTAGCGTCGCGCAACACGGTGGGCTTTGATAAATTCTATGGTAGTAGCATTGACCAGTGGTTTCCCAAAAAGGATAACCTCTACACCTTTTGTTCTATACAGTTGACCAAGAGTGGGAGATACGGTTTCGGCAATCGTTTGGCTAGTTTGCCAGTCTAGAAGATGTTTCTCAGGACTCATTTTTACTCAGGACCTTTCACGTTCTCGAATCATTTAGATTGTAGGGGGATCTAAACATTCAGGGGTTATTGGGGGTGTTTTTATGTTGTTGTTTTTATGTGGCGGAATTGTAATTGAAAAAGTCTTAATCTGCTAGTAAAAATAATGAAGCTATTTATAGTGAAAAACCTTTGATTTCTAGGCTTTAAAAGCTTATTCATTCTGCTTAATAGGGAATTGACATTTAAATATAGCGAGACTTAATTCTCGATGATATGGTTTTATTACACCATTTGTAATGTAATTGTGTACTTTACCCTAGCTATTGATGAGATGCTGGTCTGGTTATCAACTCAAAAAGTAAACGATAATCCTAAAGTATAGAGTTGAACTTCATTCTCTATCCCGTCCTCTGGTTTTTGGATTTGAGTAAAGTGTCCATTGAGAGCATTTTTTTGTCCGTAGATATGCTGAAATTCCATGTTTATGCTCAAATTAGCTAGCAGCGAATATTTGACACCACATAACAGAGATTCGCTACTGGCTATCCGTCTTTGTTGGCTGTATTGACAATATGGCGTCCAGTTGTTCCAGGTTTTATCCACGCTGATGTACCAATTAGAGTGCAGCTCTTTGGTAAAAGCGGTCTCAATGAGTAGATTGAAACCATGGAAATATTGGTTCCAACCTAAAGAGATCATATCGATCTCTTCATCGGTTCTTTCACCTTGGCTAAGTGTTTGTGTGTATGAGCTTTTTAGGTAAGCGAGTCGTATAGCGTTATCGTCGTAGTAGATATCAGCAGATAATCCGAAAGTGTAGTGAGATTTAATCGACAATTGTAAGCCATAGGCGTTGTAGTGCTGTTCATGAGGGACGGTTACAAAAGGAGACAAATGCAGCTGCATGTCATCCGTCATCCAGTGATCCCAGCCAAATGAAAGACCATCATAGTGTGTGATACCTAAAATACTTTCATAGACATCTTGAGGAGGTCGGATCCAAGGATAGGCATGGGAAACATAGTAGTATTCCGACATCATAAATAGTGGGAGTCTTAAGCGACCCAATTTGATATTGAAATCATTAAACTGATAAGAAATAAACGCCCATTCCAGTTCGGGCTCAGAAAAATCATCTTGGGGCCTTTTAACTACTTGAATGGAACTTCGTAATTGAGGCGAGAAATCCAAATCAAGTTGGGCTCCTAATATCGTATCGCAGTCAAAACACCAATCGTTATTAATCATTCTCTTAGTGAAAATAGGAGTGTCTTGATTTGTTCTCGCTAAGCTAAAACTACCAAATCCACTAAGTTGTAATGAATCATTTAATTGCACTTGTGAAAATGCAATGGGTGTGAATAAAGCCATTAATATAAGTGTGGTTATTTTCATAATTAATCCACTTTTTTAGTTATATAAAGTATATTGACGTTGCGAGGTACTTCTTTTATCGGTAAATAGGCAATACCTGTCGAATTCTTTTCTAGCCAAGAAAGAATGGAACGAGTATCACTTTTTCTTAATTGAAATGGTGCTTTTGCACGGCCAGAAAAAGATTGTCTAGCCCATATTATTTGCATTTGGTTCGGGTTTTTACCTAATAACGCGCGATAAAATTGTTCTTTGTGTTTAGAAGATGTTGGTAAATCAACTAAATGAACATTAATACCTTGGATATGATTTGTTTTTCCGCGGTAGAGCATTTTTGTTTGGCTTTTGGATAGTGGCTTTATCTCTGAATTTAAAGAAAAAATCACGTACTGATAAGCTGTTGCAGGGGATGCAACAGTAATGATTAAAGTAACAAAAATCAGTGACAGCCAAGACGTTTTCATCGGTGATTAACTAACCTTAACGCTATTATTATATAAAATTCATGATTAAGAATCGTTTTTATGTCTATTATTAACTGTAGGCTAGGGTGTGTTACTTTCAAGGACGAGAATAATGCTAATATTAACCAAATTATCAATAAAAGCTCGTTTGACTATTATTACATCAATTTCAGCGTTGATAATCAGTGCGTTTGCCGTAGATAAGATTCTCAGTAATAAAGAAAAATTGAAACGGTACTCTATTTTATCTGAAAAAATAGAAGCGATGAAATCGGTAGATAATGTATCTAATTTAGTACGTAAAGCCTTAAATACTCACTCTCGCAATAATGAATTGTCACAGCCGATTAATATTGAATTGGAGAAAGTGCAGTTTTATTTTACAAGTTCAGCTAATAATCAAATCCTTGAAGAGCACAAATCCAATGTTGATGAGTTAAAAGACGCTATCGATGAACTCGCTATTTTAGAGGTTACTGAAGTTACGGATACCGGCTATTGGATCTTTGATTTAACTCGCGATCTATTGGAGCAAGTCAGTCAGTCATTGTTCATTCCATTATCTGAATTTACTTACATTTCAGATCGCGCTTTAGATGATCTGTCCTGGCTATCTTACTGGCTTCAGAAAGAGGCATGGTTAATTAGTGATTTAGCGATTAATCCTGATCATCTACTCGATAACTCACCTCTTGTATATCAAGCCATCGAAAGGCAGCAGCAGTATCTTGAACAGTTTATATCTTCCGGAGCAAGTAAGGAGCAGGTCGAAAAATTGCTTCTGTTATTTTCCCAAACCGACTTTCAGAGTGGGCAAGCTTTTCGGAATAAAGTGTTAGCGAATGATACAAAAGGCTCGGACTTTACACTGCATGCTGCTCTTTTAGAAAAACGTTATGAGTCATTGTCGTTAGCGATCAATCAATTTTCATCTCAGTTATCGTCGAACCTAGCCAGTCGTATAGAGTACGAACAGCGCTTAGTGATAATACTCTCTATACTTGTTGGGCTTGTGATAGTGATGCTTTGCATATTAGGAGCCAGCACTTCTCTACGAGTTAATCGAAAGTTAGCGAAAATATTAACTACGATGTCGGCACTTGAGGAGAGAAAGGGCGAAATTCAACAAATAAAAATTGATGGAAATGATGAGTTTACTAAGTTTGCCCTTAGAGTTAATCAGATCATACTTTTCCAGCAAGAGCATGAGTTGCAGATTTTAGCGGCTAAAGAGTCGGCTATTTTAGCGAATAAGGCGAAAAGTGCGTTTTTAGCCAATATGTCACATGAAATAAGAACGCCTCTGAATGGCATTATCGGGATGACCGAAATCTTATCTGACAGTCAGCTAAATTCTAATCAGAAGGAAGTTCTTAATGATATAGACTCTTCGTCTCACTCCCTTTTGGTACTGCTTAATGACATCCTCGATTTATCCAAGATAGAGTCCGGAAATTTGGTATTAAATCCTCATGGTTCTGATATTAAGGAAGCAGTATACGACTCGGTTAATTTAATCTTGTCGAAAGCGAACAGCCAAAATATAGAGCTACTCATTTCCATTGATCCCGCGATTCCTGATCAGGTATTCACAGATGATCACCGTGTCAGACAGGTTTTAATGAACCTACTGTCTAATTCAATTAAATTCACTCGTAACGGCCATATAAAAACAGAAGTGAAGTATAAGGAAATCAGTGCAGAAAGCGCGGAATTATATTTTTCTGTAGCGGATACCGGAATGGGCATTGAGGCCGAAAAATTGGAGTCTATTTTCGAACCGTTTACCCAAGCTGATGGCAGCATCACTAGGCAGTTTGGGGGGACAGGATTAGGCCTTGCTATTTGTCGACAGTTAGTCAACTTGATGGGGGGATCGATTCATGCACGATCAACCAAGAATGTCGGTAGTTGTTTTGAATTTTCAATTGCAGTTGGGGCGTTCAAAGGTGAGGCCAGGAATGAACCTCTCAAGTTGAAACGTGCTTTATTAGTCAATAACCACTTCACATATACGTCTCAGATAAAAACAGAATGCAATTTGTTGGGGATTAATATCATTGAAGTTCATAGCACTGAAGAAGCCTTAGATGTGAAACATGACGTTGATTTGGTGCTGTACTGCGATGTTGTTCACCACTCATTGAGTAAGTGCTTGCAACAATTACAGCAATGTTACCCTAGCAACATGATTTTGGTTTGTCAGCATCATCTATTTAAACAACCTGTGGCAGGTTTAGGTACTCATGGACAAATAACGCTTCCATTTTTAGGTAATCGTTTTAGAAATCATCTGCATACATTGGTCGAGAATAGGGGACCAAAAATCAATCATTCGGATATCAATGCAGAGACGGTTCCTGTTGGAAAAACAAGAGGGTTGAACCGGAGAGTCTTGATTGTTGAAGATAATTTAATGAATCAAAAAATTGCGAGTTTCTTTCTAGAAAAGGGGGGGTATGACTATTTTATTACCAGTAATGGACAAGAAGCCGTCGATGCCATCACTCAAGGTGGAGAGTTTGATGCGATTTTGATGGATTGTATGATGCCTGTAATGGATGGATTGACAGCAACAAAACTCATTCGTCAGTGGGAAGTAGAGCAGGGGAGCACTAAGTTGCCAATCATCGCGCTAACGGCAAGCGTGCTAGACGAAGATATCCAGCATTGCTTTGAAGCAGGGATGGATGCGTATTTACCGAAACCTTACAAATCTCACCAACTGTTTGAGTTATTCAATGATCTCGAACTCGTGTGACACCTATTGCTTGTTGAGTATTTACTTATCTTCTTTGTATGATCTCTAGAGATCCACTGCAAAGGTTGATAATATTTACAAATAAAGGCAGCTGCCCCTTAAGTTATGGTGTTAAAAATGATCCAATTTGTCCGAACGCACGAATTAGCGATAGTCATAATCGCTCTGTGCGCAGCGCTACCGGTAAGCGTAAATGCAAAATCTAATAAAAGCTTGTCGATCTACGATGACACCTATTTCATGCAAACTTACACCAGTGACATTAACCAAGAAGTTTATGATGAAGCATATGACAACAAAGCGGATAAAATGAGTAAAGCTGAGATTAAATATCAGTTTTCGCTCGCCATTCCGTTAGTGCAAATGAAATATGGGACATTAATGGCCTCATATACTCAACTATCGCTTTGGCAACTTGGTAATACCGATGCCAGTTCACCTTTTCGTGAAACCAACTACAAACCTCAGATGTTCATGATGCATCAAGGTAAGTACGGCATTTTCAACAATATTGAATATGGTTATAGGCACCAATCAAATGGTAAAGAAGCGCTTACCAGTCGCTCATGGGATATGGGGTATATTGCGATTGAACGTGTGAATACCAAATTAGATTTCGGCCTTCAGGGGTGGTACGCGACGAACCTTAAAGACAATAAAGACATCGAGGATTTTATTCCACCTTATGAAGTGTGGATGAAATACCATGGTAAAGCGGGCTACTTTAAATTAAAAACAGCCTATAACTTTAGCACCGATAAAGGCCATGTTGAGGTTGGGTACACTTATCCTCTGTCAAAATTTGCTGGCTTGTATTTCCAAGTGTGGGAAGGATATGGCGAGTCGATGATTGATTACAACCACAGGCAAACTAGAGTTGGCTTAGGATTGATTGTTGAGTCTAATCTGAACGTTTTCTAATGTTTTGTGTGCTGTGAAGCTTTAGCTCCTACAAACTTAGCTCCTACAAACTTAGCTCCTATGAACTTAGCACTCACAGCACACTTCATACGTTCTAATTATGTTTTTACTTCTTAGCTAACAACTTTCCGATGTTAGATTTACTTGTCTTCGATATCTTCTGCATGAACTGGAAGCTTGGGTCAGTGATGTTGTGCTGATCCATAAGTTTGTTGATCATGTAGAGCCATAAGTTAACGGTCATTTCTGAATCGGCTAATGCTCTGTGAAATACGCCATCATTCTCTAATTGTAGAAATCGCACTAAATCGCCCAATTTATGAGTTGGAGATTCATGTACAAGTCGTCGTGCAATTAGCATTGAACAGGCGAATTTCCCACTATATTGTCGATTGATCAAATTCAATTCAGCATCTAAAAATCGTTGATCAAATGAAGCGTTGTGCGCCACCAAATTGTGATCTCCAATAAAATCACAAAATTGATCCATGACTTCATCGCAGGGCGCTGCGGATTGGAGCATCCTATTTGTAATGCCGGTATAACCCTCAATAAATCCACTCACTCGGAACCCAGGGTTCATGAGTTGCTGAAAAGTATCAACAATTTCCCCATTTTGTATATGTACCGCGCCAATTTCAATGGCTCGGTCACCTTGGTTGGGGGAGAGTCCTGTTGTTTCAAAATCGAGTACGATGACGGAATTAGCAGAGGTATTGATGGTCACAAAAAAAAGCCCAGATCATTAGTGAATGCAAATTGTAACTTACTTAATCCCAGAATTGTTGTTTTTGCTTAGATTACTTATAGGTAGGCATGAGGATTGTAAAGCTGGTGACAAGAATGGGTTTTGAGAGTGAATTGCCAGGACAATCGTTCGGATAAGAAATTAATGTGATCATGATCTCTCTATTTTGTAGTTGAGAATTTACTAATATAAGAGTTGCACCCTATCGTTTGTAAGAGATCTCTTACAAGCTCGTAAGTATAAGTCACTATATTACGTCGACGATAGCTTGTGTCGGTTTTAAGGTGTTGTTTTATAAGTTATTTGTTGATATTTAAATATGATGCTTGGATAAATATCTGCATTTTATCATTGTCGAAAACTCAAGTTGGCGTAATCTTAATGTTGTCAGCAGGATGCAGACACGGAACAGGAAAGGCCCAAGGATAGGTCATCTTCAGGACGAAGATTCGATAATTCAGGAAGAATTATTGGCATGGAAAGCAAAGGACATTAGCTGGAAGCTATGCGACTTGGATGGTTGCACTATGGAAAGTTAATGGACCACCTCTAGGATTGAGGAAAATACCATCAGGATGATGGATAAAGGACACCACTTAAGGATAAGTGAAGAGCGTTAACTAGGATAGTTAACAGGCTGGATAGCCAAGGACACCGCTAGGATGGCGATGAAATGGATTGCGCTGAAGGATTACAGCACACTATCAAGGATTCGATGCATGGAGCACTTTTAGTAGCTGGATTGCTGCGAGTAAGAATAGGAAACCCACTAAGTGAAAGCTTAGTGGGTTTTTCTTTGGGTGGAAGAAAATGTCGAGATACTGTCATAGCCAATAATTTGGCTGTATAAAATCGTCAATAAGTGTATGAAACTAGTGGAATTATACCTAGACAAAAGTGTGATTTAGATCTATATTTGCACCCAGAATTTAAAGGAATTTCTGCGCAAGGACGATAAATCAACAGATCGAGGTACTAATGCAGCTATCGCTAAAAAACACATCTATCCGGTTCCAAATACTGCTACCAGTATTATTTACAGCCCTATCACTATTTATTTCCTTATGGGTCACTAAATCCAATTTAGATGCAGAGCAACAGATCATTAGTGAAAATGTTGATTCTATTGTTTTCTACAAGGATGAATTGGCAAAAATCGATGATAGAGTTTATCCCCTTAGAATCAGTGCTGTATATTCGATCTATGATCCATCTCGCCGCCAAAACTTTTTAACTGAGCTAAAAAGTGGTATGCGGGCAATCAATACAGAACTGGATAAAATTGATGACCGACAAACCTTCAGCCGTGAAGTCAGTGTTGTTCGTAAAGCCATTTCAGATTACGTGTCGTACTCAGAGAGAGCGGTAACTTACTTCAACCGTCGTGATCAAGGGTTGTCTGTGAACCAAAGTAATGATGATTTCATTGCTGGTTACCGCAGTGTTGGTCAAACAATGGTTGAGTCAATCAATAAACTGTCGCAACAAGTCAATACTGCGGCAAGCCAAGCGATGCGCGAGAGTGAAGAGAATAATAAGCAAGTTGAAATCAACGCGATTTTGATGGTGCTTTCTGTATTAGCGGGTTCTCTTGTTGTTGCTTGGTGGTTATCTGGTTTGATTGTATCGCCGATTCAAAAACTACAAGTTGTTATTCGTGAATTAGCCCAGGGCAACCTGACAGTGTGTGCTGATAGCGATGGTGACAATGAAATCGCTCAATTAAGCCGAGATGTGAATACGACAGCCGCTCAACTTCATAGCACTGTTGAGGCTTTGACTCGTATCAGTGAAGACGTTGCTTCTGCATCAACAGAGCTTGCGGCCGTAATGACCCAAGCAGAATCGAATGCAAACCAAGAGCTAAGTGAAATCGAACAAGTGGCTTCGGCGGTTAATGAACTGTCGAGCACGGCTGATAATGTCAGTGATAACGCAACGGCTGCAGATTCAACGGCCCGTCAAGCGGATGAACTTGCGAAAGCTGGTTTGGATGTATTTGCTCAAAGTGCTGACGCTAGCGAACAAATGGGCACAGCATTAAGTGATGCGGCAGTAGTTGTAGGCAAATTAAAAGAGCAGTCAGAGCAGATCAATGATGTTATCGAAGTGATTCGTGGTGTATCTGAACAGACAAATTTATTAGCACTGAATGCCGCCATTGAAGCCGCTCGTGCTGGTGAATCTGGCCGTGGTTTTGCTGTTGTAGCAGACGAAGTTCGTTTACTTGCGGCACGTACGCAAGATTCTACACAAGAAATCCAAACGATCATCGAAGAGTTACAAAATCAATCAGGTCTAGCAAATGAGAGCATGCTCACGAGCTTAGATATGCTAGAGCGCAATAAAGCGTTAACGGGTCAAGCGAATGATGCATTAGTCGGTATCACAGAGTCTGTGACTGATATTAACGACATGAACACTCAAGTGGCAACAGCAGCAGAACAGCAGTCGCAAGTGACTCAAGATATTAACCGTAATGTGGTGAACATGTCTGAACTTGTGAATCAGAATGTGACAGGAATTAGCCAGAGTGCAAGCGCAAGTAATGAGTTATCTCGTCTTGCTGAGCAACAAAAACAACAACTGTCGTTCTTTAAGCTATCGTAACTGATCGCTTCAAAGCAAAGATTCGATAAGTAATTCTAAAGCTCATGTGCCAAGTCGCCATGAGCTTTTTTGTATATGCTATAAACCACTGACGAAAAGAGCAATACAAGGCATAATTACGGCAAACACCTATTGAGAAGATATAGATTATGATTAGGCTTGCAGTAATTGGAACTAACTGGATAACAGAGCAATTTATCCAAGGCGCGTTGCAAACGGGAGAGTTCGAACTTACAGCCGTTTACTCTCGCTCCCTCGTCCAAGCAGAAAACTTTGCCGCCAAATATGATGTGAACCATTGTTTTGACCAATTAGATGAATTCGCCATCTCTGATGCTTTTGATGCGGTATATATTGCAAGTCCGAACTCCTTTCACGGCCCGCAATCGATTCAAATGTTAAAAGGAAGGAAGCACGTAATTTGTGAAAAACCATTAGCCTCTAATTATGCACTCGCGCAAGAGATGTACAAAACAGCAGAAGAGAACAATGTGGTTCTTTTTGAAGCATTCATGACCCCGTTTATACCTAACTTTCAGGTTCTTAAGCAAAACCTCCAACAGATTGGCCCAATCCGCAAAGCGCTCATCAGTTATTGCCAGTATTCATCGCGCTATCCAAAATATCTGAACGGTGAAAATCCAAATACGTTTAATCCTGACTTCTCTAATGGTTCAATCATGGACATTGGTTATTACTGCTTAGGTGCTACATTAGAGTTGTTTGGTGAGCCGAGATCGATTCAAGCCACTGCACACTTACTGGATTCAGGCGTGGATGGAAATGGAAGTGTAATTCTTGGTTATGATGGGTTCGATGCAACCATACTCCATTCAAAAACCAGTGACTCGTTTCTTCCAAGTGAGATCCAAGGTGAACAAGCTTGCTTACACGTTAATATGATCTCAATTTGCAATGATGTAATCAAGATTGAGCGCGGTGGTTTGAAAACGGATTTAAGCGTAGAGCAACAAGAAAATCGCATGTTCTATGAAGCAAATATTTTTGCTGAGCAGGTCAGGGCCAATACTGTAAATACTCAAGCGAGAGATCGTTCTTTACTTGTGGCAAAAGTACTGACTGAAATTAGATCTCAAACGGGCGTTGTGTTTCCTGCTGACAAATAGAGTCGATGAATTGAGAGTAATTTGTTTGATTTAAGTGGGTATTTAAAAATAAATAGATGCAATAAATCTTAATATTGAGAATATTTATAAATTTATGGCTTATATTGATAGTAATCATTATTGGTGATTTTTTTACATGTTATATGTACAAAATCATCAATAAAGGATTATTTAGTAGGAATAAGTCACATATGAGAAATGACTTCAATAAAGAATATGCAAAAGATGCAAATTTAATCTCTACTACCGATCCTTCAAGTTTAATTACTTATGCTAACCATGATTTTTGTCACGTAGCTGAGTATGAAATGGATGAGTTGATCGGTAAGCCTCACAATGTAGTGCGCCATAGTGATATGCCCAAGCAAGCCTTTGCACAAATGTGGCAATACTTGAAAGCAGGAAAGAGCTGGATGGGATTGGTAAAAAATCAATGCCAAGGTGATAAGCATTATTGGGTATCCGCTTTTGTTACTCCGATTAAAGGTGAAGATGGCGAAACTGTTGAGTATCAATCAGTAAGATCGAGACCAACAGAAGCTCAAACTGAACGCGCGAGTCAACTTTATGCCAATATGAACAAAGGGAAGATGAATATTGGTAAGCGCATTTCTTATCATTTTATTCAGTATGTCTTCTTTGCTGCATTTTTGGCGTTATTTGTTGGGTTGATTGCTTCGCAACAACAAATACTATTCGGTGCTATTGGGCTTGTATTAACGTGTGCTCTTGGGGGCGTTACAGCGCTTCAGAATAAGCGTTTTAAAGTGCTTAGAAAAATAGCTCAAGACTCATATTCCAATCCGTTAATGGAAAAACCTTACACTGGTTGCTTTGATGATTACTCTGAAATCGAGCTTGCTTTATTGATGAAAAAATCTGAGTTGCGAGCGGTTTCGGGGCGTGCGACGGATACTGCTGGAAAGATTTTGATCTCTGCTGAAGATGAGTTTGGAACGATTCAGTCAATGGGGCAAAGTTTAAATCAGCAATGCCAAGAAACGGAGCAGGTAGCCACCGCCGTTGAAGAGTTAACGCATTCAATCCATGAAGTGGCAAGTAGCGCAGCCGCTGCTTCAAGGCTTACTGAAGAAGCCAATGAAGAGTCAGCCAAAGGTTTAGAGTGTATATCCGCGACGATTAGTTCGGTGAATGAACTTGCAAGTGAGCTAGATAATTCAAGAAAGGTCATACATCAACTTTCATTAAATAGTCAGAAAATAGAAAGTATTCTTGAAGTGATCAGTAGTATTTCTGATCAAACGAATTTACTGGCTTTGAATGCTGCAATTGAAGCGGCCAGAGCAGGTGAAGCAGGGCGTGGATTTGCCGTTGTTGCTGATGAAGTTCGAAATCTAGCATCGAAAACGGGCGATTCAACCAATGAGATTCAAGAGATGATTACTCAGCTTCAACAGACTGCAACGGAAGCCGTAAGCGCAATGGAGCGTGGTGAAGTGTTGTCTGAACAATGCAAAATGCGTGCAGATGATACAGGCGAAGTGTTGAATCAAATATCCGAGAAGTTATTCAAAGTCTCTGATAGTAGCCATCAAATTGCTGCTGCGGTTGAAGAACAAGCAACAGTGACCAATGAGATCAATCACAATGTGGCGAATATTAAAGAACTGGCAGATGAAACATCCGCAACATCTGAGAGTTCCATTGCCCGTACAAGCCGCTTAGTGGACGACATAGAAGCACTGCAACGCTTGATTAAACAATTCCAATCATGATTCTTATCAAGGAATAAAAAAGGAGCGAGTTCGCTCCTTTTTCGTTTACTGTTTCTAAATCTAGTGACTTACCGCTGCTTTCTCTATTTTGGTTATGATCTTTTGATACATGACCCAAGCGGTTACGCCTGCAAGAATATTCCCCACTAATGCACCTACAAATAGCCCTTGTATATCAGCCACGAGAGCCCCTAACCATAAACAAGGTAAGAAGAACGCGAATAAGCGTAGTGCTGAAATCGTAAGGGCAGTGTATGACTTCGCAAGGGCGTTAGAGACCGACACCATCAACATGCAGATCCCCAATGGACCTAAACTGAGGGGAACAATCATCAGGTGAGAATTTAGGATTGCTTCAACACTTGCATCGCTGGTCATTAGCCCGGCAAGTTGGCTTGAGATGAAAAAGGTGATCAGCGCAATAACAAATTGAAATCCAATAACAAAGCGACAAGCAATACTGACAAGCTGACGAATTTCGGCAATTTTATTGGCTCCAAGTAAACGCCCGATCATCGGAGGCATTGACATGGTTAACGCTAATACAGAGACGATCGCAAAAAATTCATATCGAGATCCAAGCGCCCAAGCAGCAACGGCGGCGGTGCCGTAACTCGCAAGGAGCTTTGTGGCGAGCATTGAAGAGAGAGGTGGCAACAATTGGCTTGTCATTGCTGGCCCCATAATGTTCGTAATCGAGCGAATGCTAGAAGCAATGTTGAGATCACTCCAATCAAAACTCACCCAATGTTTGCGAGTGACTTGAGGGGCAACGATCAATAGACCAATACCAAAAGCAGCCACAGTTGCCAAAGCGGCACCATTGATACCAAGGTCGAAGGTAAAAATGAAAAGGGGATCAAGCGCCAGGTTGATTGCACTCGTGACCATCATCATGGTTCCAGGGAGCATTGTGTTTCCGTTCGCTCTGCAAATACTATAAAAGAAGTATAGGAAAGCCCCGACCCACGCACTGGCTAACCATACCGGCCAATAGCTATCAATGATCGGGTAAACGGAATCCGGTGCGCTGAGCAAGCTCAAAAGAGGCTCTCTAATCAACCACAATATCCCAGAGATCAGCGCAACACCGATTCCGCCAATCATTAGGATCAAACCACCAAGTTGCTTAGCATAACGAGTTTGCTGCGCCCCAATTGCTCTGGAAATGACCGCTGTCGTGGCAATCCCTAAGCCTACTTGAATCCCGATAATAACCATTTGCACTGGGAGAGTGAAACCTTGAGCAGCAAGAGGCAAAACCCCGAGTTGCCCAATGAATGCACTATCCACGAGCTGAAAACTCATTAAAGATAGAACCCCAAACATCATTGGCCAAGTCATTTTAAATAGTTGGTATGCAAGGGATGAATCTGATTTATTCGTTGCGATGGAACTCATAATACTCTTATATTTTTGGTTGAATCTAAAATTAGATAGAAGATGCTTGTAACGATATCTTGAATGAAAATTGGATGACTCGGTATCAGCGAGTTTAAAAAGTAATTCGAAATTAACGTTTAAAACCCGCTTATTAGTGTTTATCTATTTGTGCGCTAATAGCGTTAGTCTTCAGAAAGGTCGTCGGCGTAACCTTTTGGTGGTGGCGTCCAACCTCGCTCATTGCGTGTATGTTTGTCTGAGCGATCTTTGGTCATCGCATGTTTGATATTGTCTTCAAGCTCCATAAATAATTTACGGTAGTTGTTATCAAAGCGATCACCTTCAGAATCATCCGCCCACGCTTGATATAAAATATCGGACTGTTTTTCTTCCGTATTTTTATAGGTCGATTTTTGTTGCTCTACAAAGAAGGGATGATGGCCGAGTGAGCGCATTGCTTCTGCACCAATTTCGAGTGCTGAGTGATAGGTTTCAGATTCAATATAATCCGCTCCCGCTTGGCGTAATAAGTAGCCATGACCACGGTCAAATGCACGTGCCAATATTTTTACTTTTGGATAGGTGTGCTTAACGTATTTCACCAACTCAAGGTTGCTCTCTTGATTATCAATGGCAACCACAATCATCGCGGCCTCTTCAATGCCAGCAGTATGCAGTAGATCGGGACGAGTCGCATCACCAAAATACGCTTTGGTTTTAATTTGGCGCATGAGATCAACTTGATCCGCTTGGTGATCAAGAACAACCGTTTTTACCCCATTTGAAACTAACATTCGATTGATTATTTGACCAAATCGACCAATGCCAGCGATGATCACAGTGCCTTTCTCTTCAATGCTATCGGCTTCTCGTTGATTCGATTGCTGTTGAAAACGTGGCAAAATAGCCTTATCGAAAAGAATAAATAACCCTGGAGTTAAAAACATCGACAGCGCGACTACAAGAGACAGTGTCTGAGCAATATCCACAGGTAGGACATGATTTTGTACTGTGAAACTCAACAGAACGAAGCCAAATTCCCCGGCTTGAGCAAGGCTGAGGGTGAACAACCAGCGGTCACTGTTTTTGATTCGAAAAGTGAAAGCAAGCAGGTAGAGAACCAAGGCTTTCAATGCCATCACTCCGACGGTGAGGCCGATGATGAGTCCAAACTCATCGAGCAGGATCCCAAAGTCAATGCCAGCGCCAACCGTAATAAAGAACAAGCCTAAAAGCAGTCCTTTAAATGGGTCAATATTGGATTCTAATTCATGTCTAAACTCACTGTTTGCCAGCACAACGCCCGCCAGGAAAGTACCTAAAGCAGGGGATAGCCCAACCAAGCTCATTAAAGCCGCGATGCCAATGACCAACATTAATGCCGTGGCAGTAAAAATCTCTCGTAGCCCTGAGCTCGCAACAAAGCGGAAAAGTGGACGACTTAAAAAGTGTCCGCCAACAACGACGCTAGCAATAGAAACCGTAATCACAAGTCCGTATGCCCACCCTGGGAGCCCTGCAACAAGGCTTAGTTCTTCGTGATGCTCAGCAGCATTGGCGGCGACGCTTTGAGCTTGTTCGATTAATTCTGGCAGAGCGAGTAATGGTATGAAAGCCAACATTGGAATGACGGCAATATCTTGGAAAAGCAGTACAGAGAACGCATTTTGACCGCCTTCCGTTTTACTTAATCCTTTCTCATTAAAGGTTTGTAATACAATCGCGGTGGATGAGAGAGCGAAAACTAAACCTATGGTGAGTGCGATAGTCCAAGGTTGACCAAAGTAGAGTGCAATCCCCATCACGACAATGGTGGTACCGCCAACTTGAAGCCCACCCAATCCCATTAAGCGGTTGCGCATCGCCCATAGCATTTTTGGTTCAAGCTCTAAGCCCACCAAAAATAGCATCATGACCACTCCAAATTCCGCAAAATGTTGAATGGTGGTTGTCTCTTCACCCACTAAGCCAATAATAGGGCCGATAACGACACCAGCAATGAGATAGCCTAATACAGAGCCGAGCCCTAAACGCTTAGCAATAGGAACGGCAATGACCGCAGCAACTAAGTAAATGAACGCTTGTAGAAAATAGCCTGTCATCGGTTAGTCCTTATGAATGATGTCGTTAAGGTGATGATTTAATTTTTCGACTTGGCTTGCTTTTTCCATATCAACTTTGTCGTTAACTAAAGCGGTGAGCAACTGAGTCCACTGATTAATATGTTGATCAAGTCGACTCTCTTCTGCTGCGGTACGCGCCCCGAATAGCGCTAAGGGAGCCAAATAAGTCATACTGGTCATCGCGCTCATCTGCTCAATTGGGTAAAGCAATTCACGAATCGTAAAATGGTTGTAGCCGTCGGTTTGATAAGCATCGGCTTTACCACCTGCGGTCAGGGAGCAGAATAGGGTTTTTCCTTTCAATGCTTTTCCCTCGGCTCCATAAGCAAAGCCATACTCTAATACTAAGTCTTGCCACTCTTTTAAAATAGCAGGAGTTGAATACCAATAGAGTGGGAATTGAAAAATGATCACATCATGTTCAAGTAAGCGACGCTGTTCTTTATCAATATTGATATTGAAAGTCGGGTATTCATGATAGAGATCGACGGTGGTGACCCCTTCAATATTTTTGGCGGCATTGAATATTGGAGTGTTGACCTCAGAACGGTGTTGGGAAGGGTGTGCGAATAGAATCAATACTTTTTTGTTTGTCATAATTACTTGTCATTCCCGTCAGGTTTCTTTACTCATTAGTAAGCAATGAGTCGTGTCTAACTCTAGAAAGTATGAACAGTGTAAATTATATGATTTTTAATATATACCGCTAAGGGGCATGATTCGAAATTAAGAACAGGGACATCACCAAATCTAGAGTTCTATTTAGTTGAATAACCAAGATTTTTTAGCTTTCGATAAAGTGTATTACGGCTAATGCCCAGCATTCGAGATGTTTTACTAATATTGCCTTGATTTGCTTGAAAGGTTTGTACGAGTTTTTCTTCAACTGTCGTTTTTAGATCGTCTGCTTTTATTTCTGATGAGGGTTGGTGTGGCGCTGATGCCGTCATTAATAGTTGCTTTGGGTGACTCGGGAGGTCATCTAAAACGAGAGTGTCACTTTCAGAAAGGAGAGCAGACACTTTAATTAGGTTATCGAGTTCCCTGATATTTCCGGGCCATGAGTGGTTCTGCAAAAGTTGCATCAAATGAGGACAAATGGTTTGCTCTGCGGAGCTGTACTTGGCATGGATTTTATCAATCAGTCCAGATTTATCTTGTCGTTCGCGAAGTGCTGGAAGAGTGAACATCAGCCCATTGAGTCGATAAAAGAGATCTTGTCGAAATTCTCCTGTAGACACCAGTTTTTCAAGGTTTTTATGAGTTGCTGCAATAATTTGAATGTCTACTTTTGTTGAGTGGTTAGAGCCAATGGGAACCACCTCTTTTTCTTGTAATACATGTAATAAGCGGCACTGTGCTTCTAATGGCATGTCAGCAATTTCATCGAGAAATAGAATACCTTTATCGGCTTGGCGGATTTTTCCCTGATAACCTTTTGGGCTAGCTCCAGTGAAAGCTCCCGGGGCATACCCAAATAATTCAGATTCAATGAGTTCCTTTGGAAGTGCGCCGCAGTTGACCGTGATGAGTGGAGACCGTTTTCTATCACTTTGCTGGTGGAGATGTTTTACAAATTCACCTTTACCCACACCTGTTTCCCCTAGGATGAGCAAACTAATATTTTTATTGATGACTTTATTCGCTTGCTGCCACGCGTGTTCAATATTGTCATCACCATCATGAAGTGGGCAAGAAGGGGAGTAAGTGGCCAATTTGACGCTTTTGGGGGCGGATTTAAGCGAATGAACCGCATACACCAGATCAGACTTTTCTTGCTGATGTGTGAGTGGTTGATTCTCTTGATAGGTTTGAACAACAGAATCTAAAGGCTGTCCTAAGATCACGTGATTGTTGAGTAGCTGAGATGCAACGCTATTATGTGCGACAATTTTTCCATCTTCATTAGCAATCACAATCCCTTGCCATCCACTGGTTAGTAACGATTGGTCAAGAGCAAGATCCATGCGTACTGAGCCGTTCGGCACTTTGCACAACAAATTATTTTCGACGAGTTGAACCATATTTTGAACCAACAGTTGAGTGGATGCATTATGGATTTGCTGTTCACTTGTGATGTCTAAAATGCCTAGCATGTTCCCTTGGAAATCGAAAACAGGACTGGCTGAACAGCTAATAAAGCGGTGCTGATGAATGAAATGTTGATCGCCAATAATCGAGACGGGTTTTGCTTCGACAATTGCCGTTCCAATCGCATTGGTCCCTTTGAGGTTTTCACGCCAATAGACGCCTGTCTCCAGTGCAATTGAGGTTAGTTTCTCTTTAAAGCGCTCTTGCCCCCACGATCCAATAATCACGCCCTCAATATCAGTGAGGATCAAACGGCTGTCTGTTCGAGCAAACATTTGATTAAACAGCGGTAAAGCATGCTCTTTAACGGCGCTAATCAGTGCCGATACGATCTCTCTACGTTCGGAAACTTGAGATTTCGCGAGTCGAATATCTTCTGGTAGACGGCGCTGTTTTAATCCCGCTTCAGAACTCCTATTCCAAGAGGAGGTTAGCCAATCTATCTGCTGAGTTGAATTTAGATCCATGACTGTTCCAAGTTGAGACAGTGAGGGTGTGCCATTTTGGGACACTTGAACAGTGAGCTGCGCTTTAGAACTGGTGTTCAACCATTATAACTGTCGTTTGTTATCGTTTGGTAATCATAGCTTTACAATTAATTAACAACAAGAGGCGCAAACTTGGTCTGTGAATTGCGTTATAGAAAATGAACAAGCGCAAAATTGAAGTCCGTTTAAAACACTAAATCGAAAGACAAATTAATCAAACTGACACATTGTGAACACATAAAAAGAGGGATCTCACTATGATTTATGCTCAACCTGGAACTGAAAATGCTGTTGTTGGCTTTAAGTCTCATTATGACAACTACATTGGCGGTGAGTGGGTCAAACCTGTTGGCGGTGAATACTTTGGAAATAAATCGCCCGTTAATGGTGAAGTCTATTGCCAAGTGGCGCGCTCAGGAGAAGCGGATATTAATTTGGCACTGGATGCTGCGCATGCGGTTAGGGCTTCTTGGGGAGCAACGAGTGTTACTGAACGTTCAAATATTTTACTGAAAATTGCTGACCGCGTTGAGCAACACCTTGAAGAGCTAGCAGTGGCAGAAACTTGGGAAAATGGCAAACCGGTTCGTGAAACGCTTGCGGCGGATTTACCATTGGTGGTTGATCATTTTCGCTATTTTGCTGGGTGCATTCGAGCACAAGAAGGTTCTGCGGCTGAATTAGATTCAAACACCGCGACTTATCATTTCCCTGAACCTGTCGGCGTGGTTGGGCAGATCATTCCATGGAATTTCCCAATGCTGATGGCGGCTTGGAAATTAGCTCCGGCTCTTGCGGCAGGCTGTTGTGTGGTTTTGAAACCAGCAGAACAAACACCCACCTCGATTCTTGTTCTGATGGAAAAAATAGGCGATCTTCTTCCTGCTGGTGTGGTGAATATCGTGAATGGTTACGGTGCCGAAGCGGGGCAGGCTCTTGCAACCAGTAACCGTGTTGCCAAGCTTGCATTTACAGGCTCCACCGATGTTGGGCACCATATTTTGAAATGTGCAGCAGAGAGTCTGATTCCATCCACTGTTGAGTTAGGAGGCAAATCGCCAAATATCTACTTCCCAGATATTTTTGATCACGAAGATGCCTATCTAGATAAATGTATCGAAGGGATGCTACTCGCCTTTTTCAATCAAGGGGAGGTATGTACGTGTCCATCTCGTGTGCTGATCCATGAATCTGTTTATGACAAATTCATTGCCAAAGTGGTGGCGCGAGCTCAAACGATCAAGCAAGGAAACCCACTGGACACTGACTGTCAGGTTGGAGCACAAGCATCACAAGAGCAGTTTGATAAGATCTTGAGCTACCTAGAAATTGGTAAGCAAGAAGGTGCGGAAGTCTTGATAGGCGGTGAGATCGCCCAGCAAGAAGAAGGACTAAACAAAGGTTACTATATCCAGCCGACTATGCTTGCAGGCCACAATAAAATGCGAGTTTTCCAAGAAGAGATATTTGGGCCAGTGATTGCAATTACGACCTTCAAAGATGAAGCAGAAGCGTTGGAAATAGCTAATGATACCGAATATGGCCTTGGTGCGGGTGTATGGACTCGTGACGCGAACTTAGCTTATCGAATGGGAAGGAACATAGAAGCAGGTCGTATTTGGGTAAATTGCTATCATGCCTATCCAGCACATGCTGCATTTGGTGGTTACAAAAAGTCAGGTATTGGACGTGAAACTCATAAAATGATGCTAGATCACTATCAAAATACCAAGAACTTGTTGATTAGCTATGATGTTAATCCACTGGGTTTCTTCTAGAGTGAACGATTTGCTCTTTATACTCACGTTTAGATAGTCATTTATTGTTCGACTCAATAAGCCCTCATCATCGATTAATGGTAATGAGGGCTTTGTTGTTTGGAACGATGAATAATGGCATTGGCTAACCTCTGTTTTTGAAAGACGTTTTATGTTTGATTCCATCTGATCATGGTAATCTGCTGCTGTTGAATTGAATAAATAAGGACAGAGAAATGGCGAAGGATTTACGTGCTCAGTGCAATGTGGTGGTTTCAGGGAATGAGGAGCTTTCGCCTGCATTACTATTTCAGAAAATGGCTCAGTGGTGTGAAGCGAATAATGTTGAACATGACATTTATGGGGAAGGGGAATTAATACAAGGTTTTGAACAAAAAGTCGCGGATTTACTTGGTTTTGAATCTGCGGTTTTTGTTGTGACAGGCACAATGACTCAACCAACCGCTCTTCAACTTGTTTGCCAAGAGAAGAACAATAATTTAGTCGCGATGCACCCTTCAAGCCATATCTATTGCCATGAACGGCAAGGTTATCAACTTCAAAATCGGTTTAATATTCTTCCCATTGGCGATCCATTTAGAACATGGGGAGTGAGTGATCTTACTCATTGGCCTGATGATATCGCAGCTGTTTTATACGAGTTGCCGATGCGTGAAATTGGTGGTCAGTTACCTAAGTGGGATGAGTTACAAGCCGTCAAAGATCACTGTTTGCAGCAAGGGATCCATTTACACATGGATGGCGCTCGTTTGTGGGAGTGTGCGGCGTACTACCAGAAGAGCTACCAAGAAATTGCTCAAGGCTTTAATACCGCTTATGTCTCGTTGTATAAGGGCATTAATGGTTTGGGGGGCTCGCTGTTATTAGGAGATAAAGCGTTTATTGAAAAAGCGTCGATGTGGATGAAAAGGCAAGGGGGAAATGTTTATCATCGCAGTCCCTATATTGCCTCTGCGGCGATGCAGTTTGATGAAAGACTTACACAGATGCCTGCTCTATATGAACGCACGCAACAGATCTATCAGTTATTCTCTGAATATCCTTTATTCACTTTAAACCCATCACAACCGCAGGCAAATATGCTGCATTTCTATCTGCCCGTTAGCTATGAGAATGCTCTGGTTCTGCGTAACCGACTCGCTGAAGAGAAAGGTATTTGGCTCGGTTACCCGCAAATTACGGCATTGCCAGATCAGTCAATGATAGAGTGGTATGTGGGGGATCGCCTATTAGCAATGTCTGATAGAGAGCTGAAAAGTATTTTAGATTGGCTAGTACATGAAATGGCGTAAGTAACGCACGGCTGAAATAAGTGGGGGGAGTGACCACATTTCTCCCCCCTTTCTTCATTTTAAAAGTCAGCGTCAGCTTGAAATTGCATAATTTCTTTTGTGATCGGGTGTTCAAGCTCTAGAGTTTCAGCATGCAGATGAAGACGATCTGCTTTTAAACCATACAAATCATCCCCAACAATTGGCATGTTTAAACCTAAATGATGGGCACAATGGACACGCAGTTGATGGGTTCTACCTGTTTTTGGATACAGATGAACTTTGGTTTTACCAGATTGACGTTCCACCACTTGCCACTTGGTCTCGGCGGGTTTTCCATGTTCAAAGCATACTAACTGCCTTGGTCGGTCGTAGAGATCACCGCGCATTGGTAGTGTAATCACGCCTTCATCTTGCTCTAATTCACCATCAATAAGTGCGACATAGCGTTTTTTGACACTACGGCTGATAAACTGTTTTTGTAAGCTTTTGTTTGCTCGTTTTGAAAGAACAATCACCATTAATCCAGATGTCGACATGTCTAAACGGTGCACAATGAGCGGCCCTGTTGCATCGGGAAATTGTTGTTTCATGCGTAGATAAACAGAATCTTCGATGGTTTTCCCTGGAACAGAAAGGAATTCGGCGGGTTTGTTTACAACTGCGATGTCGTCATCTTGATAAATAATCTCGACAGTTTTTCCTTCGGCAGGGTTATTCAGTAGTGGATTATCATCAATCTCCATTCCCTCAAGCATGTGACCTAATATGGGGTGGCATTTCCCCATACATGCTGCGTAGAATTTTTTATGTTGACGTATTTCCGATTTAGGTGCGCTGCCCCACCAAAATTCAGCCATTGCGATAGGCTTCATCTTATGTTTAAAAGCAAATTGCAGCAGTTTTGGTGCCGCACATTCGCCAGCACCTGCGGGTGGAACGTGGTTTGGCATCTGCTTGAAAATCGCCCCTAAGCTTTTTTCTTCGCCATCGATCTTTAAGAATCGATATTGATCGAACAGCTTGTTTTGTAAAGCATTGGAAAGTTGCTTACGGGTCTGTTTTAGTTCAATTATTGGATCCGTGACGCTCAGTAATTGCTGCTGCGCGAGATCAATTCTCTCTTGCCAGTGTGATTTAAGGGCTTTGAGCTGATTTTTTTCTGCGACACTCTCTCTGCTCAGTTGAATACTGAGAGCGGTAAAGTCGTCATCGGTTAAATTCGTTTCATCTTGAGCTCGTCGTTCCTTTCTCGATTTTCTACCCTCAATCATCAAGTTGCGATGAGCTTCAATTTCCGCTAATGAATTGGCTGTTTCTGATGCAAGGTGTCGTTCGTATTCATCAATTTTGAGATCTGCTTGTAGCTCTTTCAACCTCTTGCTTACTTGGGTTACTTCATCGAGTTCGTTTCTGAAAAAGCCATCTTCAGCCAACATATCAAACACAGGTGGCACAAAATGAGGCAGTAAGTTGCGGTCTGCAATTTTTCCAGAAAAAGCAGAAAGGAAGCCGATCTCGCCTTGAGGATTCTCGACAACCAACACACCGAACATTTTTCCTATTGCGGGTGCTGCTGGATCTTGCGCATCTTCGGCTACACCGAAATTATGTTGCCATTCTGTTTGAGAGAGCAAATGCTGTTGAAGTTGTTCAGCAGCCAGAATGCACAAGGGATGTGGTTGATAGTAAAATGGAAACGTAAAACGCTCAGGAAAAGTATAGGTTTCAATGGATTGATTGAAAGGGGTAAAGCAGTCTGTTGAGCTGTGCATGGTTTTCTATCTTTTTGAGCGAGTAGTGATAATTGGCAATGGTGAAACAAGGCACCTGCAATGTGAGGCGCCAAGTTTAACTCTTCACTTTAGATAGGTCACGATATTGTTAGGTCACTATATTGCCAAGTTACTATTTTGGCTCTGGCAGGGCTTCATCCATGACAGTGGCTGGAGTCATCATGGATCTTAAAAGTTGTTCGCACTGCTTTTTGCCCATATAAACAGGGACAGGGTAGTTATGGTGAGCTTCTTTGAGAGCAAGTTTCGCCAAATGTGATATATCATTTTCAACCAACATATCTAGCGTTGCTGGGATTTTTAATTGTAGCTGCAATTGTCGGACAAGTTGAATGAAAGCTTGCGCTTGTTCTGATTCTGACATCTCTTCATTTGAGTTGCTGGTGGCGCGAAATAGTTCAGCCAATTGAGGCTGTGCTGCATGTTGGGAAAAGTCTAAAACGTAGGGTAGAACAATAGCGTTTGCAAGCCCGTGAGGCACACCGTATAACGCACCGAGATTATGGGATATAGCATGTACGTAACCCAAGCTCGCTTTCGTAAAGGCAAGGCCAGCGTAGTAAGACGCTATAGCCATGTTTTGTCTGGCCACTAAGTTTTCACCATTTTCATAGGCTAGGGGTAGGTTTGTCATGACGAGTTTGACCGCTGCTAGCGCATAACCGTTGGTCTCATTTGTTGCGTTCATAGATAGGTAAGATTCAATCGCATGAGTGAGCGCATCCATCCCGGTCGCCGCCGTGATTGGGCGGGGAAGACCTGCCATGATGCTAGGATCGAGAGCGGCCATCATGGGAACAAGTTTGGGATCAATTAAAGGCGTTTTCTGATGAGAGTCCGGATCTGACACCACGGCGGCAATCGTCACTTCAGATCCAGTTCCAGCGGTTGTTGGAATTGCAAATAGAGGGGCAGGGGTTTTCCATACTCGAAACAATCCGGCAAGTTTATGAATCGGTTTTGGGTTATGAACTTTTGCCGCGATGACTTTGGCGGTATCTATGGGCGAGCCACCTCCAACCGCAAGAATACCATCACACTCACAGCGCAAGTAAATTCTTAGCCCTGCTTCCACTTGTAAATAGGTAGGGTCGGGTTGGACTTGGCTAAAAATGGCCATTTCCACACCACTGTCTTGAAGTGCCTGTTGGATCGGTTTGAGTAAGCCTAATCGCACAATGCTTTCATCTGTGACAAGCAGTAGCTTTTTTATCCCAATGAGTGATATCGCTTCACACAACTCTATCGATGATCCCACGCCCGTAAATAGTGTGGGCTTAGGCATAGGAATCACTTTCGCCGCTACTTTGAGCGCTTTCATGTAACTTTTGTATCCAAAAAGCTGTATTTGAGTCGGCATTCGATGTCCTTGCTATGCTTTATTTCAATTAACAATAACAAAGGAATTAGAGTTGGTTAGTTCTTGAGCGCAATTATTTGTAATCAAGCACAGTTTTATTGTTAATTGGCAGCATTAGCAATGCAAAGTAGAGATGAAATCGGACGCGAATATAGACATGAAATGAAAAAGCCCTGAACAGAATTCAGGGCTTTGATTAGGGCAAGGGTAACTAAACGTTACATAGCAGCTTCAAAGATTGCAGAAATTTCTTCGTGCGTTGCTTGTTTAGGGTTAGTGAAACCACAAGCATCTTTAAGTGCGTTATCAGCAAGAACAGAGATGTCTTCTAGTTTCGCGCCAAGGTCTTTAAGACCAGCAGGGATACCAACATCTTTAGAAAGTACGTTGATTGCTTCAAGAGCAGCGTTAGCACCGTCTTCAGCACTCATACCTTCAACATCAACACCCATTGCTTTTGCAACATCACGTAGGCGCTCAGGACATACTTGTGCGTTGTAGCGTTGTACGTGAGGAAGAAGTACTGCGTTACATACACCGTGTGGAAGGTCGTAGAAACCACCTAGTTGGTGTGCCATTGCGTGTACGTAGCCAAGTGAAGCGTTGTTAAATGCCATACCTGCCATGAACTGTGCGTAAGCCATTTGGTCGCGAGCTTCAAGATCGTCACCGTTTGCAACTGCTGTACGTAGGTGCGCTTGGATTAGTTCAATCGCTTTAATCGCTACCGCGTCAGTGATTGGCGTTGCCGCGATAGAAACGTAAGCTTCGATTGCGTGAGTCAGTGCGTCCATACCTGTTGCTGCTGTTAGAGAAGCAGGCTTAGCAAGCATTAGCATTGGGTCATTTACAGAGATAAGTGGAGTCGTGTGCTTATCTACGATAGCCATTTTGATGTGACGAGCTTCATCAGTGATGATGCAGAAGCGAGTCATTTCAGAAGCCGTACCTGCAGTCGTGTTGATTGCGATAAGTGGCAGCATTGGTTTTGCTGATTGATCTACGCCTTCGTAATCGCCGATTTGACCGCCGTTAGCCGCAACAAGAGCTACGCCTTTAGCACAATCGTGTGGAGAACCGCCACCAAGAGAGATTACAAAATCACACTCATTTGCAGAAAGCAGTTCAAGACCCGCTTTTACGTTACCAGTTGTTGGGTTTGGTTGAGTTCCGTCAAATATAACAGTAGCAACTTCACGTTCGTTAAGAAGATCTTGAACTTGTTTCACAACACCAATTTGGTTTAGCACTTTATCAGTAACGATTAGGCCTTTTTTGAAGCCTTGAGATTTGATGCTGTCAGCTGCATCAGTTAGGCAGCCTGCGCCCATTAAGTTAATTGCTGGAATGAAAAATGCACTAGCCATTGGATAACTCCGTTAGTAAATATTGAATTTTGTATAGTTGTTGAATTGGGTTTAGCTTGTCACATAGGGGGACTTTTCATTTTTGATCTGAGACAATTTACAAAAGGTACTACCACTTTAGAGTAATAGAGTGTGAGCCCCCTCACTAAGCAATCGGTTGGTTTTTTTACGTGGTACAAAAATGAAAATTGACATTGATAAGACGCAATCGGTTAACCAACAGAAAGTGATATTACCCTTTGCTATCATAGTGTTATAGGAGTCACAAAAAAGAGCCACATAAAATATGCGACTCTTTATTTAAAACAAATTATGGCTTTTTATTGAGCAAGTTATGTCGGGTTATTCATATCCGATGGCACTTCACCACTGGTGCAGACACTGTCATTTTCTTGCTCTTCATCTTCTTGGTCATCTAATTCCGAATCATAATACTTTACAACAAAAGGCGTTAACATTACGGATGATGGTAAAAAATGCTTCATATTGGACTCCAATAACAGCTGAATTTAGTTTACGTTATAGAGGCTAAGTCAGTTGCATAAGTTGCGTTGCATCATTTCTTATTGCGCTTTTCAATTAGGTTTAATGTTTTTGATCTTTGCTCACAGTTTTTAAGGTCGTGAAAATCATTGAAGAGAAGAACATTCAGTAAAAAACAACTACACTACAGCGCAATAAAAATAAGGGAAACGACATGAAGTACGATTGGATTTTATTTGATGCGGATGAAACGCTGTTCCACTTTGATGCTTTTAATGGAATGCAGCTTATGTTTTCTCGATTGGGCGTTGATTTCAATGCGCAAGATTTTGCGGTCTACCAAGAAGTGAACCAGCCATTATGGGTTGATTACCAAAATGGTGTCATCACAGCAAGCGAGCTCAAGCACACTCGTTTTCAGAGTTGGGCCGACCAATTAGAAACAACAACGGCAGCATTGAATAGTGCATTCTTAGAAGCGATGGCCGATATTTGTACACTATTGCCCGGAGCAAAAGAGTTGATGGAAGCCCTAAATGGAAAAGTGAAGATGGGCATCATCACGAACGGCTTTACTGAACTGCAAGCCATTCGTTTGGAACGAACAGGGATGAGTGATTACTTCTCTCATGTGGTTATTTCAGAAGAGGTGGGCATCGCTAAGCCTGATATTGGTATTTTTGAACATACCCATAATCTGATCGGTCGACCAGAAAAGCAGAGAGTGTTGATGGTCGGCGATAACCCGCATTCAGATGTGCTTGGTGGGTTAAACTTTGGAATTGAGACATGTTGGCTGAATACAGCTGAAGCGATGAAACCTGAACATATCAACCCTAATTACCAGGTTCGATCCTTGTCGGAATTGCAAGGCATCTTGCTAGGGTAACTCACTGTTGTGCCGCTTATGGCACAACAGCAAAACTTTCTATGTCGGTTGTGTCTTCAATATCGGTTGTATCTTCGATATGCATGTGTGCTCGTCCATGTGCTTTTACTTTGTATAGCGCATCATCAGCGGTTTGAATCAATAAGTGTGCGTTGCTGTTTTTCAGTGTATTGACATCAAAAATAGCGCCACCGATCGAAAAACTTATTCGATCGCTACAATAAGAGTTTGCATGAGCAATATTAAGTTGCTCTGTTTTTTCTTGTAGTGAGGTCGTCAATTCAATAATAGTTTCACTGCTATCTGCAGGCAGTAGCACCAAGAACTCATCTCCCCCATAGCGGAATACTTTGTGATTTGGTTTGTCGAAATGCGAACTAAGTAACTTGGCTAAGGTGACAAGTACGTTATCCCCTTGTAAGTGTCCGTATCGATCATTGTATTGCTTGTAGTAATCGATATCGATTAACAAGATACCAAGTTTCTGTGTTCCTTTAACCGCCTCTGTTTGCTCAATGATCGACTCAACCAGAGATTTACGATTGAACAAACCACTGAGAGGGTCGATCAACACCAGCTTTTCAAGCTCTCCTTGCTGCTGTATCAGAAGTCGTTGCTGCGCTTTATTCTGCAATCCAACCGTCAGGTATGAGCATAAATGTTTGAATAAGGAGAGGTGGTAATCTCGATAAGCCAACTCTTTTTGACTCTGTACCGACATAACACCAAGGATCTGACCATCAAGTATTAGAGGCAACATAATGATGGATGGAAACTTACTTTCTTCATCCTCAATTTTGTCATCTACATAAGCGATAGATTCAGGTTGCTTTCCAGTCAATTGTTCAAAAACACGGTCATTAAATTGCCCATGAGTAAACGAGTGTCGAGTTTCGATACAATAAGTGCTTAGTGTTTGTGTCTTGTTGCAATTGATGGTGAAGGCGTCTAATAAGCGCCCATTTACCACGCAATGGGAATAATCCAAGATATGTAAATCGGCATGATAAGTGGCTAACGCAAGCGAGCTGATTGGCATCACTAAACTTAAGTCGTCGTATAACCTCATGATGAGATCATCCATCGATTTATGTGAGGCGATGTACTCACCAATAGAGGCAATTAGCTCAAGGTTAGACTCAATAGATTGCGCACTCTCAAGCTTAACTCGATCTGAGTTTAATTGATAAAGCTGTGAAAGGTAGCTTTTGTCTTTTTTCGTATGCAATTCAATGGAGAGCGTTTGTAACTCGTAGGCCCGCTTAATCAATTGGTATTTGTAATGTTCAGAACCAATCATTTCACTTTGCCTAAATATGATATTGGAAAAGCTTTGAATGGTTGCGGTGCTTCCTAACTGTTTCGCAAGTCTAATGCCATGTGATAAATAGGGTTCAAGTGCTCTATCTGGAAAATGATGGAGCAAGCACAGACAATATTCTTCAATCGCGTTTAGCATTTGAACATCGTCATTTATCTCTTCTGCACATTTTATGGTTTTGAAAAAATAGATTAGAGCACTGGAGTAGTCCTGTTTGATCTCCAAATAGGATGCGTAAGCACTGTAATAAAATAGCTGCCCTAATTGATTGGGGTAGGTTTCAAGGTTCTGCTTAAATTGTGAAAATAATTGAGCGCTTTTCTCTGTGTTACCAAGAATGGCATGGAGGTAAGCTAAATTCGTCACAATGGGTGTATAGCTAATGCATTCCTGATGCTCTATTTCTCGATACGCAAGAGCGAAATAAGAGCATGCTTGATCGTAGTCAGCCGCGTCTAGAAAGAGCATGCCAAATGTATTGTAGACCCGAGACGCTAGATTGGACTGGTTATGCTCTTTGCATTTGATGGCATTCGAAAGTGATGCAATGGCTTTACTGCTATCACCGATACGGTACAGGGCTAAACCAATAATAAAGTGTAGAGAGTTTTCTAATGTGACATAGCGATATTGCTGTGCGAGATCGAGAGCATGAATGTGCGTTTTAAGTGCTCGGTTAAAAAGCCCCTGACGATAAAGAATGTAGCCAGAAAAGAACAGCTCATAAGCGGTCGGAATGACAACATTATTGGCTTTTGCGTATTGCTCAACTTGTTGATATATCTCTTTTGCATTTTGACAAGAAGGTGCATCAATAATAGTTTGTAAGCTGTTATTGAGATAAAGTTTAAAGTTGTATGACACGAGCATTTTAAGAGTCCTCTCTAGATCCAGACGATTGTATGCAGTGTGATCAATATAATAAAGCGATAAATGTTAATATTTTGATGCAGAAGCCGTTATGTTGATGATTACTTTTCAGCATTTATCCAAGTAACCACCTTATTTATAAGGTCATACAGTAAGCATTACGCTTATGTGTACTGTTTGTTTGAAATAATTTAAAGGGAATGCTTTTGTTTGTTAAATATCGTTTTACACTCTTTGGCTGTGCAGCCATTCTCTTTTGGAGCTGTTTAACGGCTCTATCGCGTAATGTCACTGAACAGTTAGGTCCTGTAGGAGGTGCTGCTTGCTTATATACCGTCAGTGCTATTTTTTTATTACTGGTCATGGGGCCTCCGAAACTTAAAGGATTATCAGCCTCTTATGTTTTAGTTGGAGGAGGCTTGTTTGTTGTTTATGAGATTTTCCTAACCTTAGCGCTTGGTATGGCAAATGATCGTTTACAAGCAATGGAAATGGCGGTGATCAATTATTTATGGCCCGCATTCACGGTGTTATTTGCTGTGCTTACTAGCCCTAAAAAAACCAGTTGGCTTGTTTACCCTAGCATTATATTGGCTTTTTTTGGCGTAGCGTGGAGCATTAGTGGAGACGATGGACTGACGATCAGTAAGATCGTAGCTAACGTCGCGACGAACCCCGCCACTTATGCTATGGCGTTTTTTGGGGCGATCATATGGGCGATCTATTGCAACTTAACTAAACGTTTAGCTAATGGTCAAAATGCCATTACTCTTTTTTTCTCGGCAACGGCAATCGTCTTATGGATCCAATATGGGCTGAGTGACGAGGCAGGCATGACATTTAGCTTAGGTGCAGGGGTAGATCTCTTGTTGGCTGGTTTGGTTATGGGAAGTGGTTACGCGCTTTGGAATATCGCCATAATTGGTGGAAATATGATGCTATTGGCAACCATGTCCTACTTTACCCCTATATTTTCAACATTCTTGTCTTCGCTGATTTTAGGTGTCTCTTTAAGCTCTACCTTCTGGCAAGGTGTCGTAATGGTGACGGTGGGATCTCTGGTGTGCTATTGGGTAACAAAAGATAAGTCAATAAAAGCGTAACTCATTAAATTTAATAAAAGCATAAGCCTAAGGTGAGGCTTATGTTTTTATAGTATGTTTTTCACTAGAGATTGTTCGTTATTAGATACTGCTCTTCATTAGATATTGGCTTGTTGGCGTGCCGAGTCATTGCGAGACGGTGAAATCTATTAGCTCGCAATATTTAGGTTTAGCTGAAGCTCAAAAGGAAGAGTAGATAAACGGCGATGCAAATTTTTTCGAGTACGTGCAATCTCGGTTGCAGCAATGCTATTACTCGCACAAGAGTGGACATCAACCGTCACTCTTAATTCTTGTCCCACTTTAGTGACGCCTGCTAACTCCAATTTTGCATTAGCTTCGCTGTCGCTATTCACGGCGTTAATTTCTTCATCAACTTTATCGCAAATCTCTCTATTTGGTGCCATGTTGAGCAATTCACGGACCGCACCTTTCAACATATCAAAAGGTACCTTGATAAAGTAGAACGACATCAACACCATCATCATGGGATCAGCATAAACAGAGTAAGCTGAGAAAGGTGACAATGTCACTAACCATGCTGCCACAAAGCCTGCTGTAACCGCAACACTGAGTAGCGTGTCCATTTGCCACTGTTTAGATTCCGCTTCAATTAATCCAGATGAGAAAGTACGACTCTTACGAGCGATATACCACCACGCATAACCACAACCGATCACATTGATTACGCCAAACAGAGTCGCAATCGACGCATCGACTTCGCGTCCACCATTAAAGAGCGCAATAATTGCCGAATAAAGAGAAAAGCCAACGACTGTTAATATTACCGCTCCTTTGATCGCAATAACGATGGGCTCAATAACGGCACGGCCATGTGGGAAAGAGGCGTCAGACGGTTTTTGAATGTATTTGGATGCGGCGAGTGACAATAATGTTAACAGTAAACTGACGAGAGAATAAACACCGTCAAATACGATTACTAAGGAGCCAACCAATAGACCAAGAACTAAACCACCAATAGCAAAGCCTGATGCTAAAAGGGCTGAAAAGATAAGAACTCGATTTTCGTTTTGGTTTGTCCTAGCACACATACAAATAATCCTAATTGGGAACACGCCTTCATTGTTCGCATCTTAGGCTAAATATACAATTGGTATCTGGCTGATATCATAGAGGATTGAAAGAGATAACTAATTAACCATTAATAAACAGATGGTTAGGTGGAATTTTGGCTGTCATTAAAATTGACGCTGACTGATGGTTATACCGCGTTAGTTAGAAGTCGAAGAGATAATCGCTCAATTTATCGGCTAGCCAAGTCATCCCTGGGTGCTCTGCCATACCTGCGGCGGTTAACATGCAGTAATCCTCTTGCGTTAGACCATAGGTGTGTTTAATGACCGCAATATCTTGCTGGCGGAGATGATGGCGAATGAGTGGCTCAGGTAATACCCCCCATGCATCCTCTGCTAAAATGGTATTGAGCATGTAATCAAAACTCGAAAAACCAAGGTAACGCAGAGAAAAAGGTTGAAGTTCAGGGTTATCTTTTTCGTTGAGATAGCTCATAGAGACTTGCATCGCATTACGTAAGTTAGCATCGGAGACCCGGCGCATTTTACTGAGAGGGTGGCTGGCTCGACACACCGACATCATGCGAATTTTACCTAATGGGTGATAGCTGATCCTTGGATCATTGTTTCGTTCGTAATCGACACCGAAGGCAAAGTCTACCTGTTGGGTCTCAACTAAATTGGCGAGATCACCACTCGATGCCAAAACAATATTAAATGAAGTTGAGGGGTAACGCTTGTTGAGATCCAGCGACAGCTCTTGCCACATTTCATCAGGCAAAGAGTCATCGCGTGCAATCCAAATCTCCGCATTAAACTCCCCTGAAACGTGAGAACAAGTCTGTTTGATTCTTGCCGCAGTGACCAACAAATCTTCACAGTCTTTATAAATGGCTTTACCGGCTTCAGATAAAGTTAAATTGTTGCCACTACGAGTGAAAAGTTGAGTATTGAGTTCTTTCTCAAACGCTTTAATCGCCATGCTGAGCTTAGTACGATTGCATTCAAGTTGGCGAGCGGCTTCCGAAACGGAACCAAGATCGGCAACGGTGCAGAATGCTTGAACTTGAGAAAGATTCATGAATATACCTAGATAAATACGACTCACCTAGAATACTTAATTATCGTTATGTTGCATACGACAGATTTGTGCAAAAGATTGGGCAATAACGCTATGAACTTGGAATCATTTTGGTTTACTCTATCGGCAGTTCCCGAATACAAGAAGTTACGATGGAGGCCATGATGGCAAACGAATGGGATGAATACGCAGTTAACTGGGAAAAAGATCAAGCTACGGGGCAGTTTTCGCAGTCTGTATTCAATGAGCTAGAAAAGCTCATAAACCTTGAAGATGTTCGTGTATTAGATTTTGGTTGTGGCACGGGCTTATTAAGCCAAAAACTCTCTCCACTAGTTAAAGACATTGTCGCGATAGACGGGTCTGAAGCCATGGTAGAAGAGTTGGACAAAAAAGAGTTACCTAATGTTGAACCTGTTGTGGACCTGCTGTCACGAGGTTTAGCTGCGCAGCACCCTGCGTTTAGACGTCAATTTGATTTGGTTGTGGCGTCATCAGTATGTGGTTTTCTCCCAAATTTCCAAGATAGTGTGAGCTTAATTTATACTCTCTTGGAAGATGATGGTCTGTTTGTTCACTGGGATTGGTTAGTTGAAGATGAAAATGTTAACTATGGTCTCAGCGTACAAAAAATTGAAAATGTCTTATCAGCCGCTGGTTTTGATGATGTACAAGTGTCAGTTCCGTTTGAAATTGATGCAGGCAAAGGGGCACAGAAAGTGGTCATGGGTGTCGGTCGAAGAGGTGCGTTTCAGTAACCTTGATTTCAATATCGTCGAGTTGAGTATCGTCGCTCTAAATACCTAAGAAAATACTTCCCTTATAATTGAATTGTTTCGCAGTTGCTTTTTAAAAGTGACTGCGGCAATTTATCTTCAGTCTTCAGTCTTCAGTTTTTCTATTATTCAATTTTCTATAACTAATTGTTTTATGGTTATATTTGTAAAGTTATTCGTGCTGAGAATGGATTTTCTTCTATAAAATAACGCTTGTGAGAAATTTATGAGATTTATGTGAGGGTGCTGCTAGATCTCACAACCATCATCATTGTGTCGAAAACAATTTATTTCGAAACATAGGATGGACAGAACATGGAAAATACTAAAAAACTCACCCCAATGATGACCGCATCTTTAGCCGTTGTCGGTATGCTTTCAAGTGTTAGCACACAAGCCGCAGATTTGGACATTACGCTGACTAATGCCACTAAAGGTATTTACTTCACACCAATTCTTGTTGCCGCGCATGACTCAACTATTTCGCTATTTAAAACAGGTGAATCGGCAAGTGCTGAGTTAGAGGCGATGGCAGAGGGTGGTGATATTTCAGGGTTGTCATCTGCTGTGACGAACGCTGGTGGGGTTGTGGAAGAAAATCCAGCATCAGGGATCTTGAATCCGGGCGTCTCTGCTTCTGTTTCAATTGATACTGGCTCTCATCAATATCTTTCATTAGGCGCGATGCTGCTACCAACGAACGATGGTTTTGTTGGTTTAGATAGCTGGAAAATTCCGACAGAACCGGGCACTTATAAAGTCTCCTTAAATGGCTATGATGCTGGTACTGAAGCGAATGATGAATTAGCGGCAAGTATGCCAAACCCTCCATTTATCACTTTTGGTGCAAACGGAACGGGAGTTGAAACAGCGGTGACTAATAGTAAAGTTCATATTCACCCTGGGAACCTTGGGGACAGCGATGCAACGGGTGGTAAGAGCGACCTAGATTCAAGAAGTCATCGTTGGTTAAATCCTGTGGCGACTCTGACAATTACGGTTAACTAAGGAGCTCGCTATGAAATATCGTGTATTAATACTTGCGGCTTCGGTGGGACTATTAGCAGGGTGTCCTGATGACTCCGATAAAGACCTAATCCAAACATTTACCATCACGGTTGAGAACCAAACGGCCAATCAGCCAATGTCGCCTTTGGTTGTTCTTGGGCATAACAGTGATTATCACTTATTTAATATTGGGCAAGCCTCTTCTGTTGCGTTGGAGATGTTGGCTGAGTCCGGTGATAACAGCATGCTGCTTGATAGAGTCAATACCAACAGTGATGTGTATCAAGCTAAGGCGGGGGCGGGTTTAATTCTTCCGGGAGCATCAGACACTGTGTCGATCACGCTTAACCCTTATCAATCGTCGCATCTCTCTTTAGCGAGTATGTTGGTGAATACCAATGATGCTTTTGTCGGGGAAACCGATCTTAAAACAACAGGGTTTAGTGTTGGTCAAAGTTACACCATGTCTATGGATGTTTGGGATTCGGGAACGGAAGCGAATTCCGAAACTGCGGCGACTGTTCCGGGCCCCGCAGGCGGTGGGGAAGGCTTTAACAGCGCAAGAGATGATAACGACATCGTTACCTTTCATTCAGGCGTTATAAGCCAAGATGATGGGTTGGCTGCATCTGCACTGAATGCGACACATCGCTTCTTAAATCCGGGGGCAAAACTGATCATTACCCGAGTTAAGTAACCTTAATTATCATTTTGTGAAATATTTCCTCCTTCATTCCGGTCATGTTGATGGGTTGCAGGAATGAGGGAAGGGAATGCTAAATTCTGAAATGATTACGCCAGTGAACATCTTAATTGTCGAAGATGATGATGATTTAGCTGGGCTGATTCACATGCACTTAGGTTTTCAAGGGCACAGCGTTACTCGTGTTAATCAGTTATCTAAAGCCAAAGAATTAATGAAATCGGACTCTTTTTCTTTGATGATCTTGGATAGAGGTTTACCCGATGGTGATGGTTTGTTGCTGAGTTATGAGTTGCGGCAAAAGGGAAACCATATTCCTATCTTAATGCTGACGGCGCGAGATTCTGAGGTGGATAAAGTGGAAGGGTTAGAGTCTGGTGCAGATGATTACCTGACCAAGCCATTTAGTGTTCTAGAATTTCAAGCCAGAGTGAGAACCATTCTTCGCAGGCAAGAGCTGATGAGTCAACGATCACAACAAAAACTCGAAGCCACTTCCGATAGACAACTCACCAACCAAATGCCCATAGGTGATGTTCCGATAGATAATACTTTGGAAGATCAATCCTCAGCAGATACCCGTTTGGTAGACCACTCTGCGATAGATCCCCACCCAACAAATAACGCCTCTTTGAATGAAAAAAGGGATGCTGCAAACCTACCACCGTCGGCGCAACTCCAGTTTGGTCAGTTGTTTATTTGTCCTGAACAGCATCATGTCAAACTGGCTGAACGTACCGTGGCGTTGACGGCAACTGAATTTTCACTGCTGCACTTTTTGGCGAAGCGACCGGGGCGGGTCTATAGCAAGGACGAACTTTTAGATCATGTTTGGAACACTCAATATGAAGGCTATCAACATACGGTTTGTAGCACCGTGAACCGCTTACGTAGCAAATTAGAAACTCACTCAAACAACCAGCGATTTATTCATACGGTTTGGGGTGTGGGGTACAAATTCCAAAATGGTATGGATTAACGGTTTGTACTATTCAAAAGATAACAGTGCCGCTTACGGCCAGTAAGATAAGGTGAGCCATGAGTTTTAAAATCCGTCTACTGTTGCTTACCTTTATTTGGTTTTTTGCATCGTCCGTTGCGATGACTGTGATGTATCAAAATCAGCAGATAAAAGTGGAGCTACGTACCAAGCAGAGTTTGCATAAAGATCTGGCTGCTCATATGCGAGACGATAATCCTTTGATGATTGGAACGGATTATAACCCTGTCGCACTGAAATCTATTTTCCATACCCTCATGCTAATTGGACCTGATTTTGAGATCTATTTTCTTGATGCGTCAGGAAACGTAACCAGCCATGCTGCGCCTAAAGATGCATTCGTGAGCAAGCAAATCTCTATTGAACCCATCAAAGCGTTTATTGCGGGGGAGCCTTACCCGATTTTGGGGGATGACCCTCGAAATCCGAGCGGAAACAAAGTGTTTTCAGTGGCTCCAATCAAAGAGTTCGGTTCAACGGTGGGTTATCTCTATGTGGTTATTGGCAGTGAGCAGCATACCAGTCTTATTAACTCTGAAACCAGAACCCCACTTTTTTGGGCGTTAATGCTCGGTTTTGTCACGATTGTCGGGTTCAGTATTGTCGCTTATTGGTTAGTGAAAATGAGCCTGCTCAAGCCTATTGAGGTCGTAACAAAAGATTTAGAACAACAAGCAGACAAAGATTTCCGTTTAAGCCCTAACTTTATCAACCAAGTCCCAGAGCTAAAACCGATTGCTCAACATTATCAATTGGCGGCAAAACGCATTCAGCAGCAGTTCTTACAATTAGAATTTCAATCGTCGGCGCAGCACTCTCAACTCATGCAAATAAGTCATGACCTGAAAACTCCGCTATCGAGCGTGTTAGGTTATTTAGAGACTTGGAGGCTTCAGCAGCAACAGCCAGATCCTATGATCGATGTGGCTTATAAAAATGCTCTTAAATTGTCAGAACAGTTGCAAACTCAACTCAATATGGCAAAGCAAGAACGCCTCATGCCGAGTTATCATCAAGAGCCAATTAATCTAGGCTCACTGGTGGAAGACGTCGTAGAAGCTACAAAGATTGAGTTAACGAAAAAGCACTTAACATTGGTGTTTGACGATAAATCTTACCCAACGATTGAAGGGGATAAATTATTGCTTTCAAGGTTATTTGAAAATTTATTTGAAAATGCTATCCGCCACAGTCCGGAAGGTTCAGCTATTGAACTTAACGTTGATGTGGCTAAGAAGGATGCTTCACTTTACATCACATTGATTAATCAAACAGAAGATGATTCTGAGAGTGGTTCACTAGGGATCGGAGTTAAAATTATTAAATCAATTTTGATGCTGCACCACAGCGCTTTGAGCACAGTGCAGACGAAGGGGATGTATCAACAATCATTTCGTCTGCCTTTGTGTTTATAGAATTCAATATAAGGCTTAAATAAAGGGGTCGCTGTTTCCAGTTTGGAAATTGATAATTCTATATGTTTCATTTGTGGAAATTCACTATCTGACTTACAGTGTTCCCATATTAAACATAGGGTTTTAAGTCGATAGGATTTAAGCATGAGCCAGCAAGCATTTAACGCCACACAACAGAGATTCCAAGAGATCATTACGGATGCACACCTTTCGCCAAAGCAAAAGTCTCAATATCTTGCTTTAGAAGCGGAAGCGAGCTTACCGTATATGCCAATTTCAGATGCAGCAAAAGAAGCGTTAGATAGCGGTGTTCTGTGTGACATGTTTGAAGGGCATGCTCCTTATAAACCTCGTTACGTGTTACCTGATTACGCAAAATTCTTACGTCAAGGCTCTGAGCATTTAGAACTTGAAGCGGCAAGCAATTTTGATGAAGCGCTGAATTTGCTCACGATCCTTTACCATCATGTTCCTTCGGTGACTTCTATCCCTGTTTACCTTGGTCAACTCGATGATGTGTTGCTGCCTTATGTTGGTGATTTAACTGAAGCGCAGATTTACCAAAAACTGAAACTGTTTTGGATCATGCTGGATCGCACTCTGCCAGATGCGTTTATGCATGTGAATATTGGCCCAAGTGATAACATCATTTGCCGTACTATCTTACGTGTGGATGCAGAGCTAAAACAGATCGCTCCGAACCTGACTTTCATGTACGACCCAGCGGTGACGCCTGATTCACTATTACGCCAAGCGGCAAGTAACATCTGTGAATGCAGTAAGCCTCATATCGCTAACTATCCAATCCACGCGAATGTGTACGGTGATAAAAAGTTCGGTATCGTAAGTTGTTATAACTCACTGCCACTGGCGGGTGGGTCGAACACACTGGTTCGTATGAATTTAAAAGAAGTGGCACTTAAATCGAATGATCGTGTGGATTTCTTAAACCAAGTGTTGCCTTCCTTCTGTAAAGTGATGTTCGATCTGATTGATGAGCGTAGTCGCTTTTTACATGAAGAGTCGAACTTCTTTCAAGGCTTCTTAACCACAGAAGGTTTAATTGATGAATCTCGCTTCGCGCCAATGTTTGGCATTTATGGCATGGCTGAAGCGGTCAATATCCTAGTGGAGAAAGAGGGAATTACAGCTCAATATGGTCAAGATGAAGAAGCGAATCAACTTGGTCATAGAACTTCTAAAAAACTGGCGGAGATCGTTGAGTCGACTACGGTTAAATATGGCTTGGAAGGAAAAGCTTTATTGCACGCTCAAGGCGGTATCAGTTTAGATGATGGCGTGACTCCGGGTGTTCGTATTCCATATGGAACGGAACCGGATCCTGTGAGTTATGTACGCGCGACGGCAGAACACCATCAGTACTATACTTCTGGAATCAGCGATATTTTAACGATTGATCAGACGGTGAAATCTAACCCAGAAGCGATGTTTAACCTTTGTAAAGGGGCGCTACAGCTTGGCTATCGCGAGTTTACCGCTAACGTTGAATCGAATGATTTGATCCGCGTAACGGGCTATATGGTTAAGCTTTCTGACATCGCCAAATTCTCAGAGCAAGGCTCAAGAACGAATACGACATTCTTAGGGGCGGAAGCGGCGAAAAATACGGGGATTCTAGAACGTAAACCAAGAGTGGCGAGCTTCGAAATGTCGCCAAGCTTCGAATAATTCTGTAAAAATACTAACAACTCATGGCTAGGGTTAATATAAAAAGTACTACAGAAAAACAAGCGAAGGTCAGCCGTGTGCTGACCTTCTCTTGTGTCGATGGGCCGGGAAACCGGCTTGTCATTTTTTTGCAAGGGTGTAATTTCGATTGTATATCGTGTCATAACCCTCATACCATTAATCACTGTAACCATTGCGGTGATTGCGTTTCTCACTGCCCATCCGATGCACTATCTTTAGATGCTGATCTAAAAGTGAAGTGGGACCCATCAAAATGCACGCAATGTGATAAATGCATTGATGTTTGCCAGCACAAGTCCAACCCCAAAATACAACACTTCTCAGTGAGCCAGATGATTGAGTTGATCCGCAAAAACCATGTGTTCTTAAGTGGTATTACGGTTTCTGGTGGGGAAGCAACCTTGCAAATAGGCTTTATTGTCGATCTATTTAAAGCGATAAAGCAGGATGCAGAGTTAAACCATTTAAGCTGTTTTATTGATAGTAATGGTTCGCTTTCATTATCTGGATGGAAAAAGGTTGAGCCATACTTAGATGGCGCGATGATCGATTTAAAAGCGTGGCAGAATGAGACTCACCAATGGCTTGTTGGGAGAGATAATCATCGAGTGTTTCAGTCGATGACTTACCTTGCAGAAGTTGAAAAACTCTATGAAGTCCGCTTGCTGTACATTCCCGGAAAGACGGATCTGCAAAGTGAAGTGGAAAGTGTTGGTCACTATTTAAATCGCCTGCCGGAAAGCGTGAAAGTGCGTCTTAATGCCTTTCAGCACCATGGTGTAATCGGTGAGGCTTTACAGTGGGAAAAGTGTGGAGAGGAGGATATGATGACGTTCCATCAAGAGCTGATTCAGTATGTTAAGCGCGACATTCAACTTCCATCTGTCTATATGTAAGCACTATTCTTAAGTGTTCCGCTATTTATAAAATCAAGTTTATCTTATTACTCATCAAGTGGTTGTTCTTCATATAAAAATTATTAGAATATTTTTAGACATTAAAAATAGTTGATAGATATTAGTTTCATAGTGTTGTCGTGTATTTGTGAACGTGTCGGCAAGTTTTATTCTTAAGGCTTAAATATTGGTTATAGAGTTCACAGTTATTTTATTTGTGTGCATACTCAAATCATGGCTTACAATATAGTGAGTGTAACGTTTCATTCTGGATTTCAACATAGGAACATCAAGTGAATATGTACCTTAAGTGGCAATCTACCTCATGGCTAACCATGTTAGCTTGGTATACTCTGGATCATCAGCTTTCATTCCACCTTTCTTCTGAATAGAGTGTGTTCATTGGCGTCTCTCGCCATATAGCGCAATGTGCGCAGTATAACCTCATCAATTTGTACCACTTTCTTGAAACTATTTTCGTATGATTGATCTATATTGAATTGATCTGTGGTGATGTTGGTTATTCGTTTCGGTAAAACGAAACCCTCTTTAAATATTGTGTTTCTACTCATTTTCTCTTGAATTATTAAACGAGTCATTCATTTAAATTAGACAAAATATGCTCGTGTAATAGTCGGAACGCAATTCTCTATATAGAGAAATTAATAGATGAACTAATTTGGTGTGTCAGCATCAAGTGAATGAAAAGGCATTATTATGGAAAACTTTAAGCACTTACCAGAACCATTTCGTATCCGTGTTGTTGAGCCTGTAAAACGTACGACTCGTGAATACCGTGAGCAAGCTATTATTAAAGCAGGAATGAATCCGTTTTTACTTGATAGCGATGATGTGTTTATTGATCTGTTAACCGATAGCGGTACAGGATCCATCACTCAGCGTATGCAAGCGGCAATGTTGATGGGTGATGAAGCGTACAGTGGCAGCCGTAGTTACTACGCTCTGTCGAATGCTGTGAAAGATATTTTCGGCTACGAAATGACCATTCCAACTCATCAAGGTCGTGGTGCTGAGCAAATCTATATTCCAGTGTTGATTAAAAAACGCGAGATGGAAAAGGGCTTAGATCGCAGTAAAATGGTGGCTCTGTCTAACTACTTCTTCGATACCACTCAAGGACATACACAAATTAACTGCTGCATGGCGAAAAACGTCTATCTTGACGATGCATTCGACACCGCAGTGAGCGCAGACTTTAAAGGAAACTTCGACCTGATCAAACTAGAAGAGGCGATCATCGAAGCGGGTGCAGCGAATGTTCCATACATTGTAAGTACTATCACTTGTAACTCGGCGGGTGGTCAGCCTGTTTCAATTGCCAACCTGAAAGCGGTCTACGAGATTGCGCAAAAATACGATATTCCCGTGATCATGGACTCCGCTCGATACGCAGAAAATGCGTTCTTCATCCAGCAGCGCGAAGAGGGTTATCAAGATTGGACGATCGAACAGATCACTCGTGAATCATACAAATATGCTGATGGTCTTGCGATGTCAGCGAAGAAAGACGCTATGGTTCAAATGGGTGGTTTGCTTTGCTTTAAAGATGAATCATTGATGGATGTGTACACTGAATGTCGAACTCTATGTGTGGTTCAAGAAGGTTTCCCAACATACGGTGGACTTGAAGGCGGAGCTATGGAGCGTCTTGCAGTTGGTCTTTATGACGGTATGCGCCAAGATTGGTTAGAGTACCGCATTGGTCAGGTGCAATATTTGGTCGATGGGTTAGAAGCGCTAGGCATTGTGTGTCAGCAAGCTGGTGGTCACGCTGCATTTGTGGATGCGGGTAAACTTCTACCTCATATTCCTGCTGAGCAATTCCCTGCCCATGCCCTTGCGTGTGAGTTATACAAAGTGGCTGGTATTCGCGCCGTTGAGATTGGGTCGTTGCTATTGGGTCGTGATCCTGCGACAGGTAAGCAGCATCCGTGTCCTGCTGAATTGTTACGTTTGACCATTCCTCGTGCGACATACACTCAAACCCACATGGACTTTGTTATTGAAGCGTTTGAGAAAGTGAAAGCGAATGCGAAGAATGTAAAAGGGTTAGATTTTATTTATGAGCCTGCGGTTCTGCGCCACTTCACTGCTCGACTACAAGAAGTTGAAGCTCCGGTTGAACCTACGGTAAATAAAGAAGAAAACGAGTTAGCTGAGGCATAATGTCATCGTTGTAAACGTAAGTTAAATGTAGATAAATGCAGTTTAAATACAGCTAAATCTAGTTCAAATATAGCTTAAATACAGTTAAAGCGCGGCCATCAAGGTCGCGCTTTTTTATACTCACACCGCAAACTGACGTAATTGCGTGCGCAGCCAAGTCATGGCTTGATCGTTCATGTTGGGCTTATTCCAGACCAAGCTATAAGCTACTTTTCCGTAATCAAACGGCAATGATTTTTGCACTAGACCTCGGGCTTGTAATGCCTTTTCAGCCCAACACTTTGAACTGGTAAATAGGAAATCAGTGTGGTGGCACAGTACGGCTGCTGAGCCAAAATCAGCCACCGATATTGCAATCTCTCTTGAGTGATGTTGCTGTGTAAGGTTTTGCTCAAAGTAGGGAATCGAGAGTTCCTTATCTAAAATCCCAATATGCTTATTCGCAAGATAGGACTCAATCGTGAGCGTTTGGTCACTCAGCGGGTGGTTTGGGTGCATGATGCAAACCATCTCATCATCCAATATTCTTTCCCACACCAGATCTTTATCATTGGTCGGAGGTTGACTAATATCATGCGGAAGAATAATAAAATCAACTTGCCCACTGAGTAATGCATCAAACCCCAAGTGCTCTTTCGAATGGATATTGAAACGGGCAAGAGGTGCATCTTTGGCTGCAATTTGAGCAAGCGTCGGAGCGAAAATTTCGAAAGCGCTCTCACGCATCGAGAGGCAAAACGAACCATTATACGTCGCGGGGTTGAACTGCTCTTGGTGAAGCAAACCGTTCATGCTCGCTAAGATAGAATGTACGGTAGGACCAATTTTTAAAGCAAACGGTGTTGGGATCAATTGAGTCCCATCTCGATAGAAAAGCTCGTCGTTGAGGAGTGTTCGTAGCTGAGAAAGTGTTTTACTGATGCTTGATGGGCTGACACATAGTTGTTCTGCAGTGAGAGTTACACTATGGCTATTGAGCATAATGTGTAATGCCGTTAAGTGTTTCAAGCTAATCCGAGATAGGTGTACGTAATCCATCAATTTTTCTCATAGGAGAGGGGGGAACTCGGGGAGTATAACGTCATCATTGAGCATCATAAAATGAATCTCAAGATAATGACGTTATTTATAGCGATACGGCTATAGCGATACAGCGAAAGAGTTAAGTGGATGGATACAGTTCCGCAATTTCATCGAGAACGTCAGGGTTGGCGATGGCGCTGAGATTTTTAACCTGAATGCCATGCACAATATTTTTAACTGCTGATTCCACCAGCTTCCCAGATTTGGTTTTAGGAATGTCGCTGATCGAGTGAACGATAGCAGGAACATGGCGCGGGGAGCATTTGGTTCTTAATGTTTGAGCGATTAACTGTTTTAAATCATCATTCAGACTGAATCCATCACACAGTTTTACAAAAAGTACGATTCGCTCATCGCCTTGAAACTGTTCTCCAATGGCAATGGAATCCTCTATTGCATCAAGCTGATTGACCTGTTGATATATTTCAGCACTGCCAATTCTCACGCCTCCTGGATTTAAGGTAGTGTCACTGCGCCCATAGAAAATCATGCCATGCGTCGAGGTTTGCACTACATCGTCACCATGGTGCCAGATATTTGGAAATTTATCCCAATACGCTTGGTGGTAGCGCTCACCGTCATCTCCCCAAAAGCCAATCGGCTGATTTGGGAAACTGTTCAAACACACTAATTCACCGCGTTGTTGTTCAATGCCTAATCCAGTATCTGAAAACACTCTTACGTCCATGCCAAGCGCTGAATTTTGGCATTCTCCACGATAAACAGGAGATATTGGGTTACCTAATACAAAGCAGCCACAAATATCCGTTCCTCCCGAAATGGAGGCTAAATGAATATCCTGTTTGATATGAGAATAAACGAAATCAAATTGTTCAGGATACAAGGCGGATCCTGTTGAGCAGAGAGTTCGTAATGCGTGTAAATTATAAGTCGATTGGGGGCTGATATTCTGTTTTTGTAACGCTTCCAGATACTTCGCTGAAGTACCAAAAAGACTGACTTCAGCATGCTCCGCGAGTTCCCATAACGTCTCTGCTGTTGGGTACATTGGACTGCCGTCATAAATCACTAAGGTAGCTCCACTTGCTAATGTCGAAACATGCCAGTTCCACATCATCCAGCCGCAAGTTGTGTAGTAAAAAACGCGGTCGCTAGGATTAATATCGCAGTGCAGCTGATGTTCTTTCAAGTGATTGAGCGTTGTTCCCCCAACAGAATGAGTGATGCATTTGGGTTTTCCCGTTGTGCCTGAGGAATAAAGAACGAAGAGGGGATCATTAAAAGCAACACGCTCGAATTGCACTTCACACGTAGAGAAGCATGAGAGTAAATCATCCCAATGTGTCAATGCTGAGTTCTCTGATTGATTAGAAGGAAAACCTGCGGAGGGTGCTAGATATTCAATTTCACAAACATGGGTAATACTCGATATGGCATTGGAGATGGCGTTGTTTTTCTCGCCCATAAGATGAGTCTTGCCATTAAAGGTATAACCATTACAACAGAATAAAACTTTCGGTTTAACTTGTTCAAAACGCTCAATAACGCTGCTTGCACCGAAATCGGGTGAAGTCGATGTCCAAATAGCGCCTAAGCTTGTGGTCGCAAGCATTGCCACGAGAGTTTGAGGTAAATATGGGAGGTAACCAGCGACGACATCTCCCTTGCCTACGCCATTATTTTTCAGCCATTGTTGAGTAACGGATACTTGTTCATATAACTCCAGCCAAGAAACCTTGTGCTGATGCCCTCGTTCGTTTTTAAACCAAACCGCAATCTCATTTGGGTTTTTGTGGGCGTAACATAAAAGGTTTTCTGCATAGTTTAACTGAGCTTGTGGGAACCAAATGGAATCTCTAGGGGGGCTATAATCGCCCCATTTGGCTCTTCCTGTATCAATGATGCATTCTCCTTGAGAGCCGATGACACCGCAATACTCCCAGGCTTCTTTCCAAAACGATCTTGGTTCTGTTATCGACCATTGGTGGAGTGGTTGATAGCCATCAAGATCCATGCCTTGCGCATTAAGACGTTCAATAAATCCATGCAGAAGTGAAGAGCTTACTCGCTGTTGAGTTGGTATCCATACCGGTTCTGAATCTGACATTGTTCCCTCATTGTCGATTTTTGATCAATTATCGAACAAGTTTTGACTTCAATTGAGCCAAAGTCAAACATTCCCACAAGAAATATAAGTATGAAAAATAAGAAAAAAACACAAAGTTGTAAACAATATGTTACATCGATTAACTGGTTGATTTTGAAAGAGGGTTGGCGATGAACGGCGTCGAGAGATAGGCTTTATGTAACCACAATGTAAAGGAGAGGGGTGATGGTGCAATATCATTCCAAGCCGGTAAACGGTGCAGGGAAAGTTGAGTGGAGTGCAGAAGAAGATCAAATATGGTCGGAACTTGTTACTCGTCAGCAAAGCGTCATAGGTGATAGGGCATGTCGTCCATATCTAGATGGACTAGACATGCTTCAATTAACACACGATCGTGTTCCACAATTAAATGATATCAATAAAATTTTACTGCAAGAAACGGGTTGGCAAGTCGAGCCTGTTGCGGCATTAATTAATTTTGATCGGTTCTTTTCGCTGTTAGCAGAACGCAAATTTCCGGTGGCAACGTTTCTTCGAACCAGAGAGGACTTTGACTATTTACAAGAACCAGATTTTTTCCATGAAATCTTTGGCCATTGTGCAATGTTAACGCATCAAGATTTTGCTGCATTTACCCATGCCTATGGTGTGCTTGGAAAAGCGGCAACCCCAGCAGAGCGCGTTTATCTTGCCCGATTGTACTGGTTTACCGTCGAGTTTGGCTTGGTGAAAGAGAACGGGAAAAGCAAAATCTATGGTGGCGGAATTTTGTCTTCCCCAGGTGAAACGGTGTATTCGCTGGATAGTACTGAAGCGAAACGTCAACCATTTGATATCCAAACTGTACTGAATACACCCTATCGAATTGATATTATGCAGCCGTTGTATTACGAACTGGATGATATTGCGGCGTTATATCGTTTGAGTCAGCAGGACTTGATGGACCAAGTACACAAAGCGATGAAAGCAGAAATGTTATCGCCTTTGTTTGAACCGAAAGCAAAATCTAAGGAAATGAACCATGCTTAACGAACTACGCTGCGAAGCTTGCAGCATTGATTCTGTATCACTAACGAAATTTGAACAGCAAGAGCTTTTAGCTGAACTTAATGGCTGGGCAATTGTGGAACGAGATGAGATCCCCCAGCTTGAGAAAGTCTATACTTTTAAAAACTATAAATTAGCTTGGGCGTTTTCCAATAAAATCGCGCAACTCGCAGAAGAAGAATTTCATCACCCAGCAACATTGCTAGAGTGGGGCAAGGTGACGGTGACATGGTGGAGTCACTCAATTAAAGGTTTACATAGAAATGATTTTATCTGTGCATCCAAATGTGACCTATTGAATGCTGGTTAAGATCATGCCGGTGAAATGAACTTAAGCGGCGATAACCACAATTAACCACCATTTAGCTTGGTGGCTCACCATCCCCTTCTCGGTGAGTCATCAGGCTATCTTCCCCTTTGATAGTGATTAGCAATGAATCTTTCTGGGTTAGTAATAAAACTATTAATAAATTCGATAAAACCGATTTTCACATCTAAACTTTCGTCTGAGTATCAAGACAAATTCATATTATAAAGTTGGTACTTACCTACGGCTAGGTGCGTCTGATCTCGACATCGATTCGGGATATACATGAATTATTTCAGCAATCTAGCTGTGAGGTTTTGGGATGAGAATTGCAACTAAAATTATTTTAGCTTGTACTGTACTTTGTGCGATTGGGGTTGTGGTCAGTGGGGGATTTGTAGGCTGGAAAGCGTCCTCTTTATCGAAACAAGCACTGCATGAGCGAGCATCAAGTCAACTACTGTCGGTAAGAGAGATCAAAAAGGGTGAAATTGAGCGATATTTCGATCAAATTCATTTCCAACTAGAGACGTTAGCCAGCGATGTGGCGATTCAAGATGCATTGACTGCATTTAGTCGAGAGTTTGAACGTTATCCCATTGAGCAAGTATCAGAGCTAGATTACTCAGCCTTGCGCAATTACTATACCTCTCAATTTGGTGCTCTATATCGTGATAAAAATGATCAAAAATCAGCGAATGAATTAAGCCGCCTGAGCCAACTGTCCGTTGCGGGGCAAGCACTGCAAGCTCGATACATCGGTGTAAACTCTAATCAAGTAGGTGAAAAGCATTTATTAGATTCCGATCCATTAAACACAGGATATGATCAAGTTCACGAGCGGTATCATGATTCGCTGCGTCATTTTCTCACCTCATTTGGCTATTACGATATTTTTATGGTCGACAACCAAGGTAACGTGGTGTATTCCGTTTATAAAGAGCTGGATTTTGCCACCAATCTACTTACTGGTCCTTACCGCCAGTCTGGTCTAGCCAAAACATACAATCAGGTAAAAAATGCATCCAATAGATACTTCTATATTGAAGACTTCTCTCCTTATTATCCCTCTTATGAGTCTGCTGCATCATTTATAGGCACGCCCGTTTTTTCAGGTGGTCAACGGATCGGAGCCCTCATTTTTCAAATGCCTGTTGATGCCATTAATTCAATCATGACGTTTAATCAAAACTGGAGTGCGGCAGGGTTAGGAGCGAGCGGAGAAACCTATTTAATTGGGCAAGATGGGCTACTACGAAGCCAACCTCGCTTTCTAATTGAAGACCCAAGTCAGTATTTATCGGCTCTTTCAATGGCTGGCGTTTCTGCCAGTGTAGTCAAAAATATTAAAGGTAAAAACTCAGCAATCGGGCTGCAACCTGTTGAATCTGAGACGGCAAAGCGAGCATTAAGCGGACAGAGTGGGTATGAGTTAGTGCAAGATTATCGTGGTATCTCGGTTCTCTCTGCGTACGCTCCTATCAATGCCGCTGGACTTTCTTGGGGGATATTAACCGAGATAGATGAATCGGAAGCGTTTAAGGATGTTACTGCCCTTAATTCAGCGGTGCAAACTACGGTGATCATCAGTATTGTCGTGATTGTACTGATCTCAATTGGGATCTCTTATCTTGTCGGAAACGGTATATCTCGCCCAATCAGGATTGCTTCACTACAAATTCAAAAAATCAGCAAAGGGAATGACCTGACAGAGCGGTTGGATGAACGTGGTAAAGATGAAATGTCTGATCTCGCAGTATCGCTGAATAAACTTTTCTCTCAACTTCAAAATATGATCAAAGAGTTTGCGAGCGCCACTAATGAGCTCGATAGAAACACGCGAACGATGTCTGGGAATATGAGCAGTACAAGAGAAGCTGTGAATGAGCAGTCGCATCGAACAGAGTCTGTAGCTACCGCTGTTAATGAAATGAGCGCGTCGATTGCTGAAGTGGCACAGTTTGCGAACCGAGCCGCCGATTTTGTAAAAAATGCTAATGATACGGGAAGTGAGAGTGTTCAAGTCGGGTTAGTCTTAGGCAATGAAATGACGGAACTGAATGCTCAAATGCGCACGGCAGTGGAAGCGATTGGTCGTTTGCACAGTGAAAGCAACTCGATAGCAGAAGTGTTGGATGTCATTCAAGGCATTGCAGAGCAGACTAATTTACTTGCGTTAAATGCAGCGATAGAAGCCGCAAGGGCAGGAGAGCAGGGACGAGGTTTTGCTGTCGTTGCAGATGAAGTACGCTCTCTTGCCAGTCGTACACAAGCTTCGACGGAAGAGATACGATCCAAAATTGAATCCCTTCAGAAAGAGACCGCGTCGGTGTCTACCGGAATTGAGGAGGCGAATACATCCGTGATAAAAGGCGTTGAAAGTTGTGAACGAAATACAGAAATGCTTGAGCAAATCGTCTCAATGCTCACTGAAATTAATGATATGAATATTCAAATTGCCGCCGCGACTGAAGAGCAGAAAGCTGTGACCGATGAAATCAGTGGCAGCATCACCTCGATTGCCGATGCTTCATCTTCTGTTTCTACCCAAGTAAATGATGTGGATGAGGTGCTAGGAGCATTGACTGATCAAGCTCAAGAGCTAAATAAGGAGATGGCTCAATTCAAATATGACTAATTTTGCTACGGTTTAAAGGCCATTCAAAATAGATATACCAAGCACTTAAGTCGCTCCCTCTCGTGGCTTAAGTGCTTTTTTCGTAGGTGTAGACAACCGAGCGTCACAATCATTCATCATCGTTGCTGTTGCTGTTGCTGTTGCTGTTGCTATTATTGCCGTGGTCGCTGTCATCGGCATTCACGGCGTAATGAATGGAGCCGACACATAAGGCAAACATAAGAAATGGGATCAGCGCTGCCGTGATTTCAGCCCAAGGGAAATGAGAGAAACTTTTCGCTAAAATTAAATGGCCGAAAATTAATAAAAGTGCACCGATAATGGCGACGATGATCAATCTAATTTCATGTTTTGTGGCCGTCGTTTTCATACTATTGACTCAAGGTAGGTATGTGAACAGACATTGAACCACGATGCTAACTGTTAGAGATAGAACAGCTATAATGAAAAAACATAGAACAGTTGGTTTAGTGACATCACTCGGGTTTATTGAGGGTTAAATGCGCGAGCCTACCTAACTCTATGATGGCGTTTAAGATCCTGCCTTCGCATGGGTAGGAGTAGTTGATCCGAATGTGCTTAGAACCTTGGTTATCACTACTAAAGAGTGTTCCAGGAGCCACGGCTATTTGAGACTGGAGTGCTTGTTCATAGAAGTGGGAACAGTCGAAGTGACCGCCGAATTCAATCCAAATGAAATAGCCACCACTTGGGTCCGTGACGCTGATGGAGTCAGGGAAGTAAGTTCGTATTGCTGCAAGCATTTGGTGTTTATGCTGTTCAAGTTTGCGTCTTAGCTTTCTTAAATGTGCATCAAATGAGCCAAATTGAAGATAGTGGCTGATCCCTAGTTGAATTGGAACGCTACTTGAAAGAGTCGACATCAATTGGAAACGCTGGATTGTTTCGCTTCGCTGTCCGGCGACAACCCAGCCAATACGAAAACCCGGAGATAAACATTTTGAAAATGAACCACAGAGCAAAACGTCGTCGTGTTGATCAAATGCTTTCGCTGGTTTGGGTTTATCTGGGCTAAAAAACAGCTCGGCATAAACATCGTCTTCGATCAGAGGCGTTTGATGGTGATGAAGTAGATCAACAAGAGACTGCTTAGCGTGATCTGACATGCAAAATCCAAGTGGGTTTTGGAAGTTAGTCATTAGCCAGCATGCTTTGATTGGGAGTTCAGTTAATGCCTTTTCAAGCGCGATTAAATCAATCCCTTCAAGAGGGTGGGTTGGGATCTCGACGGCTCGCAAATTAAGCCGTTCAATCGTCTGTAAAGCGCCATAGAATGTTGGGCTTTCAATCACCACCAAGTCTCCAGGCTTTGTTACGGCTTGCAAACTTAAACTTAGCGCTTCCATTGCCCCAGAGGTGATCACTATATCATCGGGTGAGACTGATAAACCTTGCTGAGCGTAGCGTTGGGCAATATTGCGGCGTAGGCTTTCACTCCCTGGAGGCATATTTATTATGGCGCTATTTTCAGGCATTTTGCGACTCGCGCTAGCCAAGTTTCGAGCAAGTGCTTGTTGGGGAAAGAGGGATGGATCGGGAAAGGCAGAGCCTAAGGGCACCATGTCTTGTTGTTTATTGCGCTGTAACACATCAAACAGTTGATCGTTGATATTAATCTGTTTTGGCTTCGTAGGGCTTGATGATGCTTGAGGGCTAAGTAGGTTTTCAATCTGTGGTGCGACGAAATAGCCTGATTGCGGTTTTGCAGTGACCCAACCTTGGCTCTCAAGTAACTGATATGCTTGTAAAACGGTGGCGATGCTATAACCCGTACTTTTACAGCTTACTCGTACCGAAGGGATCTTTTCACCAGATCGCCAAACCTTTTGGCTAATCTGCCGCTTAATATCTTGAGCAAGCTGTTCGTAACGAGTCATTAACTACCATCAGTGTCAGAGTGTGGAATTGATATTTATCTTAACATTGAGTGAAGTGACAGCATACCTGCTTACGCTAGCTCTTTATCCAGCGCTTTAATGGCGAGAGTAAGGCGTTCCGATAACTCAGCCTTTTGATTGGTTTTGAAATCGAACATAACAATCGTTGCGCTGCCAATCGTTGTGATTTTTCCAAGTTTTTTGCTCACAATTTCATATTGCATCGTGAACCTATCCGATTGTATATCGGTGACTTTGGAGCCAATCAAAAGCGTGTCAGGGTAGGTAACTGGGAGTTTGTAGCGACACTGAGTTTCTCCAAGTACTGGCCCAACTTTGGTCATGGCCATCTCTTCCATCAATTCCACTTTATTAAAATGGGCAATGCGAGCGGTTTCAAAATAACGAAAATAGACCGCGTTGTTGACGTGATTGAGTGCGTCCATCTCTCCCCAGGCGACAGGAATTTCAGTAATAACAGAGTACTCTTTTAGTAGGTTTTCCACACATGGCCTCAAAAATCAAACAATCGTTTAAATTCCTATCTTACTGTTTTGTTAACATTATCGCAACATGCTGATGGCGTAGTTTAGTGTTGAATTGCATTCTTGAGCCTTTTATTAATTGATTAGTGATCAAGATAGGCGTTGGTGTGCTAAACCTATAAGAGTCTGTGTAAATATTGAGGTTACTGATGGAGTTATTTTCTGATTATCGGAATGAAATACAAACTGAACCATCAGCCAGTAAAGTCCATAAACTTCTGAAACCGTGGCGCGTATTAATTGTAGATGATGATGATCAGGTTCATCAAATCACAAAATTAGCCTTGAGTGGATTTACATTTCAGGATCGTAAATTAGAGCTGATTTCAGCGCTGTCGGGTGAAGAAGCGAAGCAGATCTTAGATTCAGCCGATGATATTGCTATTGCTCTTGTTGATGTCGTGATGGAAACGGAACATGCTGGCTTGGATCTGGTTCGGCATATTCGCGGAGGATTAAATAACAAGCTTATTCGTTTGGTACTTCGAACGGGACAAGCAGGACAGGCACCTGAAGATATCGTTATTCAAGAGTACGAAATTGATGATTACAAGGAAAAAACCGAGTTAACTACCCAGAAGCTACGAACATTGCTGTATTCAATGCTAAGAGCATATCGAGACCTTTGTACCATTGATAAGCAAAGAGAAGGTCTGAGGTTAGTCATTCAAGCATCTGCTAATGTGCAAAATACCACGACGATGAAAGCTTATGCCGCGGCGTCTTTGTTGCAGGCGACGTCATTATTGAAATTGGACGTTTCTGCTTTTTATGGCGTTGTTCAGCCTACGCCTGAAGGGGAGGAGTCGAGCGCATTAACACTCGCGGCTACGGGAGGGGATGTGAATGCCTACTCTGAATGTGCATATGACCGTTTGCCGGATATTGTCTCTAAACGTTGCCATGACGCGGCCAAGAAAAAGCAAAGTCAGAGCTACGAGGATGCCTACGTATTTTTTATGGCTGATGAGCGTGGCGTGAACAACCTGCTTTATATCAATATTAATACTGCACTTTCAGAGTTAGATAAGCAGTTACTTGAAATCTATATGCATAACATAGGGTTGACGTTTGAGAACCTTAGTCTGCTTGTGGATTTAAAAGAGACCTCAAAAGAGTTGGTTTATAATTTAGCCAACGCAGTGGAAGCAAGGAGCAAAGAGACGGGGGCGCACGTGCAACGCGTGTCTCTGGTATCGGAACAGCTAGCGATTTTATATGGTCTTTCGGAATATGATACTTTTATGATTAAACAAGCGTCGCCTTTGCATGATGTGGGTAAGGTGGCGATCCCAGACAGCATATTACATAAACCTGGAAAGCTCACTGAAGATGAGTGGTATATTATGCAAAAGCATGTTGAATATGGTGTTGATATTTTAAGTCGTTCAAAGCGAAAATTGATTTTAGTCGCCAAAGAGATCGCGGCTTACCACCATGAGAAATGGGATGGTACAGGGTACCCCAATCAATTGAGCGGTGAAGATATTCCAATCAGTGGGCGAATTACGGCAATTGCAGATGTGTTTGATGCCCTTGGCGCTAAGCGAAGTTATAAGAAACCGTGGCCTGATGAGAAGATTAGAAAGGAAATCTTGTCTCAGAAAGGAAAGCATTTTGAACCCGTGTTAGTCGATTTAATGCTGGATAACTGGGATACGTTTACTGAGATCCGTGACAGATTTCCTGACTAATACTCAATAAATTGTGAAGGGTGAACAATGCTATGAGCTTTGTTCTGGTGATATCGGCAACTCTTTCGGCGTTCTGAATGTAAAATGGACGCCTTGATTAATGGATGACTCAAAATTTAAGCTTCCCGCTAGCTTCTGGTGTATAAGGTTGAACACTAAGTTGAGCCCAAGTCCCGAGCCGCCATTTCCGCGTTTACTGGTGTAAAAAGGTTCAAATATCTTTTGATGCAATGCTTCTTCAATTCCAGAACCATTATCGATATATTCGAAGATAATCTCGTTGTTTTGTTCATAGAAAGAAATGCTAATTTTTGCGGGTTCAGATGAATCCGCAAAGGCATGATTGATACTATTCATAATGAGATTGGTGATCACTTGCGTGAGTACTCCAGGTAAACTGCTCATTGAAAGAGTGTCGCTGCCTGAAATGATTGGGGTCACGGGGATTTTGCGAGTCTCAGGGTGCAAGCTGGTAATTAATGCATCTAATACTTGATGGATAACAAAATTGCTCCGGCATTCTGACACTTGGTTGACGGCAGTTTGTTTAAAGTCACGTATCAGTTTAGAACCTCGATTTAAGTTATCCTCCAGCATAATTGTGCTCTCACTCATGCGCTCCATCAAGTCTGCAAACTGAACGCTGGATAATGTCTGATCAGCAAATGCTTGGTTAAGTTCTTGTGTGATTTCTTTGATGATAGACGCGGCGGTCACGGATATTCCTAATGGTGTGTTTACTTCATGAGCGACTCCAGCAACGAGCCCACCTAATGCGGCTAACTTTTCAGATTCGACCAACTGATCTTGGGTCTTTTGTAGAGTGACCATATTATTTTCTAGTTCTTGAGTTCGTTCTTTTACTTTATTCTCAAGAGTATGGTTGAGCTCCTCTAGCTTTACCTTAGCTTGAGTTAAGGCTGAGATATCCAATGCCGTCCCACGAAACCCAGTAAAGGTATCATCTTGATATTTTGCTGTTCCTTGAAAGAGTAAAAATCGCTCTTGGCCCTCGATTATCAATTTTTCTTCACATAATGAGAAATTTAATTTTGCGTTAATATGGGCGAGTAAAGAGTGAGTCTTGTTGAATGTTGGGATGTTAAATAGGGGAACTGATTCGCAGCCGTTGAGGTTTAAATTTTTTACCATTTCATCTGAAGCATAAATTAATACCCCTGATTCATTAGTCTCCCATAGCCAATCAGAAGAGACATCGGCAAAGTCAGCAAAACGCTCTTGTTGATATTTAATATCGCGATAAAGAGAGGACACACTCGACGTGATTTTATTGGTTTCATCTCCAAGCCATTTGAGTTCGTCTTCTTTTTCCATAATCCAAGGCGTGTATTGGAGTGTAAGTGGTTTACTTGGGTTGCGAGGGTTGAATTTTCGCAAATATTGCGCGATGGAGAACAGTCGTCGGTTAACGCTCTGGTGAAATATCATTAAAATCAGATAGCAGACAATAGCGGTTTTAAGCGCGTTAATTCCAAGAGTGATAAGGAATTGCTTTAAGAGATAGCTGTAGATAGTGTTGGCGTCAGACTCTACATACAAGCTACCAATGACCTCTTTTGGCTCGTTTTCTGAAATTGAAAATTTGATAGGATAGCGGCTAGAAATGATTTGCTTTTCTACTGGGGTTCCAGCTCTAAATATGTAGTTATCGGCTTCGACTTCTAGGTAATCGACTTTAGGTAAATTGACGAGACCTTCTATTCGTTGTTGTAAAAGCTCTAAGTCAAACCGCCATAGTGATGGGGCGAGTAAATCGATATGAATTTTCTCAATTTCATAGTGGCGGCTTTCTACGGCACTCAACTCACGATTATAATCCCAATAGGTTTGTATCAGCGTTGTAATTAGGGTTACCGCACTGCTTATCAGAATTAAGATTAGGATGATTCGTCGTCCGATATGGCTCGATATAGGGCTTTGCTTGCTGTTCTCGAACTGTGGAGTGCGGCTCATTATCATCCCTTGATTATTCTACTTATTATTGTGGCTCATTTTTTGTTTTTATTTTGATACATCAGGTGATCCGTTTGCTCGATCATCTCTTCGATTGTAAGTTCTCTGTTGTGATTGAACGTTTTTTGACCGTAGCTAAGAGATGTCATATCGAATTGTGGTTGAGCTTCGATTTGGACGTGGTAGTTTTTAATTAAACGTTGGCAGAGTGCTTCAAGTTGCTCATCATGATTGAATCCATCTTCATCGTTAAATAAGCTCATAATGACAAATTCATCTCCCCCCATTCGCACCACAATGTCACTTTCCCGGCAGTTTTCGGATAATACTTTTGCCACAGTTTTAATGCATTCGTCACCAACACAATGTCCATGTTGGTCGTTGACTTGTTTTAGCTTATCGATATCTAAGTAAATTACACCAATGGTTTGTCTTGCCCGTTTAGCATCTTTAACTCGCTGTTCACCAAGTAAATGCAAACCTCTGCGATTGTTCAGGCCTGTTAATTCATCCGTCAGGGCAAGATCTTGTAGCTCTTGATAGTGACAATAAACTTTTAAGTCAGACATGATCAAATTACTGAATTGCTCAAGTAAGTTGAGTAGTTTTGTCGGGTAGGAGGTTGGTTTCGTATCTATAACACAAATGGTTCCAAATAGTTCGCCATTTGGCCAATAGATAGGAAGCCCACAGTAGGATTCTACGGGGCCGTGTGTAACCGGAGGAGCATCTTTCCAATAATCATCTTGCTTTGCATTATTTACATACAGGTTCTGCTTGGTTTCCATAATCGTGCGACAGAAACTTTTCATTTCCCACGGCCAAGAAACGTCTGTTTTTAAGAAATTTTCTTTGTTGTGGCTCGCGACCACAACATTGAACTCATTTTCTCTCAATTGAACGATGGTCCCACAGGTAGCCCCAAACAGTTCAGACATGAGATCAACCGTATGCTGCCATTTTTGAAGATCGATAATTTTTTGATCTGAATTTGATAAGCATGTATCACGATGGCTCATTGGCGTCCTTAGTATGGTATTTTGTCTATTTACATTATATGACCAAAATAGTTGTTGTTGCATTTCATGGTGCTTTGTTTCTTCACATATTTGGCATAAAATTTAACATTAAGTACATGAGGATATGGATATATTATGGAAGTAAAAGGTTTTTTGTTTGATTTATTAAATAGTCCTAAGGAAATAAAATTTGAGCAGGTCATGGATGTCATTGATGCAAATTATGACTTTGTTCCTACTTCATTTACTAACGGTGACTTAAGAAATGAAGCTGGAGAAAATAATGGTTCATGTAAAATTTTTGCCTTTGGTTTGCTTCACAAGTTAACGGAAGAGGAGACGCTTTCCTGTTTTGGGAAGTTTTACCGTGTCGATGTACTTGGTAACCCTGATGATAAGGACCATCAAAATATCCGAAACTTTATCAAGACAGGTTGGGGTGGAATCAAATTTGAACAAACTGCATTGATTGCTAAAGATATTGATAACTGAACATCTTGATAACCAAACGTATTAATAGCTAAATATAGATATAGAACGTATTGAAAGCTAAATACGTTGAAGATCAAATAGTAGATCTAAATCACATATATTAATGGCTATAGAGTGACTGGTTGCGTATGAGCTAACCTTTTTATGGGACAAATAGAAAAGGAAGTGATAATGAAGCATCCAGTTTCCTCCATCTTTCTTGCGCTGAGTGTTATAAGCTCACTGAGTTATGCACAGCAAGAAGAAGAGAAAGAGTATAGTCAGTTGTACCTAGGTGCCGGTTTCAGCATGGCAAACTTCAGCGATTCGCAATATCGAGATGATGATAAATTTGATAGTACGCTTGCTGGGGTCGTTTTTGGTTATCGTCCATTATCTTTTTTCGCAATAGAAGGGCGGGAATATATCGTGGTATCGGATAAAGATGACCGAATTAAGTGGCATGCAGGTGTGGTGAGTAAGTGGTTTATCCCATTGGATTATCATTTTAATTTGTTCGGGACTTTGGGTTATAACGCGATTGGAACGGAAAACCACGGTACAGAATGGGCTCCGAGTATTGGTGCTGGGATGCGTTTTAGAAATAACACACCGCTAATTTTTGATATTGAAGGGCAATATGTAAAAGAGAGTTCAATAGCACCTGACGGAGATGATGGTGCTATGAGTCTTAATTTGAGTGTTTATTATGGTTTCTAATGTAAGCTCGAATGTGAGGCATTTGAGTTAGTTTCCTTTAACTCAGAGCTAAATTGTCGGTAGAGCCGTTAAACATTTTCGACACACACAACTTTGGTTATCCGACACTTTACTTGTGTTCCTTTCTTCTACTTCAAAGCACCAGCAGGTGCTTTTTCCTGCGCTGATATCACAGTGTGCACCTTCACCACATGATGGACATTGATGAGTGTGTGAGACGCTAGTTATCTGCTTCATAATGGCTTCACGCTCAGTGTCTGAATACTCTTTCCAACCGATAATTTCAGCCATGGTTCGATGGCAGCCTGAGCAGATCCCATCACTGTTTTTGCACGCAGCAATACAAGGTGTTTTCATTCACCTTTACTCTCTAAAACTTGTACCGTAAATCTAACAGTTTTTTATTTGATTGTAAGAAATAATAGCTATATATGAATATATGGTTTTTACTACTGAAACGAGGGTTTTGTCGCTCGAAATTAAAGGATAATTGAGGTAGCATTGCCGACCTTTTTGGATTGGCTAGAGGTAAAAATGTTTATAGGTTTTGATTATGGTACAGCGAACTGCTCTGTTGCTTCGATGTCTGATGGCCAACCAAGATTACTTTCTCTTGAAGGGGACAACTTTTACATCCCTTCCACTATTTGTGCCCCTACGCGTGAATCTGTATCTGAGTATCTATTTCGTCATTTTAAAATTTCGCCTTCTGATGCGATTGGTGAGCAAGTACTGCGCCGAGCGATTGCCTTCAATCGAGAAGAGAGTATCGACCTAATTAAAGGTGACTTAGCCTTTGGTCAAGCGGCGTTAGATCTTTATTTGGAAGATCCGAGAGATGTTTACTATGTGAAATCGCCGAAATCCTTCTTAGGCGCAAGCGGGTTGCATGATATTCAGGTCAGTTTCTTTGAAGATCTTGTATGCGCCATGATGGCCAATATTAAACAAAAAGCGGAAGCTCAAAGTGAGCAAGAGATCCGCGACACGGTGATCGGTCGCCCAATTAACTTTCACGGTCGTGGTGGCGAACTCGCGAACCAACAAGCGGAAAAAATATTATTACAAGCAGCCAAGCGCGCAGGGTTTAATAATATTGAGTTTCAATTTGAGCCTGTCGCTGCAGGGCTGGAATACGAGAGCACACTAACAGAAGATAAAACAGTATTAGTTGTGGACATTGGCGGTGGTACAACCGACTGTTCGTTGATTGATATGGGACCAACGTGGCGAGGCATGAGTGATCGTACTGCCAGCTTATTAGCTCATAGTGGGCAACGAGTTGGGGGAAATGATCTTGATATTTACCTAGCGTTCAAACAGCTGATGACCTCTTTTGGCTCCACGAGTAAGTCACTGTCTGGTATCGATATGCCTCTGACTCAATTTTGGAACCCGATTGCGATCAACAATGTCGAAGCGCAACGCGACTTTTATTCACGCGAGAACCTTAAAGCACTTAAGCTACTGAAAAAAGAGGCGCAGTCTCCGGAAAAATTAGATCGCTTACTTAGAATGTACCAAGAGACATTAGGCTACAGCGTAGTAAGAAAAGCGGAAGAAGCGAAAATAGAACTTGCAGATTGCAACGAATTTCGCGTCAAGATGGATTTAGTGTCTGAGTTGGTTGAAGTGGATATTAGCTTAGATCAAATGATAGACGCGATTGAGACTCCAAAAGCGAAGATGGTTGATTTAGTGAAAGAAGCGGTCGCGCAAAGTGCGAAAAAACCGGATGTGATCTTCATGACGGGAGGCTCTGCTCGTTCTCCTGTATTGCGTCAAGCGGTGGAATCTCAACTGCCAAATGTGCCGATTGTGAGTGGGAATTACTTTGGTTCGGTTACGGCAGGTTTGGCTCGCTGGGCTGAAACTTGTTTTAAGTAATCGACTGATTGTGGGTACGCGATGAGTACTTTGGGAAATTAAGGTGCTGATCTATCGCTAATTTCAAAAAAAAGTGTGACTCATGCGGTAATTTGTAACCGAAACCCGTAAAATACTCGCCTTATTATTACGCTATACAGTAAGGCGAGTACATTTTCTGTGAATAAAGATCAATTTGAGTTGTTGGCCCCTGGTGGCGATATAGATTCGATAAAAGCGGCGATTGCTGCTGGCGCGGATGCCGTTTATTGTGGTTTAGATAAGTTTAATGCCCGTAATCGAGCAACAAACCTCGACCTAGATACCTTAAACGGTTTGGTTGATTTGGCTCATCAGCACAACTGTAAAATCTTCCTAACGCTGAATATCATTATTCTTGAAAGTGAAGTGCCAACGGTTGTTCGTTTGCTGAATAAATTGGTTAATACTCATATTGATGGCGTTATCATTCAAGATCTTGGGTTAGGTTATATTCTTAAGCACTATTTCCCTAGCTTAGACATGCACGCTTCGACACAATTGAATACTCATAATGAAGGCCAAATCTTATTACTAAATAAGTTAGGTGCAAGCCGTGTAAACCTTTCACGAGAGTTAAATATTAGTGAGATTAAACATTTAGCTCAATTTGGTCTTGATCACGATGTTCTAATGGAAGTGTTTGTGCATGGTTCTTACTGTATTGGCTTTTCGGGCCTTTGTTACATCAGTTCTGTAAAAAATGGCGCATCGGGTAACCGAGGACGCTGTAGCCAGCCTTGCCGTGATCAATACGAAACAACGAAAGTAGGTAAAAATTACCCACTGAACATGAAAGACAACTCTGCTTATGGTGATTTGAATGAGTTGGTTGATGCGGGTGTTTACTCATTAAAAGTTGAAGGTCGAATCAAGAAAGCGCATTACGTTTATACTGTGGTCGACAATTGGCGTAAACAGATAGACACTTATTGTGCTGGTGGCCAACCTTTAACCGATACCAAAGGTCTATACACGGTATTTAATCGTGACTTTTCGAACTCATATCTGAAAGATAACATCTCCCAAGATATGTATATCGATAACCCAAGAGACAATTCGTCTACACACTTCACTAAGATTTACGGCTGTACTACCGAAGCCAGTATCGATAAAGTGAAAAAAGATCTGTTTGATGAAAAAACGGATATCATGGCGCTGGTGGAAGAGAAGACCAAAGATTTAGTGATTGATGATTCAAAGTCATTAACGGTAGTAAAAGGCGACCCCGATTACGTGAAAGCCGTTGAATTACCAAAGCTACCACCATCAACGCCTTTGACTTCGGCTCCAAAATTATCTGTACTTATCTCATCGGCAGAAGATGTTGCGTTGTGCGAAATGAACACTTCAACGACACCTTTAGATGTCTTCTATCAGTTACCAATGGCGCTGAGCACACAGTTGGCTAAATTGAGTACACTGTTTACTGAAAATCCAGCTTTGATCCCTTGGTTTTCTGCTATTCAAATTGGAGATGACTTTGAAGCGGCGAGAACGTTTTTAGATACAGTTAAGCCAGCGTTGATCGTCACCAATAATACAGGCGTAGCACAACTGGCTTATGAGAGAGGCATTCAGTGGGTTGCAGGTCCTCAACTGAATATCACAAACTCATACGCGCTCAAGTGTATTCAACAAGAGTACAAAGGCAGCGGTGCTTTTATCTCTAATGAGTTAAGCAAACTGCAGATGCGTAAGATCGTTCGTCCAGATAATTTCCGCCTGTTTCATAGTATTTACCACCCAATTGCCATGCTAACTAGTCGTCAGTGCCTATTTTTACAAAGTGTAGGTTGTAAGAAAAAGCGTGTGGATAATCGTTGTTTGAAGGGGTGTGAGAAAACAACCTCGATCATTAACTTGAAAGATAAGCCTTATGTGATTGATAAGAAAAAAGGCGATCACAACAGTTTGTACAGCGAACAGAACTTCTTAAATACAGACGTACTTAGAGATTGTGCAGGGCTCTATTCTGATGTTCTGATTGATCTACGAAATATCAAAACACAGACCAAAGTGAGTTTAGATAAAGCGGAGATCGATAACGCAGCCTTGGTTGTGCTATTCCAAGAAATGCTACAGGAATCGATGAACCATTTGGACACTCGTGGCGATAAGGTCGAGTCTCCGGCATTAGTTGCGATAAAACAGGCATTAGCGCAAACGAGCAGCCAGCAATATAAAAAAGGTTTATAGACAAAGGTTTATAGATAAAGGTTAATGAAAAGCCGAAGCAATATTATATTGCTTCGGCTTTTTTGTTGTCACCTAGATACTTCTAGCTGCGAAATGAAACAACACACTAGGTTGTGTGCAAGCTAGGTCTACCAGAATCTTATCGATAAGCTAAGGTTATTTTTTACCTTGAGTTTGCTTATCTTCTTCAGTCAGTTCACGAATGCGACGGCTGATGTCACGGCGAGATTTAGAGATCTCAGCACTTTTGATGATGTGGTCATCAACGCGATCTTCGTAATCGGCTTTCATGTTTTTAACAATAGCCAGAATCTCATCGTGGCTCATTTCTGGCTTAATGTAGTCAAGAAGGTTATCAAGTAGATCAACACGTTTACGGTTATCACGAACTTTTTTTTCGTTATCAACAAGTTCACGTTTTAGCTTATTTTTACGACGTGCTTGGTTTACGATTTCAAATACACTACTCATAGTTTTTTCCTAGTCTAAAATATGTCTGGTTTGATTAAAGCACAACAAATGAATACAGAACAGCCTTAAGATCAATCCTCTGGCGATGTTGGTGAATTAATCAGCACTCTCTCTTTAATCGATTGTGTTCGCTTGTGCGTTCGCTATATTATGCGTTATTAAGTATGACAGTGTAATGAAAAAAAACATGGAACAGCCAGTCGAGCAAGATGATTACGAGTCGCATGACGTAGAACTTGAAGGTGAAGTGGAGCAAGAAAAACTACGTGAGGCCTACATTTCTGAGCGAACAAAATTAGAGATAACTGAGATTGAGCTAAACCGAGCAAAAATCATATTGGTTGATGAAAAAGGCAACATGAAACGCATCCCACTGATTCCGGAGCATTAGTGAAAACGGATGTTTGGATACTGATGTTTTTGAATATCGATGTTTGAATATCAATGTTTGAATATCGATAGTTACACTGCCCATCACAAGAGATGCAAAGCTAAAAATTTGAGCCAGAATTTAACACTCACAACGTAAATTCAGCGCTTTAAATGGTTGAGTCGTTAGATTTACTAGTGCAACAAAGCTAATAATAAAAACAAGGAATTGAGTATGAGCATTGAACTGTCACCTGTTGAAGCAAGAATTATTGGCTGCTTGATTGAAAAAGAAGTAACCACTCCTGAATATTACCCCCTAACACTTAATAGTCTAACCACAGCATGTAATCAGAAGAGTAACCGAGATCCTGTCATGGCCTTGAGTGACTCAGATATTCTTGATGTCGTAGAGAGCCTTATCTCTCGTCGTTTAGTGAGTGATGAGAGTAGCTTTAATAGCCGTGTGAGTAAGTATCAGCATCGTTTTTGTAACACTGAATTTGGCGATTTACAGTTTAGTGAACAAGAACGCGCCATTATCTGCTGCATGTTACTTCGTGGGCCTCAAACTCCTGGCGAATTGCGCACTCGTACTAATCGATTGGCGTCATTCACAGATGTAAAAGAGGTGGAAGCGGTACTTGAAAAGCTAGCGAATCGTGCCGAAGGTTCTTTGGTTGTGAAATTGCCACGCGAAGCGGGTAAGAGAGAATCTCGCTATCAGCATCTTTTAAGTGGTGCTGTTGACGTGGATTCGATCGCGGCGGCAATGCCGGTCAGCTCAACAATGAGCCACTCTTCTGAAAACTCATCATCTCAAAGAATCGAGTCACTAGAGAAAGAAGTAGCAGAATTGAAGAACGAGTTGGCTGAGCTCAAAGCGTTAGTTGAATCTGTTCTCTGATTTTCATGACAACGGTAAGCGAAACGTGTCCGTCTTGGTATATTTATCTAATTCGGACACGAAGTGATGCACTATATTGTGGAATAACGGTCGATGTAGATCGTCGGTTCAAACAGCACCAAACGGGAAAAGGGGCTAAGTTTCTTCGCGGAAAAGGGCCACTGGAGCTCGTTTGGAGTCACTCTGTCGAAACGAAAAGTTTGGCTTTAAAATACGAAATTAAGCTGAAAAAGTTGCCAAAAATAAAGAAGGAACAATTAATTCAGAAACTTTGGGATCTAGAAACACTGCACATCAATTGACATTACTCATCCTTGGGATCAATAGATAAAGCCCCCGCGTTATTTTTATCGGTTTAACTTCTCTTTTACACGCTATTCCCGCCATCTTTATCTGGCATAGAACTATCATTTTTAATAAGGTTAACTCATAATGATTTTCATACCATGCGTAAGAGTATGGTCATTGATTAGGTTAATAATTATGGGCCAATGTAGTCCATCTAGGCTGAGATAAAAATGAAACGTTTACTATTGCTTTCCGCATTGGCTAGTTTTTCCATGCCATTAATGGCGCATCCAGCGCAAGTTCTCACAGGGTATTGGGAATATAAAGAGTTTCTGGAAACTTTCCCGAAACAGAATGAATTGAACCAGATATTCAGTGATATCGTTCGTAACGACTCACAAAAGATTTCGGTTAAACAAAAAGAACCCGTCACAATTTCGGTTGTGTATCCAGGTCAACAGGTATCTGATTATTGGGTGCGCAACATCAGAGCATTTGAAGCAAGGTTAGATGAACTTGGTATCCAATATCAAATTAACCAAGTATTTACTCGCCCTAATATTGATGTAAAGCAGCAAAGCCTTTCCTTAAAAAAAGCCATTCAAAATGAAACGGATTATTTGATCTTTACATTGGATACAACACGTCATCGTAAATTTATTGAGCATGTGATTAATTCCGAAAAAACAAAGCTAATATTGCAAAACATCACAACGCCTGTTCGCGCATGGAAGAATCGCCAGCCTTTCTTCTACGTGGGCTTTGACCACTCAACAGGAAGCTTAGCGTTAGCGGATTATTTCAAACAACACGTTAAGGCTGGAGGTAACTATTCGGTACTGTACTTTTCTGAAGGCTACATCAGTGATGCTAGGGGTGATACTTTTATTCAAGAGATGAGTCACCATTCAGATTACGAATTGCGCTCATCATTCTACACAAAAACGACGAAAGCCAGCGGGTATGATGTTGCCAAGTTGAGCATTGAAAAAACGCCTGATCTCGATTTTATTTACGCCTGTTCGACGGACGTTGCACTGGGAGCGGTGCAAGCTTTAGAAGACCTGAACCGTACGGATATCAAAATTAACGGATGGGGAGGAGGCTCCGCCGAACTTGAAGCTTTGGAGCGTGGTGAGCTCGATGTGACTGTTATGCGAATGAACGATGATACAGGCGTTGCAATGGCAGAAGCGATCAAACTTGATTTAGAAGGTAAGAAGGTGCCTACCGTTTATTCTGGAGACTTTGAAGTAGTCTCTACCGAGGATGAGCCTGAACATATCCAAAAATTAAAAGAACGTGCTTTTAGGTATTCAGATAAGTCATGAAAATAAAGCTTGGCCCAACGAAAAAACGCTCACTTGTTACCTTAATTTCACAAATTGTCATTTTGGTGATCTGCATATTGACGTTGGGCGTGCTTGTACAAAGTTTTCAATTCAGTAATCGTATAATTAAACAAGAAGTCAACCGAACACTTCAGCAGACATCGAGTTTGATTCAAAGTCTGTTTGATTACCGATTGGCTGTTTTGCAAATCCACCAAGACAGTAATGCGAAAAGTGACACGTTGGTGGATTTTTTTGTGGCTGGAGACGAAGAACTTCTCGATTATTATTTCCTAGGGCTGGATCAACGTGAGCCTAAACATGTTCCTGATGTACGCTTTATTGCAAAACCAAAGGGTATTATCTGGGATGATGGCAACGCCGAATTCTACGGTTTATCTCTTGAATTGCTTAATGATGTTGCAGAGCAAGTTGCGTTTAATAGTAATTGGCACATACTTGAACTTCATAGTTCAATAGGGCTTAAACACTTATTAGTGAGGCGTTCTCCGATAATCAATGATAATTCGGGAGAAGTATTAGGCCAACTTTATGTTGGGATGATCCTCGATAACAACGTCATGTTGATCGAATCTCTTCAACGACGCAGTAATAGCGATAATGTGGTACTTGCTTTAGAAGATCTACCAATCGCGACAACCTTGCTAGGTTCTGAGCCTTATACTGCCGATGACATTATTAGTTTTAGAAAACAAGTTGATAGCGAGCTTGGAGAGACTTTGGTGAGTGCAACGGCATTGAAGGTTAATGATGAAGAGACACCTCTGACGGTATTTACTGTCGAGTACAGTAAAGGTGTAATGGCGTTGAAAAGAAATCATCAGTATGGCCTGATTTTCACCATGCTCGCTATTTGCGCTGTTTTTGCATTCACACGGAAATGGGTGCAGAAAAAAGTCTCTAACGAACTGGCAAAATTAATGACTTACACTAAACTTGCCGGGATAAAAGACGCCAAAAGAGGGTTTGAAGGGTCTACGATCTATGAATTCGATCATATTGGTCACACCCTCGAAAGCACATTTGAGCGGTTGGCTGAGCAGGAGAAGTCTTTTCAAGATCTATTCAACTTTGCACTCTCTCCTACTATTGTTTGGTCTGGCGCTGGTGATGTTTTGCAGATGAATCCAGCAGCTCGCAAAGAGTTATCGAAAGCAAACGAGTTAGGACAGTACAAGATTTTACCTCATTTTGATGTATTTAAGTCCCAGTTAATTCCTCATATTAGAATGTCAGCTCAAGGCGCAACGCTTACCGGAGTTAACGTTCCGATTGGAGATAAAGTTTACCGCTGGAATTTATCCCCGATAAGGATTGAAGGGGATATCTCTAGCATTATTGTCCAAGGCCAAGACGTTACAACCTTCATTGAAGCTGAAAAACAGAGTGATTTAGCGAGAAAAGAGGCGGAAGAGTCGGCAAAAATGAGGGCTGATTTCTTAGCGAAAATGAGTCATGAAATCAGAACGCCATTGAATGGTATTTTGGGTGTATCCCAGCTATTAAAGCGCTCTATTCATGATGCTGAAAACCTTAAGCAGATTGATGTCTTATGCAATAGTGGTGAGCATCTATTGGCTGTTCTCAATGACATTCTGGATTTTTCAAAATTAGAACAAGGTAAGTTTAATATTCAGCTTAATGAGTTCAAGTTTTCTGAACTCGTGAATACGCTTGAAACTATCTATCAGCCTGCCTGTGCCGAAAATGATGTTCAGTTAGTTATTAATAATAATTTGGCAACGAATACGTTGATTTACACAGATCAAGTTCGTTTGAATCAGATCTTGTTTAATCTTTTAAGCAACGCAGTGAAATTTACCCACTCTGGAACCATTAAAATTGGCTTCGATTTAGAACAATTCGAGTCTGCAAATAATGACATGCTGATTATTAACATTAAGGACTCTGGAATTGGTATTGATCCGAAGCGTTTGGACGCAATGTTCGATCCTTTTGTACAAGAGGAATCAACAACAACACGCGAATACGGTGGTAGTGGTTTAGGTCTGACCATAGTAAAGAACCTGGTTGATATGCTAGGGGGGGATATTCAAGTTGGGAGTGAAAAGGGAGTCGGTACAGAATTTGTAGTCACTGTCCCTGTGAAGAGTGGTTCTGTCGGTTCTGATTTTCAATCAACAGAACAAGAACTTCTTCCACATGAGCTTTTTGACAGAACACTGAAGGTGCTGCTAGTAGAGGATAATGGTACCAACGCATTTATTGCACAGGCATTTTGTAAAAAATATGGGATGGATGTGCAGTGGACGAAAGATGGGTTGAGTGCACTGAAAATTATTGAGGCAGAGTCTTTTGATCTGATTCTGATGGATAACCAGTTGCCGAATTTAGGCGGAATCGAAACCACCATGGCGATTCGAAACGATTTACACATATCCACGCCAATATACGCTTGTACTGCAGATAGCCTTGCTTCTACTAATGATGCATTCATCGCCGCTGGGGCTAATTATGTGATTGTTAAGCCAATTAAGGAACATGTGCTACATGCTGCGTTCGTTCATTTTAAAAGGCATTTTCTTAATTCAGAAGAGTGAATAGCTCCATGGTGATGTATTCATTTCTCACTCATTGCCCATTCGTTTTTTAGTTGTATCCGTATTTGTAGGGCTTAAAGGTAAGCCCTGCGTTCATGTGACGATCAAATACTACCCGCGATAAAAGCTTGCTCTAGTATCTCCTGTTTTAGATCGTCTCCCATGATTATTGGATTATCAAACTTAATACCAACCAACTGACCTTTTTGGTGCCTTTTCACACTCACAATACAATATTTGATATCGCTAGGGAGAAAACGCTTCAATTGTGATTCAACGTTTATCTCTGTGTCGCAAACTAATTCATTTCTGGTCTCTAATAGAAGGCCGCAGCCTGAAACTGAGAAGTCGAGAATTGTTCCTTCAAAGACATTCGATTGATAACTCACTGTCACAGGAAGCGAAAGCTTATAGCGTTGATGTTCTCTAACGGCCTTTGTAGCGAACTGTTTAGGTGCTCTTAAAAAAAGCAACGGGAAAGGCTTGGTAATGGTATTTATCACCGACGTTTTGAAAGCAATAATGTGCCCGAGTTCGGTATCCGAAATGCCGCGGATTACGGTATCTACATTAGCCAGTTGACGCATGGATAGATCTTCTAAGATTTTGATAGGGAGTTCAATGATGAGATATTGCTCGTCTTTGCAGCCAATGTAGTGAGTATGAATGATCAGTTTATCTGTGGGGCCAAATTCAAGAGTGACTGAAACCTTCATCCCTGGTTTCATGAGCTTTTGAATATCTTGGCTGTTGTTGTTTTTTGAGCTCATAAATTATTAACGATTACCCTAGAAGTGCCGTTCCAATGCCGAAATTAGATAAAATATAATCGTTAATAATTCAATTTGTTAGCTTTTTATATGCAACACAATAAAAGTGTGTGATCACACCGTTATTGTGTGCAATATCGAAGTCGCGTTGCCTTGAATTTTTTCTTTACATACTTAACTACCCATTGACTGCTTTTGCTTGAGCGTTTAAGGGAGTATCGCTGATCGGTTTGTTAAAATAAGTTTCGATATTCATCTCTTGAGGCGATTTTAGCTTGTTTACATACAGTGTTAGGTTATCGATTTCTTGGGTAGTTAAAAGTAACCCTAATTTGGTTCTACGCCAGAGTATATCTTCCACGGTGACAGCAAACTCATGATCAATAAGGTAGTCGATTTCGACTTGATAGCACTCATCTGAAAACTGCTGACCAAGATCATCTTGCGATGCTACGTTGCGAAGTAAGTTCTCAGTTCGACTCCCGTATGTGGTTAGCCAACGCTTTATCATTACGGGATTCAAAAATGGGAGTTTCTTAGAGAGATGGCTAAACTGGGTATTAAAATGAAAACTTTCACCACCAGGTAATGGGCTATCTTTTGTCCAAGCTTGTCCCATATGTGGGAGGAATTCAGATAATTGGCTTAATGCAGATTCAGCTAGTTTTCTATATGTGGTCAGCTTGCCGCCGAAGATTGAAAGCAAAGGAGCCTGTTCAAGTTCTTGCTGAAGAGCGATAGTGTAATCACGTGTGATGGCTTGTGGGGAGTCTGATTCATCATCGCATAACGGTCGCACACCGCTGAATGTTGAAATAATATCTGTCTCTTGAGTTTGAGTCATAAAGTGCTTATTTGCGACATCAAGCAAATACTTCGTCTCTTCGGCGCTGATCGCGACATCTCGTGGTTTTCCATCGTATTCAACGTCGGTGGTACCAATCATCGAGAATTTGTCTAAATAAGGGATAACAAACACAATACGCTTATCTTCATTTTGCAGAATATAGGCTTGCTCCTCATCATGAATTTTTGGCACGATAAGGTGAGACCCCTTGATTAATCGGATACCATAAGGAGATTGTTCATCCATTTTGTCCGTAATAAATGATTTCACCCAAGGGCCTGTCGCATTCACTAGGGTATGACAGCGACGAATGAATCGTTGTTGACTGACATGATCAAATAGAGTGACCATCCAGGTATCACCATCACGCTCAGCTTTTTCAACGCTACAGTAATTCTTTACCTCCGCGCCATTCTGTTGAGCTTGAATGGCATTGAGAATAACCAAACGAGCATCATCAACCCAGCAGTCTGAATATTCAAATCCTATTTTCATGTCGGGTTTAGTGACAACTCCAGCGTTTAGCTTGATTTTTTGGCTCGCGGCTAATGAGGTTCGTTTTCCTAAGTTATCGTATAGAAACAGTCCAGCTCTTAACATCCAAGCAGGGCGTAGATATGGGCGATGTGGTAAACGAAAACGCATTGGTTTAGCAATATGTGGCACTTTCTTAAGTAGAATTTCACGCTCGGCTAGCGCTTCACCCACTAAACGAAACTCATAATGTTCTAAATAGCGCAGCCCACCATGGATCAGTTTTGAACTCGCCGATGAGGTCGCGCTAGCAAAATCTTTCGCTTCATATAGACCAACGGTAAGTTCACGGCCCGAAGCATCTGCAGCTATGCCTGCACCATTAATACCACCGCCGACAACAATCAGATCTAAGATGGATGATTTTGTATCATTACATTCGCTTTGTTTCGTTATCTTGGTCATATCGCTGCCTTTTGTGTTCGTTCGCTCATTTGGTGAGTTGAATATACACATTTATTTTTCATATCTGTTACTTTTTGATTGTTTTATATGATGGAGATCATGTTTTTCACTCGTTCACTCAAAATAAAGCATAGACGAAAAAAGCCTTACTGGATAAGTAAGGCTTTTTGAATAACAAAAATGTTTGAATAGGTAGCGTTTTGAGAGGGAAGTTTAGTATTAGCGTGCGAGTTTGTGATGAGCTCTTGAGAAGTGGCCTGCACAGAATGCTCCAACAATAGAGAGTTCACCCGCAAGACATAACGCCGCGCAGACTTCTGCGAGCGCCTGGGACTTACCATTACCAAATAACCCCATGACGTCTAAGCAAGCTTTCTGGCTTGGAAGGGATGTACCACCTCCAACCGTACCAATCATTAAATTCGGAAGCGTAACACTGGCGTATAAACCGCCTTCGCGATCGACCTCCATCCTTGTCATACCTATTGCGGATTCAGCGACACATGCCGCATCTTGGCCACATGCAATATACAGTGCAGCCAGCGCATTGGCGTAGTGGGCATTAATGCCTATCGTTCCGCTTAGTGCACCACCCACTGTTGTCATTTGACCAAATTGCATCATTTTTTCGGGCGTCGTATGTAGGTACTTTTGAATTAACTCTGCAGGTATATGAGCTTCTGCCGTTACTTTCTTTCCTCGCACACTCCGAAGTGTCTGGGTGTTGGCTTTCTTGTCACCGGATAAGTTGCCATCAAGGAACGCATACTCGGGCTGAATGGGACTGTGCTGCATAATGAATTCGAAAACCGCATTGGTGGCAATAGTCACCATATTTTGCCCTGAAGCATCACCGGTTAAGAATTCAAAAACGATATAAACGTGATTGCCTTCAATATTGATATTAATATCGGTGAGCTTGCCATGTGACGTTGTGGATTCCGCAATTTTTTTGAATTCGTCGTACTGAGTGACCGCCCAAGCAACGAACTGTCCTGCTTGAGCTATACCATAAAAAGCGAAAGCCGGAGTACGAGTCACCCCTTCATTCAATAGCATTGCGCTTGCACCACCACATGCGCTCAGTAGTTTCGCGCCACGGTTATAAGATGCGACCAACGCCGCCTCTGTTGTGGCAAGAGGGACTAGAAAGTCCCCTTTGGCAAATAGCCCATTGACTCTAAGTGGCCCCGCAATGCCTACTGGGATTTTTACCGTCCCGATGAAGTGCTCGATATTTTTTTCATAGGCTTGCGCATTTGCAAGAGTATAGGGATCGAGAAGCTGGGCTTTTAAGTCATCCTGATTGAGGGCTTTCCAGCGACGTTCGATGTTCTTGTCTGTCAAATAAGGGCTAGGAGTCAGTTTGTTTTTGATTGGAGAAAAATTTGGCTGGAGCGTTTGCTCTAATTCGTCTGCGGAGATATCGCCACCTAAAATTGAAACGTAGTCACGGCGATGCAGATTAAGTTTTGGCATAAGAGTACAACATAATTGATTTGGGTCGATTCTACCGACAACAAATTGAGAAACAAGGGCTGGTTAAAAGAGGTAACCGTTTATCACGGATTTTTACACGTATATATTTGGTAAACATCGCAGGAGAAGTGACTAAATATGGATATCCAACAAACTACCAATCATCTCATTGCTGCGTTCCACAATATTAGCCCCAATTCGATTATAACCTGCCGCTTGAGTTAATTGCTGCGTGGAATCAACATAGGATATTGGCGCTGATGGTTCTGGCTCTTTCATAAATTCAATTTTGTTGAAACTAAGGCTGTCATCTTGGGTGACGATAGGGTCTTGCTGTAATTCGAGGTCTTGCTTTGGAGGAGTTTCAGTTTTTGGTTGGAACTCTGATTCCACATGAGAAGGGGTTTTATTAATCTGATTTATATCACGCGCAGCGTCTTCTGCCATTGCAGATGACTGCTGGATCATTTGGTAGCCTGACTGTATACCGGAAATAGACATAGCTAAACTCCTTCGTACTATCTACAGCTTAAACCTCTTAGTGAGATCCTGCAACTTATGCTCATTGAACACTGGGTGCCTCATCATAAGAGAAGAGGTTGAAAATTAAGTTTTTTTCTTCATCGGTCAGCAAATCTTTATTTTGATCACCTAGAGTATTTGATATTTCACCTTGCAACGATTTCAGTTGTTGGGGTGAAAGTAGCTGAAGCTGGTTTCTTAGTAATTCAAATTGTCGTGAACTCATAACGTTACCTCTACTGGCGGTATGACCGAAAAATACACATTTTGAGAGAAGGAAGAGCTTTACTTCAATTACATCAATTTAGTCTCTCTTGTATAGATTTACTTTAAGTTTTGAACGCTGTTTTTTTGTCCGGGCAGTGTCAAGTTCGCTTCAATTGTTCGTCAAGTAATGTGACTAATATCTCGGCGAATGGCATGTGTTTTTTGAGCTTAAGATGATGATAATGAGTGGCGTGTGAAATAAACGTCGATATTTTAATCTGCGATGACATTTTTTATCAGGGGGACTTAGGGGCAAGCAAACAGCGGCACTATAGATTGGCCGCTGCATGATAGGTGATTGGTTTTGTTTGCTTAATGCTTCTGTTAAAGATCATAAAGCGTTAAAGATCATCAAGTGCCGAAATCATAAAGTGCGCACGGCAAACTTACTGGCCAATGAGTGCAATTCTGGAAGCATTCGATATATCAAATGAAGTTGTTGAAGCACCATTCTAACTGAACTGTCATCTTCTTCTCTCCATTCACTTAAGCGTGCAAGAAGGTCTCCTTGGCCGAAGCTATCAATATCGCACTCTGTTTTATGCTCATAAAGTTGGTGATGTATTGCTTCTAGATGTTGATGGATCACACGGTGTGCATCTAAGATCAATTGATGCGTGGCTTGGTCATCCAGTTGTGTTCTATGAGCGCCTAACGCTGAAATATAGCTCAGCAAGGCGTGGTTTAATGTTAAGAATCGGAAGCTTTCATTGACCGCTGCACGATATTTTCCCGGTTCTGCCAGCATATTGCTGATTGCAGAAGTTAGGTTAGCATCATGGTTGTGCGCTGAGCGGCGGGAGATCCTGTAATTTAGAGTGTCTTTCTTACCTATTCTATACTGGCCAATGATCTGAGCAAGATAGTGTTGGTTCGATTGTATAGAATCCGCCATCACTTTATGAAGTCGCTTTGATTCCCAGTCTGGCAAAATTAACATCAATGCTAAAACAGCCAGAGCACAGCCCACTAAAGTATCGGCTAAACGAGGCAATACCACGGCATAGCCTTCACCGAGTTGGTTAAAGCAAAATAGTACGAGAACCGTAATGAACCCGGTGGCAAAGCTGTAATTGTTCATTCTGAAGGCAAAAAACATAATGCCTGAGATAACAATGAAAAATAGCTGACTCTCTTGAGATGGGAAGAGGGTTAACAGTGGGACACCAACAAGCAAACCTGCCAATGTTCCAATTACACGAGCAATAAGTTTTTGCTTGGTCGCACTGTAGTTTGGCTGGCAAACAAACAGCGTGGTAAGTAGGATCCAATAGCCGCGTTCAATATCAAACCCTTGAATGATGCCGTAACCTGCAGTAAGCGCGAGGGCCATGCGGATGGCATGTCGAAATAGCAGTGAGTCTTTATTGAGGTTCGCTTTAACTTTTTGCCACATTGTTTTTATGGTGCGTGGGTCGGTGTCATCAAGCGTGCCGTCATCAATGATAGTGACGTCGGGGTTACTTACGTTGGAAAGTTGTTTTTCTACAGTAGAAAGGTTAGTAAATAGATAGCCAAGTTGGGCAAGAAGCGCTCGACATTCAGGGCGTTGCTGCTCTTTTAGGTTGTTTAGGGAGCTTTGAAGCTCATCTAGCGCCAATGTTGAATCCGAGGCATGCTGGTATTCATTACCCAAACGAATCGATTCCGCCACCTTTCGACAAGATTGTGCTTGTGTCTCTAGTAGGTATTTAAATCGAAAAAGCACATCCGATCGTCCAAAGTGTTGTGCCAGTTCTTGATAGCGATAGTGGCTTGAACTCACTCGCTCATGGATATCTTGCGCTAGGAAGTAAACATTCAAAAAACGGTCACTGGCGCTGTCTATATGCCCACGTTTAGATCGAGCCAATAGAGTGGCTTTACAGTTGTTTAGGGCGGTTACCGTGCTCGCATTGAGTCTGGCTTCATTGATGCGTAAAGGCTGCGGCGTTAAATCGGTCACAGGGTGAAACAATTTAGCCTTGGATTCTAGGTAGTTAGCCACTTCAAGAAATACATTGGCTAAATTTTGTTGAACGGGCTGCATAGGCCAGAAAATATGCCAGATCATCGACATGAAAAAGTACCATGCCGTGCCGCTTAATAGTAATAAGGGCTGGAACCACAAGTTGGTGCTTTCATGCGCGCCAAGCATGGTATAAATCGCGATCAATAAAGAGCCAAAGGCAATACTGGCATAACGAGGGCCAATAGCTCCGAGCATAATAAAGCCGAACGTCGAGAGGAAAAGCCCGATAGCAAATAACCAAGGTGTATTAAAGAGTATCTCTATTGAGAATGCCGCTATCGCAAAACAGATAAAGGTAAGGGTTATGGCTTTTACTCGACCAGAGAAATTGTCTTCACTTTCAGCCAGTGCTGCGGCAATCACACCTAAGATCAGAGGGGTGATCAAGGTATGCTGCTCATAATACCAAGCAGGTAAAACCACCCCCATGAGAGTGATAAGAATCAGAATGCTGTAATTGATTGTTTTATTTGCCCAATATAGGCGTAATTTGACTGGTAACTTCACAATAACTCAGATAAAAACCAAAAACATTATACTAGCAGAATAGACACGCAAGGTTCTGATGTAATTAGAATATAAGTTAATAAATATTCCTGATCGATTATAAATTCACCTTATCAAATATTGACATAAATTTTTCAATACAATGCCTGATTAGTATAAAATCGCTGAATGAAATTTTAATGAGCATTTATTCATGCAGCTAAGCGCAAATAAGACTGCACAGTTTTTTATTCAAAACGAATATTATCAGGTCGAACTTGATGATAATCGTTTACTCCTTTCGTCTTCTGGTAGTGAAGAGCGAATACCCTTCACCGTTTGGGATGGTAGAGTAGGGTTACATCGAGGTTTGATTTGGGGATCGTTACAATTTTTTGCGCATGAAGAAAATGGTCAAACAAAAAGTTGGGTTGTTCAAGGGCTTCCTTGGGCGCTGTGCCGCAACTTTGCCCGCCATGCGGTAGCCACTTATCAGCAGTGGCACAATCATCAATGTTCTCAGCTGGCTGAATATCTACCACAGTGGGAAGCGACGCTAGATCAATTAGAAAAACAGCCTGCATTTCTCCAACATTCTCAAGTGAATGCTTGGGTTACTCAAGTGAATCATGATTTTTCTCAAATGAGCATGAGTATAGATGAAGCGGCTTTGCGTTTACCGAAACGTGTATCACGCCTGCAATTTTGGCTTAAAGATCCATCATCAACATTATCTGGCCGTAATAAGGGTTGGATTGAGAACGAGAAAAAGAATTGGGAAGTTTTATTCTCCCAATGTGAATCTTCACCTCTTAACGCCTCTCAGCAACATGCCGTGCTTCTCAATGATGACCATAACCTTGTTTTGGCGGGGGCTGGGTCTGGTAAAACGAGTGTATTAACGGCTCGCGTTGCGTACTTAATGCAGAGTCATCAAGCACAAGCGGATCAAATCTTAATGCTGGCGTTTGGGCGAGATGCCGCTGCTGAAATGAAACAGCGTCTGGATTCAAAAATTGGCATGTCAGCAGAGCAAGTTCAAGTCAATACCTTCCATCAACTAGGATTAAGCATCCTTAAACATGTTGAAGGTAACAATGTCGTGATCTCTCCGATTGCATTGGATAGCAAGCTTAAGCAAGCGTGGTGTATTGATTGGCTTAAAAAACATTGGATGACTCCAACGAGCTTTAAACGCTGGCAAAAGCATCTGTCTAAATGGCCTATTGCGTATTTGACCGGGGATGATGAATTAGGCAGTCACGTTGAAGATCCTAAACTAATTAACTGGTTAGAAACTCAGTTAGAAAAGCTCTGCGCATCAGGGCTGTCAAAGAAAGACATTCAGCAGGACTTGGTTGCGCACCCTGAATATTCAAGGCTCAATAGCGAGCTCGCGCTTTGCTGGCCTTGCGTTCAAGCGTGGCAACAGATGTTAAAAGAACAGAATCAGATCGATTTCCCATTGATGATCAGCCGTGCTACGAAATACGTTGAAAAAGGACGTTTTCAAGGAGCGTGGAAGTTTATCATGATTGATGAATACCAAGATATTTCACCAGATAGACTGGCTCTCATTCAAGCCTTGTGCGAGCAAGATAAACAAGCTTACAGCACTTCTCTATATGCGGTGGGGGATGATTGGCAGTCAATTTATCAATTTGCAGGGGCAGATGTTGATTTAACGACAGATTTTGAGAAACGTTTTCCAAACTCAACCGTACACAACCTTGATATGACCTATAGGTTTAATAGCAAGATCGGTGAGGTAGCCAACCGTTTTATACAAGCTAACCCACGTCAGATACCAAAAGATCTCAATAGTTTTAAGCAGCAAAAGCAGAAAGCCGTGGTGACAGCTCCAAGTGCTAGTGTTGAAAAAATCTTAGAGGGTATCGCTAAGTCTGCGAAGAACAGACCGAGTGTTTTACTGCTTGGGCGAAATCATTACCACAGCCCGACACTACTCATGGATTGGAAGAAGCAGTTTACAGAGCTTGAAATTCAATTTATGACCTGCCATGGCAGTAAGGGAAAAGAGGCGGATTTCGTCATTATCCTATGTGTTGATGAAGGGCAACTCCCTGCGAAGAAAAAACAGTTACATCTTGATGGGGCGTTGTCTCAATCTGATGATCTCTTTCCATATGCCGAAGAGCGAAGGTTATTCTATGTCGCAATGACTCGTGCTAGGCATAAAGTATGGATCACCCATAGCGGTGATGGTTCAGGCTTTGTTCAAGAGTTGAATTCTGGTGATTGGCCAGTGATAAGAAAGAAATAACGAAACGGGCTGAATTTTGAAGTGAAGAGTCAGTATTTTTAAAAGCTAAAAGCTAAAAGCTAAAAGCTAAAGACAGAATCAAAGCTCGAAATTCACAGATTAAGTTCAAGATATCGCCTTCTGCATGATTTTCTTTTTACGATTAGAATAAAGATTGAAGATCAAAAAGAAGGCGTTTTTACGACGACTTAACCATCTGACGAATCAGATTAATTAAGTTCTATCTGCTAAGTAGTTTTCGTAGTCCGGGATCTCGATGACCACTTCCTCTTCGAGCAGTTTAGACTCAAATAAGAATTTTGCCGTTGCGCGGTTTGTGGCAACAGGGATATTCCACACGCTGGCAATACGTAGTAAAGCTTTTACATCCGGATCATGAGGTACGGCATTGAGTGGATCCCAGAAGAAAATCATCATGTCGATTTTTCCTTCTGCGATAAGAGCGCCTAATTGTTGATCGCCCCCCATTGGCCCGCTCATCATACTCTTAATGGCTAAACCGGTTTCTTTGCTTAGCATGGTACCCGTCGTGCCAGTCGCGTATAAGAAATGACTTTGAAGCTTTTCTTTGTTTTCAACAACCCATTTTAATAATTCAGGTTTGTAGTGATCATGAGCCACAAGAGCGACATGTTTATGCGCAGGCATAGTACGAGTCGTTTTTTGCATGTAAGTATTCCCTAATATAGTAATATCAACAGTCTGTGCTGAGTCTTGTTAGAATTATAAACGGTTGATACTAAAACATAGGTCACTTGAATTATTCAATCTCTTTTATGCTAAAAGTAGGCCTGTATTCTGATGGAGATAAAGAATTTTCAATTACTTTGCGCTGTAACGTTTTTGGTGTGAGAGGTTCAATGCTCGGAGCACTATCAAAAGCGTACTTTTCATCGTTTAGGTAGTGAATAACTTGTCTCATTGATAAGCGGCCTTGTTGGACCATTTGATCGGTCGGTGCAAACTCTACACGATTTCGGAGTAAGCCGCGGTAAACGCCATGACTTAAGTAAGTGGAGACTAATTTAATGTCATCCGTTTTTTCAGCAGCTCGTAATTCACTGACTGCGGCTTCAATGGCAACTGCACTTCCCACTATGTATTGAACATTTGGGGTATCAATGACTTTTTGAACAAGGTTTCGCTGCAATTCTTTGTCGTTGTCAGCCCAATAGCTCACCACGATATTTATATCGCTTCCTTTGATTGCATCATAAAAGCCGACAGTTGCGGGTTTTGTTCCGCCGCTTGTTTTTGGCCCAGGTAGGAAGGCAATATCGGTAACACCACTCCCTTTAGGATGCGCATTGGCTAAGTACTGGCCTGCTTCAAAGCCCATCCAGTACCAGTCAACGCCCACGACGCCTTTTAGTAAATCACTCTGCTTGTCATTGAGTACCAATTTATTCACCGTGGCAAAAACCGGTGTTGAGCCCACAAATTCACTTAAATTATTAGAAAAAGCATCAGGTGACACGGTTCCAAGAATGATGGCGTCTGCACCCCAGCGAGTGCACAGCGAAAGTTGCTGCTGTTGCTTAATCTTGTTTGGGTAACCACCTGCTTCTAGAACTCGTAATTCCACATGCTGTTTTCGTGCTTCAGAAACCATTCCGTAGTTAACAGATAACCAATATGAATCTTTTAAGTGCGGGTAAATCGCGCATATTTTTGGTGCTGGAGTGTTAACTTTTTGCGTCTTTGACGGTTCAGCAAAAACAGTCGAAATTGGCATGCTTACCAGACTGATGGTGGCTGCGAGACGTACTAATGTTGCTGAAAGTGACTTAGGTCTAGGCATGGAATAATAGTTCATTGGCATTGATTGGATAAACACTGCAAAATATAACGTATTATCGTTCGGTTAAGAAGCATGTTCTCAAAGGTTATCATTTTATGTTGTTAGCAACCGCGAGTATCGGCCGTAAGTTATTGTTCTCATTTTTGATCATGGCTTTGCTGGTATTACTTTCTGCACTCATTGGCGCTTCAGGTTTTTCGTTTGTGGCGAAAACGGAAAGAAATGTCGTGGACTCTGCCATTCCGGCAATGATAGAAGCGAGGCAAGTTTCTGAGCTGAGTTCTAGGATCATCTCATCGGTTCAAACTCTGTCAAATGCCAAAAATGAACAGGAGCGTAAAGCGTCTGGGAAAATGCTGTTTGAGCAACTTGAATCCCTTCTTACACATATTAAAGCCCTTGGGTCGGATTCTTTTGATTCTGGTTTATTGACTCGACTCGAAAATAACGTTGAAAGCGTCATCAATACGTTAGCAGAACTCGGTATTACCGTAGAGAAGAAGCTGTGGTTGAGTGGTGAATTGCATATCCGAGTGGAAGAGATGCGTAAGCTCAGTGCCGAGTTAGAACAGTTGACTCGAACGCAGGTATTGAATACCAGTACTATTGCGGTGGCGAATGTCACTCATATCTATGACTTATTAGAGAATAAACAGACTGAGAAGGTATACCAAGCACTTGATGCATTAGTTGAAGTTGACCTCGATTTATCAGAACGCTTACATGAACTGCATTTGTTAGCTTTTAAAATGCTCAATCAGATAGAAGAAGCACGTACCGTTACGAATATTGAACGTATCCAGATTATTCAGAGTGAATTCCAAGATAACCTAAAAATTATGATGCGGCGCGTTCGTGCAGTGGAAGATCCGACGCGATCCAAGCAGATGACTGCACTATTAGTCGATTTGGGTAAGCGCCAGGTGGTATTTGATATCTTGATGGAAAAGTATGAGAACGAGCAGCAGTCTCAGTTCTTAATGCAAAATACATTGAGCCTTTTCAGTGAGTTGAACAACACTGTAAACAGCTTAGTTGATGAATCGAACCTGACCACCACAAAAGCGGTAGAAGAATTAACAAAAACCCTCAATTACGCGCAGCTTTCTCTGAGTTTAATCTCGATCATTGGTTTAATCATTGCCGTGATCATCGTCTGGAAGGTGGTGTACATCTCGGTAGTGAAACGTCTAACAGAATACTCATCTGCTCTACTTTCTATTGCTCAGGGGCATTTAGATGTCACGATCCATGTCAAAGGAAATGATGAACTTGCGCATATGGGACAAGCCATCGTTACTGCTAGAAATACCGCTCAAGCCTTGCAGGTAGTAGCAGAAGGAGAGGCACAAGCGAAGCGAGATTTAGAGGAACACAAGGAACACCTTGAAGAGCTTGTTACTGACAGAACTCATCAACTGCAGAAAACGAACCAACGACTCAATGTAGAAGTTTTGAACCATGCGAAAGCTCGCTCTTTAGCGGAACAAGCCAGTCGCGCCAAATCTGCATTCCTCGCGACAATGAGTCATGAAATCCGAACACCAATGAATGGGGTACTCGGGACGGCCCACTTACTTAAAGACAGTGGCTTAGATCCATTGCAGGGGCAGTACGTCGATATTATTAACCGTAGCGGTAAAAACTTACTCGCTATTTTGAATGATATATTGGACTACTCAAAAATTGAGGCGGGTCACCTTGAAATTCGTGAATCCTCATTCAACTTACACCATATGGTTGATGATGCCTTTCAGCTAATGCAAAGCCGAGCGCAAGAGAAGCATCTTGCTTTCTATCAGCATATTGAAAGTGATGTTGCAAAATATTGGAGAGGAGACGTAACTCGCATCAGCCAAGTTCTCAATAACCTTGTGGGTAATGCGATTAAATTTACGGAACGCGGTGAAGTTGATATCTATGTGAGTATGGATGTTGATAACGACAAGCGAGTGATGTTTGAAGTGAGCGATTCTGGTATTGGTATTGGCCCAGAAGAACAAAGAAACTTATTCGACCCATTTACTCAGGCTAGTGGTGGGATTAATTCGACTGGGGGAACAGGATTAGGCCTAGCCATCAGTAAACGAATTATTGAGGCGATGGATGCGGAGTTGCATTTAGAGTCAAACGTTGGAGAGGGGAGTCGCTTCTGGTTTAGTTTAGAGCTTCAACCCGGAGAAAAGGTGGATATCCCATCAGTGACGAGTTTGAATACGGTGATTAAAGCGAAAGTCTTACTGGTAGAAGATAACCCTGTGAACTGCCTGGTTGCCGAAGGGTTCTTATCGAATTTAGGGCATGAAGTAGTGACTGCGGAAACCGGAGCCGAAGCTGAGCAAATCTTTGAATCGCAGCATTTTGATATCGCGTTGTTGGATATTAACTTACCCGATTGCAATGGCGTTGATCTTCTGGGCAGTTTGAAGGCGATAGAGAAAAATAAAGAGATCACATTACAGGCTCATCCAACGCCAATGGTGGCGGTATCTGCCCATGTTTTCAATGAAGAAGTTGAGAGCTATTTATCAAGTGGGTTTGATGGCTACTTACCTAAACCACTTGATAAGGATGCATTGGCAGCCCTCATTCAAAGTACTCTCGATGGGAAATCGTTAGTATTACCTCAACTAGATGAAGAGGGTGTTGATTCGTTAAATAGGGATGATTGCACTATGCATGAGAGTGTCAGTTCTTCAGATGAAAAAATTACACCAAATGAGATAAGAGTGATAGATGTTACGGTCATTGAAGGGGACATGTCTATTCTAGGCCGAGATAAAATGCGTGAAATCGTAGGGCTGTTTGTAACCAGTAGCCGAGACGTACTAGTGAGCCTACAAGTTGCGGACAACGCGGATGATTATCTTGAAGTGAAGTCGCTCGCGCATAAATTAAAAGGGTCCGCAGGCAGCTTAGGTTTAAAACGGTTATTTCATGCGTGTATGTTGATTGAAAGTGCAGGTGAGCCTTTGGTGGCATACCGGAAAGATCATGAAACACTGGCGAATTTGGTTGAGCAATCAATTGAAGCGTTAAATACAACAATCGGCTAGATAAAAGTTCTAGACGGTAAAAACAAAAATCCTCTGTATCAACAGAGGATTTTTAGTATTGATGCGATGGTTTGTTAGCTATCCGTTCTGTTACTAATTGTTTTCAAAGCGGCTTCCTAGATCTAATGCATTTGGGTCATCATCAAAAGGGTGCTCAGCTTTTCCGCGTAACAGCTCTAACTGATTCTCTAACATATTTAACGCATCATAATCGCCTTCTGAACATGCAACGTAAATTTGCTGTTCAAGAGCTTCGATATTATCTCTGATACTCATAGGAGCCTCCTATAGCGACAGTACTACCGATTCTCAAACCTATTGTAGTCCAACAATCCATATTCAGTAGGTTGATTCTGCTTATACCAAGCATGGACTCTGTCGCTGAAGGGCCAAAATTTATCTGAGCTTCTTCGAATTGCAAAACGATCCAATAACTTAATGTAGTCTTGCTCAGATTTGAGATTTTTTAGTCTTTTTACTAACTCAGGGATTTGAGACTCTTCTAATGACCAGAAAGCCGCAGGATAACTCCCAATAACCCCACGAACCAATGTAAGAGAGTCATGCTTAGGATCGCGGTTACTTTTTTCATCGAATAAGCTAGAAATATTTTGATGAGCATTATTGCGTAACAGAGTGAATAATTGATCATCTCCACCATCGGATGTAATCATCAACATCGTGATCTGTGGCAAGGGGAGAAGCCCAGCGCCTTTGATTTTGTCGATCGATTGAAGTTGGGCTTCATTACTAGAGGTAAACCCTGTATCGACAATATCATAGCGATCATTCAGAACTGGTTTTAAGTGGTTTACGATTTTATCGTAAAGTTCTGATTTTGGATCGTCAGTTTTGTAAATTTCGCTACTTTCCTGCTCAAATGGTCTGATATTACGCTGCAAAAAATCACTCAATTGAGCGCTCTGGTTCTGATACCAACTGAATTGTTCTTGATGGCGTACATCTTTAGGCAGCAGGGTTAAGAAGTTACTCTCTCCTTCAAGACGTAAGAAATCCATGTACATACGAGTGATCAGCTGGTGGCCGAAATTACCATAAACATCAAACCCCGCGACTAATAAGTAGTGAATTCTTTCGAGTAGGGCATAGTCAAGAACCCATGCTGTTTTGGGTTTGTCGCCAACAAGGCCTTGGACAACAGAGGCGCTATCAAAGTGGCGGAATACTGTCAGTGCGGCATTAGGGTTACGTTGTTCACCATTCCATAGAATAGAGGTGTTGAGGTAGTCAGCACCTTTAAACCACTGATTAGTAAATTCTGACTTTCCATCAAGATAACGGGCTTGTTGACGAGCGTATTTCACCCAATTCGTGAGTGGAAGCGTGTTACTTTCTAATTCACCAGGCAGTTTTAGGTTTTGCTCTTGGGAGTAATAAAAATCGTTGATTTCAGGTAAATTCGCTTTTTGCGGATCGACAAAAAATACCCAAAATCGATCGTTAATTACATTGAGAGCGAGCTGCCCACGACATACCGGACCTTTAATGAAAGCCATGATGGTGTTTTGCGCGTTGTCGACCAAAAAGTTAAATCTCGCGATTACTGGCAAACTATGGAAACTTGTCATTGGGTTCGCTGCGACTTCGACGTGATAACTCGGTAATTGCTCTACGTCATAGTCAGCATCAATAAACCACTCTTTCCATTTCCCGATTCGATCACTGTTCAGTGCATATGGCATGTGTGTTTTATCAACGATTGTCCCTTGTTCCGGGATCAAGCGGTAGTAGACACGATCGACGTTAGGATCATCATAAGGGCGACGAGTCGCAATTCTTTTTACAGGCTCTCCGGGTGGTGTTTCTGAACGTACTAAAGTAAAGAAACGTGGATGACTGGGTAACTCAGAGAAATAGAGATGGAATAAAAAGAGGTGTTCATATAAGTAACGAGCAGTTAACTGGCTTTTACGTGAGCTGTTGTTGAGGAGAACTTCGTATTGGGCAATTTTGGACTGTTCATCCATAGACAACGGAATATGCTCATTCATGATAGCTCCGTTCTCTAACCACGCCATCAGAGTTTTATAATCGGATGCTTCGAGGTTTGGCATACCATAAGGCATCCCCCAAGTTGGGTAATCCTGTTCGTATTGAGCATACTCTTCAATGGTTGGACACTGTTGATCTCTGTCGGTTGAAAAATCAAAGCCTTCGAGTTGAACTTGCTGTGGTAAAGGGTGGTTCTCTTTTTGGCTGAGTAAACGAGCCACTAGTCCGGCATCGAGGTTGGCTGTAGGGTTTTGAACTCTCTCATTTAGTACTGGGTGAAAGCCACTGTCACGCCACTCTTGCGTCAATTGAGCATCTTCAAATAAACGTGTCGGCTTTGAAGCCGTTAAGCGTGTGCCTTGATAAATCTTTTCTTTAGACGCGCCACGATCAATCCCTTCAACGGAGGACATTTTGAGTTGGCAAGGGGCATCGTAGCAGGCATGACAAACAACGCATCGCTTATCTAGGATGGGCTTTACTTCGTCTAAAAAGAAGTGCGCCTGAGGAGATTGAAGAGGTGCTTGACGATCTCTGACTTGTTGAGGACCAAATAGTTGATCGTAGTTTAGACCTGCATACACAGCACAGCCGGAAAACACGGTAATAAAGCAAAGTAGAATAATGTGACGAAGTGGCATTGTCTTATGAAATTAGCAAGTGATGCGCTAATTAAAGCAGATATATAAGTTAGCGACAAATTTAGTACGATCAATGAGTAAGACGATCTGCTTGGGGTTGGGGACGAATAAAGAGCTAAGATGGGAAAAAAAAGGCGTACCACCCTTAGTGATACGCCTTTCTATCGAATCGATGATCTTAAATCCAGGTCTGGAAAGCTAAATCTTGCAAGCCAGATCTTGATAGCTAGGCCTTGAAACTCGATCTTAAAACCAGATTAAGCAGCTTGTTGAAGTGCTTCAATTTTCTCTTCAGACATCGGCTTAGTCACGAAAGCTAAAATCACACAGGTTGCCATCATGCCTGCTGAAATGGTATACGCTAATGTGTAACCATCACTTTGAGTCATTGAATAACCTACAATCGCAGCACCGATTGCACCGCCTAAACCCCATGACGTGTATAAAACACCGTAGTTTGTACCGTAGTTTTTCAGACCGTAGTATTCAGCAGTGATTGATGGGAATACTGCAAGTAATGTTCCGTACCCAACAGCAGCAAGCGCAGTACCAATAATCAACGTTAGCTCTGTATCAAATGAAGCAAACAGCACCATGTTGATGCCTTGTAAGATGAAAGCAAGCATCAAAGTACGAACGCAACCAATTTTGTCCGAAAGAATACCCGCGGCAACACGACCGCCAGAGTTAAAAATCGCAAGGATTGATGCAAGGTAAACGGCATTAGGCAAGTTAGCCTGAACACTTGCGATGTTAGTGATGTTACCAATGATCATTAAACCCGCAGAGGCAGCAAAAGCGTACATTACCCAAAGAGAGTAGAACTGAGGCGTTTTTAGCATCGCTTTCCAAGTCATATCAGCAGACGTTTTAACCGCAATTGATGCTTTTCCTGCTTTTACTTTTGGTTGCTCAGCTTGGTAGCCTTCTGGTGGGTTGTTGATCGTACACGCTAATGGAACGGCAATCGCTAACACGCCAACACCAAGGATCATAAAGCTAGTATTGATGCCCACTTCAGAGATTAGCATTGATGTTAGCGGGGCTAGGTAAACTGCCGCTAAACCAAAACCAGCCGCAATCAAACCATTTACCATGCCTTTCTTAGAGATATGGAACCATTTCATTGCAGATGGAGCAAGACAAGCATAACCAAAACCGATACCCGCACCGGTAATCACACCAAACGTAATATTTAGCGCAAAAACGGATGATGCGAAACCAGAAGCGATCATCCCTAGGCCTGTTAATGTTGTGCCTAGAATAAGGATCTTACGTGGTCCCATGCGATCTTGAAGGATACCTGCAACTAAAAGACAAACTGAGAAAGTGATGGTCGCGATGGCATAAGGAGAAGATGCGTCCGCCGCACTCCATCCAAAGTCGGTTACGAGTGCTTTGTTAAATACGCTCCACGCATACAAGATGCCAAGACACAGGTTGATACAAAAACCTGCTAGCAGGATACGCATTGCTTTATCAATCTTGCTCATTTTTATTCTCAGTTTGGTTCTTTCATAGAAAGAAGAGTTAGTTAATGTGTTTTTCTCAAAATAAGTTTGCATTTATCAATAGATGTCGCAAAGAGCGCGGATTATAACCAATAAAAGTGTGATTGGAATCTCTTTTTGTGAGCGAATGTAAAATAATTTCAAATGAAAAGTAATTGATAATTAGTTGTTAACTGCTTGGTTGGGATGAGGATTGAAGGTTGATATGGCAGTGGCTTCATACTCAATGTTTTTTCTTTGATGATGAAAGTTGGGTTTTTCTGATGTTGTAAAAATGTCCGTGTTAACTTGTTGTAGATAAATGATTATTTCACTATTCAATTCTATTTATATTCATTAAACTCCGGCCCGCTTCAATATCTGAAGTTAAAACATTATTGTTGGTAAGAGAAATGAAAGTGCAAAAAATGAAATTGGTGTCTGTGATGCTGCTGAGTGCATCAACGTTGACAGGTTGTATGGGACAAATGGCAACAACAGGCTTGGTCTCAAAATTTAACTTGCAGCTTGTGGATAATAGATACGCTCGTGAAGGCGTGTTTCTTTTGTTGTCTCCTGTATATGGGATCGCATCAGTAGCCGATATGTTTATTTTCAATTCAATTGAGTTCTGGACAGGAAAAAATCCTATTTCCGGGAAGTCACCAGCAGTGGTTGACTCGAAATTAGAAGCGATAATTAAAGTTAATAGTCAGCTTGATAAATCATTAACTGAAGCACCAATTCAAGTTAATAATCAGTGGGTTGAAGATGCTGTGATGAAGAAAGTAGATGAAAATACGCTTCAAATGGATATTTCATATCAAGATGGCACTAAACAGATTTTCCGAGGTGAAAAGAGCGTTGGAGGCGTCAATTTTTATTTAGACAATGAGCTTATCACTTTTGTTAGTATGCAAGAGTTGGACGTGTATACCAAAACCGCTCGGATCTAGTTTTGGTTACATTCGTTTCTGCAATGAATTCAATCTAGAACATCTGTGAGGGAAATATCCTTAGTAGGAAGTTATTACCTTAATCAGCAAGCCGGTGCATTTTTGTACTGGCTTTTTTTAGCTAAGTTAGGTGTACAAAATGCCTGACCAGTCGTAATTTAAAGAAAAATCTACATGTTAAATTTTTGTTTAAAAACCGTCTGTTCCAATCATTTAATCAGTAAAAGCCTGTTGTAATGGTATTTGCTACTATCTTGTTTGTTAAATATTTGTAATCAGAGCTTTATTGTTCGATTTTTAAGCATTTGTTGTGCGGTTTTTAGCCTTGCAATTCGTTGGAAAATACGCAAAATGTCATGCAAAATGAGTTTGCAAAAATGAAAGGATGCTTTTCTCTTAAAAAGTAAGGCAAATAAACATGAAATTATTACTAATCTTAATGACATCGCTTTCCGCTGGGGTGGCTTCTGCAGACCACTTACATTCTTTCATGTTAGGGTTATCGATTGCGTCTTTGGCTGTTGGAAGCTGTTACTGGTTTGCATTCCGTAGCACTCGCTTTCCTGAGCTTGCTCTTCTGTTGTTAATGTGTGGAATGCTATCTAAGCTGGCGATTACCGTCATTGGAGTCGCTTGGGGTATGTCTGAAGATCTAATTACGTCACCCATTGTATTTGCTCTTTCTTATCTGCATTTCTCAATCATTGTGACTTATTTGTGGTTCACATATCGAGATAACATCACTGCAAAATTCAAAAACGTCACAGCTTAAATACTCGCGATAAGCCTTCTGCAAAGAGGGCTTTTTGTTTCTACATACTTCTACTATTTTGTCACTCTCCTCTATACATCAATTTTCTTCTATACAATCACTTTTGGTAAAGCGCTGTCACTCTACGACTATAGTTCTACAGATCTTATTCACGCCTCTGGGTAGACTTAACACGTTCAATGATTGGAATAAAAGGATTTGCTATGGAGTTTGGACTGTTTGTGGCGGAAAAAGGATTGTTGATTGTAGGTATTATGTTTGTACTAACCAGCGTTATGCAATATGGCAAACGCAGCCATGATTGGAAAGGGGTGGTGACGATGTTTTATAAGCGCATTCCTCTCAGTATCGGCGAATATAAATGGTATCGTTTAGGCGTGGCTTTTATCGTACTTGCAGTTATATTGCGTATTCTACTTTTAACTCTTTGGCCTTCTTACTAATCTTCGATAGGTAAGTACTAGTGTGTTGTTTATTCAAGATAATTAAAGAGGTTAATACGTTTATTTTTATTACGCGAATCAACCTATATTGGTTAATTCGACATACCTGACTTTATATTGTTCTGTTACACTGTATTTATTGTACGAACTAATAGAAGAAGGTGATTGAATGTCATTTCCCGTTCTTATCTGTGACGATTCAGCACTTGCGCGCAAGCAGATGGCACGCTCCCTCCCTGCATCATTAAATGCGGATATTACCTTCGCGGTTCATGGTCTCGACGCTCTAAAACAACTCGAACTCAATGATTTCAAATTGATGTTCTTAGATTTAACCATGCCGGAATTGGATGGCTTTGGAACATTAGAAGAGTTACAGCGTCTCGGAAATACGACGCCAGTGGTCGTGGTTTCTGGTGATATTCAGCCGAAAGCCAAAGCAAAAGTGTTAGCTTTGGGTGCGAAAGCATTTATTCAAAAGCCAATTGATAAAGCTGTTCTTAATGATGTTCTGAAAGAACTCGTTGAGCCAGTCGCGCAGCCTCGCATCATTACACCAACCAGTGTTGATCTTCCCATTCTCCGTCGACGTGATATTTATATGGAAGTGGCGAACGTCTCAATTGGTCGTGCGGCAGATGCATTAGCACGGCATTTTGATGTTTTTGTCCACTTGCCACTGCCAAATGTAAATATCCTCGAAGTGAGTGAATTACACATGGCATTAAGGGATTTGGCGGACAACGATCAGGTTTCTGGCATTTGCCAAGGGTTCAGTGGAGAAGGGATCGCGGGTGAAGCGCTAGTCTTACTGAGTGACTCCAGTGTGGCAGATCTTAAAAAATTAATGAAGATCCCTGCAGATAGCGAAGAGCTAGAAGAATTAGAACTACTCATGGATGTCTCTAATATTTTAGTGGGCTCATTCCTAAATGGTTTAGGCGAGCAGTCTGAAGTTCGCTTCTTCCAGAGTTCTCCAGTACTTCTAGGCCAACATATCTCAATTGATTCTGTTATTGCTTCTACTTCAGGTTCATTTAATAAAACGATGACCTTTGAAGTGAGCTATAACATTGATGATACATCGATTCGATGTGATTTACTGTTTATGTTCGTGGACGAATCATTGCCTTTATTAGATAACAAATTAGCCTACTTAATGGAGGACTTTTAATGCTTAATCTTCCTGCTGAGTTTGAACAATTCCACTGGATGGTGGATATGGTCCAAAATGTTGATATGGGCTTAATTGTCTTGGATCGTGACTATAATGTTCAGGTGTGGAATGGGTTCATGACTCACCACAGTGGTAAACAAGCACATGACGCTATTGGAAAGTCGATATTCGAACTTTTCCCTGAAATTCCGCAAGACTGGTTTCGATTAAAAACAAAACCTGTTTATGACCTAGGTTGTCGCAGTTTTATTACTTGGCAGCAGAGGCCTTACCTTTTCCACTGTCGAAATGTTAGACCGATTACGCAGCAGGCCAACTTCATGTATCAAAACGTGACATTAAACCCGATGCGAACGCCGACAGGAAAAATAAACTCTCTGTTTTTATCCATTCAAGATGCAACAGCAGAGGCCATTGCATCACAAGTGAAAAAGTAGTGATTAAAGCCAAGCGAAGTTCTTGGCTTTACCTAAACAAGAGCTTAAATAACGAAGAGATTAACTAAGTGAGTTGGAGGGATAGCTCAATGAAGACCTCATTACATTCCCAGCCTTTATACACGGCAAAGCAGGTGCGTGAAGGAGAAGTTCTAGCGGCCAAAAAGAACAACATCACAATGTTCGAATTGATGGAAAAAGCGGGAGAGGCTGCTTTTCAATTGATTCTCTCTCACTACCCACACTCTAAAAAATGGCTCATTTGTTGCGGTAAAGGCAACAATGGCGGCGACGGATATGTTGTGGCGCGTTTGGCAAAGCAAGCAGGAATAGAGGTTCATGTTTGGCAAGCTGGGGATTTATCCGACAAGCTGACAGAAGATGCTCAGCAAGCGTTGGAGCTTTGGCTAACAATAGATGGTGCCGTTTGTCATGCTAAAGACCGAATCCCACCAGACTGTGATCTTATTGTGGATGCACTACTCGGTACAGGGTTTAAACCACCACTTCGCCCTAACTATGCTGAACTCATTTCTAGAATTAACCACACTCACTTACCCATTGTTTCCATCGATATTCCATCAGGACTAGATGCTGATACTGGTCACGTTCAACCGCACTCCCTTGAAGAAGCCAATCGAAGGCAAAAGCAGAACGGCTTGGCGATTGTTGCATCTCATACCATAACCTTCATAGGTATTAAGCAAGGATTGGTAACGGGATCGGCAAGAGATCATACGGGCTTGTTGCACTTCTCCGGCTTAGGTGTCGATGAAAGTTTTAATCAAATGAATGTCGCCAGTGCGGTCTATTCTTGCGCGGATGAAATTCCTACCTTACTCATGCCAAGAAGACGCACCGCTCATAAAGGGCTAAACGGCAAAGTATTGTTGATTGGCGGAAATGTTGGGATGGGAGGGGCAATCCGCCTTGCTTCTGAAGGATGTATTCGTAGCGGCGCGGGTCTAGTAAGTGTATTAACGCATCCTGATAATATTTTACCGATCTTATCTTCTCGACCTGAAATTATGGCTCTGAGTTGGGAAAGCGACTGCAAAGTCATTTCAGACAAGCTCCACTGGGCAAGCACCTATGTTTTAGGGCCAGGTTTGGGGCAGGATGAGCAAGCCCAAAGGTGGTTTGAATACATAAAGCAATCTTCAGTTGAAAAAGTTCTGGATGCGGATGCGCTTAATTTACTGGCCGTTGAACCTAATCAAGACCCAAATCGCATTATAACGCCACACCCAGGAGAAGCCGCGCGGTTGTTAAACTGTACGGTTGCTGACATTGAGATAAACCGTTATCAAGCGGCTCAAGATCTTCAGCAAAAATATGGTGGTGTTGTCGTATTAAAAGGAGCGGGAAGTATTGTGTGCGATGGCAAAGCAACGTGGGTTTGTCACGCGGGAAATCCTGGAATGGCAAGCGCAGGTATGGGGGATGTATTGTCTGGCGTGATTGGGGCGATGTTGGGGCAAAATCTTACACTAACGGATGCAGCTCAAATTGGTGTATTTATCCATAGTTGTGCTGCTGATCTTTGTGCCAAAGAGAATGGTGAGATTGGCTTAGTCGCTAGTGACCTTTTTCAAACGCTTCGTCGTGTTATCAATGGTCCACTCATCCAAGGCTAGCGTTTGTATTCGATCTCACATCAGTAATTGAGATGCGAGATCGGGGAGACTGAGCAATTAAACCACAGAGAACTAGAATGCGAATCTAGCGCCTGCGTTAAAAGAGGTCGCGTGTTCGTCATTTGGAAGTAATTGATAAGTTACCCCTGCATCAAGTACTAGACCCATCGGAGACATTAAACTGACTCCTGCACTGGCATAAGGTTTAAAGCTGTCATCAGTTTCTGTTTTCTTCGCGCCTGCAACCGTATCCCAGACAGTAGTTTCAGATGAGATATAACTTCCTCCCGCTTTACCGTAAATACCAAGAAGTCCCACTTGTTGATCAACGCGCACCCCAAGACCATAGGCATCGTAAGTTTGAACAAAATCGTCAGAATTAGCACTCACGCTGGAGTTAAATGTCTCCACTCTTTTATAACTCACATCCGCAGATAATAGTTTCGTCATCTGATAGTTATACCCGGCTTGAATAAAGTAGGCGGTCTCTTGATTAGAATCGTTAGAAACTAATGTCGCTCCCACATTGGTATAAAGTGAACCACGGTTTCCTGCTGCATTTGCCATAGTGGGCAGACAAACCATCGTGGTAAATATCAATATTAGTGGTCTTTTCATTCTCAACTCCTGTGATTTGCCATTGACAGCAAGTATTCCTTTTATAAATTCATAGCAAGAAATGCTCCACCGATAGTGGGGTGAGATCACTTTTAAGGAATTTAGCGTTGAATTTTTTGGACTTTTTGCGTGGATTTATACTCAGTATAGATCACATTATTTGATATAAACGGCAACATTGATGGCGAAAACAGCAAGAGATAGAGATGGCACGCAAAGGTTTGCGCAATCGGTAAGTTTTAAGGTTGTTGTAACTAATTGATTTTATTAATAACAGCTAGAAGTGCCGGGTAAGAAGGGTATTTAGGTTTGGAATTTCTAAGATGATATCACAAAAAAAATGCATTTATCAGACTTGCCGAATGGAAATCAGGGCCTATAATGCTGAAAACCGGAGCGTCTGCCAACGCTCCGGTTTTTTTGTGTCCGAAAAATGGTAACGACTTCTGCCAAAGTCAAAACCACGCATAATGCGAATGACACATAAGTTAATGAATCAAGGAATTACACCATGCGTATCGAACAAGAACTTAAGTTAGGTTTTAAAGATGTACTGTTTCGCCCTAAGCGTTCAACTCTAAAAAGCCGTTCTCAAGTAAATTTAACCCGCGATTTTACATTCAAGCATAGTGGTCGTCAATGGTCAGGAGTTCCGGTAATCGCTGCAAATATGGATTCTGTTGCCACTTTTGAAATGGCAGCTGCTCTCGCAGAACATGGGGTGATGAGCGCAATTCACAAGCACTACAGCGTAGAACAGTGGGGCGAGTTTGTTAAAAATTCAAATGCTCAGACGCTCAATAACGTGTTTGTTTCATCTGGAACCTCGGATGCTGATTTTAAAAAACTTCAAGAAATAATGGCATTTAGCGATGAACTGGCTTTCATCTGTATCGACATTGCTAATGGTTATTCAGAGCATTTGGTTGAGTACGTTGAGAAAGTGCGTGTTGAGTTTCCAACCAAAACTATTTCTGCTGGAAACGTTGTGACTGGCGATATGTGTGAAGAGCTTATTCTTGCAGGCGCTGACATTGTAAAAGTGGGTATTGGCCCTGGCTCGGTTTGTACGACTCGTGTAAAAACGGGCGTTGGCTACCCTCAACTTTCTGCCATTATTGAATGTGCGGATGCTGCACATGGTCTAGGCGGTATGATTATCGGAGATGGTGGCTGTTCATGTGCTGGTGATGTGTCGAAAGCGTTTGGCGGTGGTGCTGACTTTGTAATGCTTGGTGGCATGTTAGCTGGGCATGAGGAGTCTGGTGGTGAAGTTGTTGAAAAAGACGGCAAACGTTTTATGAAGTTCTACGGCATGTCTTCAGAAAGTGCGATGGCGAAACACTCTGGCGGCGTTGCAAAATACCGCGCAGCAGAAGGCAAAACTGTTTTACTTCCGTTCCGTGGTTCTGTTCATGATACGATTTCTGACATCCTTGGTGGCGTACGTTCAACGTGCACATACGTAGGCGCAGCAAAGCTTAATTTTTTGCTCAAAAACAGCATTTGTCTCAAAAGTGTCTACACAGGATTTATGATGACTTTGTTATATGCAGTTAGATTGCATTGTTATTCATTGTGGCGAGGTTTGATATTGGATTCTTTGTTATAGCTTCAGCAAGATGATCAGGAGCAAAGTGCGAATATCTCATCGTCATTTTAATATCTGCATGGCCTAAAATATCCCTCAATACAAGTATATTCCCGCTGTTCATCATGAAGTGGCTAGCGAAAGTATGGCGAAGAACGTGAGAAGCTTGGCCATTAGGCAAATCTATTCCCATCTTTTGCTTCAAAATGTAGCAGAAAGGGGTATAGCACTCTTCAAACAGTCGGCCTGATGTTGGTTTGTATATTTCGTTATAAAGCTCTTTAGAGATAGGTACAGCGCGATTTTTCTTATTTTTAGTGTTGGTAAATATCACCTTATATTCGCTGAATTGTGAGCCAGTTAATTTAGCGGCTTCATTCCATCTCGCACCAGTTGAAAGGCAAAGCTTTACAATCTTAAGCATGTCTGTTCGTTTGTGTTTGGCAACAAGATCAAGAAGTAGAGCGATTTGCTCGTGAGTGAGATACGCCATCGTTCTTTCTTGTAACTTGAAAGGCTTAATCGTTTCTAATGGATTTGGCTTTGACCATTCACCAAGTTCTTTTAGTTTCTCAAACACAGCTTTAAATCGAGCGAGTTCTGAATTCAGTGTAGAAACGCTGACCGTTTTTCTATTCCATTTATCATCAACAAAGATGATGTCGCCTGCCATTCTTTGGCGCCTAAAGTCAGCATAAATTCGAGCAGTGAAGGTAGCAGCTACAGGGTTGTTCATGGCCTGAACCATGTGATTAAATTTCTGATAAATGACAGAGCCATTAGAAAGGTTAATACCATACATCGTAAACCAAATGTCCATCAGTTCAGATAATCGGCGATAGTCTGAAGGCTTATCTAGCCATGGTTTTTCGATACTACCATTAGACATTTTATAGTTTTCGAATGCTGTTGCTTCACCTTTAGTCGCAAAGTTTTTTCGAATACGCTTTCCGCTACGCCCGTTAGGGTAACAGTCACAAAGCCAAGGTTTGGCGGAACCGTCTTTTAAGTTTCGAATCGACATACAAACACCATGACTGTTTTTATATACAGTAATTTTATGCTAATAAATTTGCAATGTACAAACTAGTGAATAATAAACAAGTTGAATAAAGATCGTTGTCACAGTATATACAATTGCAAATTGCTACAGAGAATATGCAACTGGTAACTTTTAGATAAGATATCAATAAGTTGGAGTGCTTATGATTGTTTGTACTTTTCGAGAAGATGGAAGCCGTTGTACTACTGAAGATTATGAAGCTGACCCAGATAAATATCGAGGCTTAATTGATTGCTCTGTATGTACTCGAAAGGCGTGGTTTGTAAAAGGTTACAAAACAGCAAAAGTGGATCGCATGGCATGTTTTGGTGCAAGGCATGCCGAGGGGTGCGATGCTTCAACAGTCATGCTTAACCCGGATGAAACTGATGAAGACAAAGAAGGTGATGGTGATACCACATCTGATATCAAAGTTGATTTGGATAAAGCTAATAATAGTTCACTTTATATATCAACCGATAATGGAAAGCATGGTGACGAAGAGTCAACGTGGGGGAGCTCTAAGCAGTCTAAAGGGCTAGGGAATGGTAGTGGTTTTCCATTAAATAAGTCACTGAGGGCGTTGCTCACTAATCTATGTCGTAATCCAAACTATGCAGATAAAGGGCAGACGATTAAGATAGTGACTGATGGTGGGCGGGCCATTATTGATGGCGTGTTGGCTGATTTTTTAGTGCCTATTTCGGATGTTACTAGAGAGCACCTTGGAAAAGAGTATATATTTTGGGGTGAAATAAATAACCTTAACATTGATAAGAAAGGGACACTTTGGCTCAATTATGGGGATTATAGGAAAGAGCCAAGCATCAGCTTAACGGCATCATTGAAAGACCAAATATTAACAAATTTTAAGTTAAAGGAAGTGGCCGAGCTTGATGGTTCTGATGTCATTATTGTCGGCCACCTCGGATTTTCAGAAAACAACAAAGCAATTATTAGTACTGGTTTTACAAAGTACCTTTCGTTTAGAAAGATGAATGTTGTAAACGACGTTGAAGTTGTCGAATGAACTTAAGTAAAAGCCCCTTTCGGGGCTAATTATTACATTATAGATATTAATTCTTCCATTAGTTGTGCTCCTCAATGTGACCCCATATTTGCTTGCACAAGGTTTTTAATTCAGGAGTGAGCTCCCAGTGTTGTTCGTCCATCACTTTAATTGCAGTATGGCAAAACTTAACTTTGTCCTTGATGGTTCCTGATTTATCACCGTAAAACTTACGATCTAATCCTTGTGGTTTAGTTACATAAGGTTCAAGTATGCGGCCAATGCCTTCCTTTTCCTTTTCAAATATTTTGTCCGCGATTTTACTAAAACGATCAATAGAACATCCGTCACGTTGAGTGAATGTTTCCCATCGCTTTTTTGCAGTTTCGATTAATATATTTTGTGGAATGTAGTTTTCGATTTCTTTCCAACCAAGTAGTAAAAAGCTATCACCTAAAGCATCTTTTAACTCTTCGGTTCTATTTCCCTTGCCATCAATATCAGCATCCGCAATTAATAGGATGTTTTTATTAAGCTTCTTAGCAGGAGTTTGTTCGTCAGTTACCTCATCGCCAAATGCCCAGTGGGTAATGTTGCTGCCTTGGTATTCTGTAAATACATAATGTAGATTTTCATGGTAGCTATTTAGTTTATTAGCTTCTTGAGTATTTCCTGAATCTCGAAGTTCTTGGATGTACTTTTTCATGTATGTTCGTAAGTAGAGCTTATCAGTAACACCTTCAACCCAGATGGAGCAATTTGCTAGTAATACGGATGAAGCTCGTACTCCTAAGCTATCAAGTAACTGACTATATTCTTGAGTTGGAGTGACTACTGTCTCATCATTTTCTTTGCGAACTTGTTGGATCGACATATCATCACGTTCTTGCGCTAGATCTAATAGGTGATTTGAATGCGTGGTCATAAAGAAAATATGTTCTTCATGCTGGGCAAAGGTCTCTATCAGTGTCCTCTGTAAACCTGCATGTAAGTAATGTTCGGGTTCTTCAATAAAGAATATAGTAGGTTTTTCAGCCATGAAAATTGGAAAAGTTAAAATGATGATAGATTGAATACCGTCACCAAGATCATAGATGGGGCGCTCATCTTGATTCCCTTCCTTGAAATATACAACATCTTTACCAACCATAGGGACTAATGAGATATCTTGACCAAAGAAAAAGTTTGATGATAAATACTCTTCATATCGTCTGATTTTTTTTCGCTGTTCATGTGTGCCAAGTAGGTGTTTTGTTAAATCTTGATATAATGTAAAACCAGTAAAAATCTGGCCTAGATTACTGCTTTTATTAAAATAATCTTTTATTGTTCGTATTGAAAATAAATCTTCATGGGAGTCTAAATGACTTTCTAAATTTCGAAGGCTACGTAAAGTCGGTATATAGGAAAATTGCCATAGGATACTATTTAGGGAATCATATTCCTCGATAGCCTTTTCGTTAGAAGAGTCGTTTAATTCTGTTATTAAATGACTATCTAATATTTTAATGTCGGAATCTTCTATAGAATTATAATTAGCTAGGGTGAGAATACGGTAACTTAATTTATATATATTTATTGGCTTGTTTTCTTTAATTAAAAAGTCAATGGCTTTTTTTATGTTACGGGTATCTAAATATGGTTCTTCATTTTCGAATTTCGTAAGTGTATGCTCGGCTCTTTTTTTTGCTTTTTTGATAATATCAAGAATAGGTAGTGCGTAGGTTTCAATAATCCAATTATTCGCGTCGTTTGAAAATATTTCTCGTAATTTTCGACTCTTCCCTGAATTGTTTGGGCCAATAAAAAGGTTAATCTGTTTAAGATGAATCAGAGCCCATTCTTTATCAGAAAAAGCAATTTTATTTATATTGTTTGTACATTTATTCATGTTCAATATCTTCAGGAATCTCGCCTGTTTCAATCATTGCTTCGAGTTGGAGTTTGTTTAGAATCATGACACCTTGTGACATCGCTTTTTCTAGCTTCTTGGGGCCTGCGTTGTAACCGTAACATAAAATATCTAAGTGTTTTGTTACTTCCCCCCGAACCTGCATGTCATGAATTTTAGCGAGTGCTATTAATTCTTCTTTATCGGATTTTTTGAAACCAGTAAAACAGATGTCTAATGTTTCTGGGCTCGAATAGCGGTTAGCATTTTTAGAACGTCCGGTCTCAAATTCAAATCCAGCGTCGGTGAGCTTAGCTTCAGCTTCTTTAAAATAGGTTTCTGCTTCTTGGATTGAATCGTGTACTGCAAGAATATGGTCGGCTCTTAAAGTTCGAGGTGAACCATTACGTAAGCACCAACCTTGAATGTGGGTTGGTTCGTCATTCTTATCTACAGTAACTTGGGTTTTGTGTAAATTTTGAATGCTTAGTCTGTTTCGTTGGGACAGATAAGTACAAATGAATCCATTTTCCATATAACACCTAGCCAATTAGTATTAATTATTTTTTTTCATCACTAGCGCAACTCTACCCACTACCCTTACTTCATCTTCTTCGACTGTAAGAGTCGAACCGTTGAAGCTGATCGCCAGTTTCTTACCCGGTAAACGTTGAATGTCGTTTAGAGACAACAACCCATCCATATCTACAAGATAAGTGCCGTTAACTGCTTGGTGAATTTCTTTGTCGATAATGAATGTAGTTCCATCTTGTTCGATGCCCATCACATTTAAAACGCCAAGCTTGTCTAAATAGCTTTTATCAAAAGCCAGCGTTTCATTTCCCACTAATTTTCCATTCGACAGTGAGAATAGATCCACATCAAATAGATTTTTGGGCTCATTTTTCTTGGAAGTATGCTTTTGCGTTGTTTTATCAGGGAATGGAGAACCCTCGCCTAATATCAAGTATTCCAAGGATGCTCCAGTGTGCAAATGAACGCGAATTATCACCTCGTAAGGTGTTAAATTCCGTTGGTGCCACGTTGACATAGTGGATTTAGATACTTCAAGTACTTCTGCAAGCGTTTGAAAATCACGTGTTCCTGTGACTTCCTTCAATCTTTCGGTAACATCTCGGCCAGAAATGTATGCTTTAGGGTGTATTTTGTCTTGTGATTCACGCATAAACGATCTAATATCTTTGCTCAAGGGTGAATGTTGAGCTGCAACTCTACATTCCGAAGTAAAACATTCAATGACTAAACAGGATATCACTATGCTCTCATATCAAGTAGTCCTAAATACGCCTTTCATGACTTACGATCAATATTCTCAGTTCTCTGGTATGCCAAAACGTACCATCATGGATTGGGTAGCAGATGGTCGCTTACCTATTAAAAAGAAAGCAAAAGGTAAGGAAACTCCCCTAATCAATATCATCGCCTTAGTTGAATTGGCGACTCGTGAAGCAATGGAAAACATGGGGTAGGTCATGCGCTTATCCTCCTTGATTCCCACCAAAGAGTATTGCCCGTTGTGGCTTAATATTCTTGGTTGGGGATTCGTTTTCGTTCCGTTTATCTTCAATTGAGTATTGGTTATGAATGAAATTGACTCAATGTGCGAATTCCGTGGCTCTAAACAAAAGGCATTTAACGAAGCGTGTTGTGCATTTGCGAACTCGGAGAATATGACCAAGTTAGCAAAAGCCACTGATATGAATGCCACGATGCTACGTAACAAGCTTAATCCAGAACAGCCGCATGTGCTGACTTGTGTCGAGCTAGTGGTGATCACGAAAGCAAGCGGCAACTACACCATTCTTAATAGCCTTTTGCTTGGCCTCGGAGTTGTCACAGCACAAATTCCAGATGATGCGAATGAAGAAACTTTCATTAAACGAGCACTAGAGAACGCAATACATTCTGGTGATTTGTCTCGCTTGGCACTAGAACACGCAGGAACGAGCAGGCTAACCCGAATTCACAAGCACACCATTATTAAAAAAGCACAGGCAAGCATCAGCAATCTCGTGCTTTTGATTTCCGATGTAGAAAACCGCACGACAGGCGTAACCCCATTTTTAAGTATGGGCGTGGATTTCATCGCCAACGGTGCACCCATTCCAGGCTTAAGTTAGAGGAATTACTCATGTCAGTTGCCATTCAAACTTTAGAAAACCCATGCCATCAGCCATGTCCTGATATGGCTTCTTACTCTTTAACCAGAGAGCAAAAAGAACGTGGTTTAACTTTTTTACAGCGCACTCGCAAAGAGCTGCGTGATCGCCAATTAGCCTCACTTCGTGAAACCAGAGCCAAGTTACAAGCACAAGAGAGAAATAGCGACAGCATCACCGAGCAAATTCGTCTATCGAAACAGATTCGAAAGATTGAATTAGAGGCCAATAGCGTGATTGAACGCTGGTCTTAACAACCCGATTTACTAAGCCAACCTAGCCATTGGGCATTTTGCCCGTATCCCTCTTAATTTCTTAGCCGATTGAGGGAGGGATTTTTTTATCCAAAATTTGAGGATTTGAGTATGAGTAGTCTCGAAATGCACCTTCTTGAACAGTCTACCGAGCTGATCTTAGGACGCTTTAAATCAAGCAGCACAGAGCTGCAACACGAAATGTTATGCCACTTGGACGCCATTGGAAAGAAACAGCAACCACTTGAAACGCATCGCCCACAGTCTGAAGTGTTGGCAGATATTAAAGAAGCTATGGAATGTGAACGCGCTCGTTTCTTCTTTGGTCATTCATTCCCTAGCTGGTACCGCAGTGGTCACATCAAGCAAATATCACAACTTCATCACTGGGCAAACTTAGACATGAGCAACCGCCGTCTGTTTCTTGAAATGCTGGCACTGCGTGATCTAGGCCATTTTGATGATGAAGAGCTTTATCAATTTGAGCAGTACTGTTTGTCTGTAGTGGGAGAGTGAATATGAGCCAAGGAACTAACTCTAGAGAACAACAGTTGATTGAGTATCTAAGAGACCGACTACAAGAAACGTGCGATTGCATTGAGGCTAGCTACGACGTAATGCGTGAATCTGGGGTCACAATCTCTGATTCGCAAATGACAGTCGAAGGCGCCCAAGTTTTTATTGAGGAAGCTAACCAATATTTAACTGATATCGAAGAGGTGGGAGCATGAGCATCATCACCGTATTTCGCAAAGATTTAGAGCATGGCCTTAATGGCGAAGGTTTCACTACTCGCAAAATTGAACAATTTCTTCGTGTATTCAAAACAGTCGAATCTAGCCAGGGCGAAATGCTTGAGCTTGATTCCATTCGCGCCATGTTGGTGAACGTAAATGGCACCGAACAAGGTTTATGCCTAGAAGATTTTATCACCGCTTGGTGGGTTTTCTGGGTAGTGGTTTACAGCCAATCTTCTGATGACAAATCAATGGAACTCCAAGCTTTAGGCGCAATTCGTGCTCTTTTCTATGTGTCTGCTTGTGTTCGTAGTGTTAGCCAAAACGCATCAATGCAGATGTGGTGGCGCGACTGTGAACCAGAACATGGCTATCCAACTTTGGAGGCATGCTGATGCTGAATTATGTAGCAGTAGCTTTAAACAGTGGCGGCGGTGTGGTTCGCGATGCTGAAACATCAGAAGTGATGAATGTGCAGTTAGGTGAGTTCGATTTACCAGAGAACGCCATTGATACAGCTTGTGAGTTGTTCAACTGCAAACACGTAATGAATGGGGTGCTCGTCAAGGGCAACAACACTGGTGGACACATGATTATGGATACACAGGAGTTTAGTGAGTTATGAGTGAAGGAATGAAAATCGCAGCTGAAGCACCAGATTACATTGAGATATTAATTGCAGAGATGCTTGCAGGAGGCCACCCAGATAATGAAGTGCTATTAGGCACATTACTTACTGGTAATGAAGAGCTTCAAGTTCAACTGAAAATTACTCGTAACCCTGCTGATTTTTTGGATGAAGGTTAATGACATCCAATTACGCCACCAAAAAAGAAAGACGTTCATCTAAGAAGCTACTAACTTCGGGTGAGCGTCTTGTTGCGTGGAACCAAGATATTGATGTTCATAGTCTTGAATACAGTGAACTGCAACAAGAGAAAGCACAGGAAACATATTTAGAGTGGCTAGGGTGTGATCAAGAATTGCAGCCTGTTGCTAGTGATATGGTGCTATCTAGCAGACGTGTTTTTGATCGCGAACCAGAAAACCTTTCTGTTGTTGAGCGCAAGCTTTATGAAGCAAGCCCTGATGATAGTGAATGGTTGTTTGGTCACTTCTCTGATCTTCCTTCTTATCTAACCAAGTACTTTGCCAACCGTTATGTTTCTCTTTTTAAGAAAGAAGGCCGTGATGTAGCAAATACATATATTCGTGAAAAAATGAAGCCTGCTGCCTTACGTGTTCGTGAGGTTTTAAAACAATACAAACAATTACCGACCACTCATAAGGTGGCTTCGCTTAGTGACGATTTTGCTGATGAAGAGCAGAGCAACACTGAGCAAAGCAACTTTCATAAGCCAAACGAACAAGTGAGTTTTGATTTTGAAGCGATAGAAAAGAACAGTAAGCCAGTGAAGAATAAAATTCTTGCTGAACTGGAAGAAGAAGAACTGCGAGACATGGCGTTTAAGCTATCCGCGATCCTTATTAAGAAAACTCAATTGATTGGCGTTCAGCAGGGAAAAGAAACAGAAGAAGAAATTGATGAAGCTTTGCCGATTATTTATGAAGAACTCGCAGAGCTTGTTCGTGAGTTTGGTATTAGCCCTCCCCGTAAATATAAGAAACAAACCGCAGAAAGTGCCATTACTGATATTTCAAAAATAGTCAGCGAAACATGGCTGCTTCGTCGTTTAAAGAAAATCCGCAAAATCATGCGTGAACATTTAGCCATTGCGATGGGGCAAGTGTCTTATCGCGCTTCAGCTTATTCTTCATGGGGCTGCATTCAAGCCCACCAATTTCAACAAAAGAAAAATTGGGATTACCTTCAAAACCACTTAATTAAAGAAGAAGAGACAGGTGAAGAGGCAGAATTGGCCGAGATGGTACTTAAAAGTATTTCAAACCCTGCAATTCGCCGTCATGAATTAATGGCTCGTTGCCGTGGTTGTGAAGACATCGGCAATGAGCTTGGTCTGCAAGGTTTGTTCTTAACCCTTACCACGCCTTCTACATTTCATAACAGCTACAAGAAAGGTGGCTTTATTCCTCACTGGAACGGTTCAAGCCCTCGTGATGCTCAAACTTATTTAAATAATGTGTGGCAAAAGATACGAGCGAAGTTAGGCCGCGATGAGATTCGTTGGTTTGGGGTTCGCGTGGCTGAGCCACATCATGATGGCACACCACACTGGCACCAATTGATCTGGGTTAAACCAGAGCATGTGGCAAAGGTGCGTGACATCTTTATTCGTTATGCGATTCAGCAAGACAAAGAAGAGCTTTACCCATTTTTTGATCGCAATGAAAAACGAGCGGAAAAGAAGAAAGCGATTCAAGGTCCATTCAATTATCGACCTCGCTGTGACTTTGGTTATATCGACCCAGAGAAAGGCACTGCTACGGGTTACATCGCTAAATATATTTCTAAAAATATCGACGGTTATGCAATGGGTGACGAGATTTCGAAAGAAACAGGCAAGCCCGTTCAAGCAATGGCGAAAAACGTTGCCGCATGGAGTAGCTGTTGGGGTATCCGTCAATTTCAATTCTTTGGTGGTGCTCCAGTCACGACTTACCGAGAGCTACGCCGCTTGACAAGCCAGAATAAGAAAGCATTCATGACGTATGTTTTTGAGCAGCAACGTAGTGACTTAATCACGATTTACTCGATGTCTTACCTTCATTTAGTTGGCCCGTTTAAGCCTGCTGATGTAATGACCAATGCAGAGTTAGTTGAGGCTATTGCTGCCAATTATCAACCACGCATGAAAACAGATGAAAGCACTGTGGCTGACACAATGAAAGCTGCGGATAACGGGCATTGGAAAGGCTACATCATGGGGCAAGGTGGGCCGTTCGTTAAGCGTGAAGATTTATTGATAACTAACTCTTATGAAGTGCTGCCATTTGCCTCACCGCATGGTGAAGATGTTCGCAAACTTGAAGGTTTTGTTGCAGCAGGTGAATTGGTTAAAACACGCTTGAAAACATGGACGATTGTGAGTAAATCAGAAGATAAGAATACCGACGATGTTGAAGCGGGGGCTCTTGCTTCCGCTCTTGATCTTGCTCTTCCTGACAGCTCCGCTGTCTCTCGGAGTTCTGTCAATAACTGTACGCACCCACAGAAAGTACAGATTAGCGATCAGCTTAAGCGGCTATTAGAACCTTACTCAATTAATGGAGGTTTACCGCCAAATATTGATGAAGATGCACTAACCGCGCTGCTAAAAGGCAGTTCAATTCGTATCGATAATGAAACCAGTATAAGAGTCCGCCCTGCGGAGGTAGACGAGCACGGCAAGAAACGCCCAGCGCAGCTCGTAGAGGAGTACGAACCCAAGCCAGATTTAAGTTGGTTAGATGATTTCGAGGTTAAACAGCCTGAACCTTTAACTGGGGAAGATGAAGACTATGAATATGAGCAGCCTGATTTGTCAGAATTCAGTACTAGTAATCGGCAACGCAAATCATGGGCAGCATATCGAAGCATTATTGAATCAGATGATTGGCCGCTAGTGTAATGGTATTGAAAAGAAAGCGGTCACTTGCCTTTAGCGTTCGCGTATGCGTTGAATTTTGGTTCAACTTTAATTTGAGATTTACGTTTTCGAGGGAAGTATTGATCAGTTAGTGCCTGACTAAAATCGATAAGCCTGTTGCTATAACCTCCACCCCGTTTTATACGTTGAACCCAGCCTCTTTCAAAATCATTAAATTCAGCAGTTCCCATATTATAAGGATTACAACATGTACTTGAACGTAAGCCTTCGTCATAGGCTTTACTTCTTCCAATACGGTCCATTTTGTAACTCCAATTTTGTCATTTATCACGTGATAAATATGCTCCTAAGCTCTTATTAGGTAAAGAGGAAAACCTAAATAAAGTGAAATCGATGTCATAGATAGTGATATCTGTGAGGTAATTACAATAAAAATACTGTATATTTACACAGTATTTTGGTTTGAGGTAGGGCTATGTCATTAAAAGACAAAGACATATTTTTACAGGCAATGGAATTTATCATCGATGCTGTAGCACTCAGCACAGAAGGTGAAAGCCGTGCTGATATTGGTATTTATATGATGAGTTTATTGGTCGCAGACCAAAGAGAAGAATTGAAACCGGAGAGTCTCAGTTCGATTAAGCAGCTAATCGAACTGGCTGATAACGTCGATTGTTCAGAGTTTAAATTATAGGATGGAAAGTTGCTCTTTTAGCTCTGTACGTTGATCTGGTGCTAGAGCTTTTATCATTTCAAAAGCTAACTGAGAAGTTGTCTTAGCTGAAGGGCTAAGAGTATGGCTAAAGGTTAGGTTCATCACAAAAGAGTGGCCACATTCGGGGTCACTACAACTACAATATAAGTCGCTATAACTCGCTGAAATACGGTTTGATTTCTGTATGCGGGCTTTCTCACCGCACTCTGGGCAAACTACTCTCATATGACACCATGAACCTATTTGACTGACAGGTTCATAGTACTAAATTATGGTGCGTTTTTATACTGCGTAATATGTGTAGAGCTTTTACTCAAAAAAATAAAGAAAAAACCATCATATTTCTAATAAAAAGTGGTCAAAAGTATCACTTTGACACTAAATTGATGTTTATCCAATAAGCAATCGATTACCTTGTGATCGATTGGTGAGGGTAACGGTTTCGTTCTCATTATATGATTTTTAAGGTAGGTATTACGCCGTTAGTCATGGCGTTAATGAGTGTGGAGACATTAATGAGTATTAAAGATTTAAGTGTAGTAAAGAAAATTTGGTTGAGTTATTTAGCTGTTTTTTTGGTTTTTTCAGTTGTTGCTGTAGTAATGATGTCGAGTCTATTATCTCTGAATAAAAATACAGCGATGTTAACCGATAAAAGTTTGCCGTCGGTGGCATTGCTTAAAGGCATTCAAGTTGATATTACAAAAGTTCGTAAAGATGAATTTTCGCTTCTGCCAAATGCAAAGCATCCCAAAATTGCGGAATGGATAGAGGGGCTTGAGCAGTGGAGGAAAAATGTTCAACAAGGTATTTTGTCGTATGAAGCTCTAGCGCTGAGTGAACAAGAAAAGCGTTCTTTTAAAGTATTTAAAGACACATGGAATAGTTATATTTCCGAAACGCAGCAATATAATTCTTTACTTGCGCAAGGTGATGCAGAAAAAGCCAATGAAATTGTTTTGTCTAGTTTTGCGACATATGCAAAAGCTCTTAATAGTTTAGACGATACGCTTAGCTTAAATGATGAGCTTATAAGTAAGATAAAAGCGGAAGTACAAAGTGAATCTCAGTCGACTCAACTTACTGCTGCTGTTGGTTCATTAGTCATTATTTGTATGATAATTCTTTCATCAGTTCTTTTATCTCGAGTAATTTGTAAACCGGTTAATCGAGCATTGTGGTTTGCTTCTCAGATAGCTAAAGGTCAGTTGAATAATACAATTGATGAAAAAGAGTTAACTAAAGATGAACTTGGAACTTTGCTTAAAGAGTTAGTATTAATGCAGAACAACTTGCATTCTTTAGTATCAGAAGTTAGTGATTCAACAATTCAATTAACAGCTGCAGTGGAAGAGGTGAGTGCAATATCAGCGCAAACGGCTTCAGGAATGCAAAATCAACAATTAGAGTTGAGTTCTGTTGCTTCAGCTATGACAGAAATGCAGGCTGCAGTTAACGAGGTGGCACAGAATACAGAAAGTGGAGCAACCTCAGCAAACTCAGCAACTGAAGTTGCAAAGCACGGAACCGAGATTTTAAATAAAACAATCCAAGAAATCGATAAGGTCACTAAAACAATACAAAATACAGATGAATTAGCGAGTGATCTAGAAAATAGTTCAAGTAGCATCAATGTGGTTGTCGATGTTATTCGAGGTATTGCGGAACAGACGAACCTATTAGCACTGAATGCTGCAATAGAAGCAGCCAGAGCTGGAGAGCAAGGGCGAGGCTTTGCTGTGGTAGCTGATGAAGTTCGTTCTCTGGCTCAGCGAACGCAAGAGTCTACAACTCAGATTGTCGATATTGTTGAAGATTTACAAGAGAAAACTATCAAGATGGGAGAGGCAAGCCGGGAGTGTCAGAGTGGTATCGCTACATGTGTCGACCAGGTGAATGAGGCTGGAGAACAAATTGATATGATCGAACATTCGGTAGAGAACATTGCGCAGATGAGTACTCATATTGCAACAGCTTGTAGTGAGCAAAACTCAGTATCGGAAGAGTTGAATCGAAGCGTTGAACATATTAATTCGGCATCCTCAGAAATGGCAGAAGGTACTTCACAAACCGCTATAGCTTGCCAAGAAATCAGTAGCTTAGCGCATAATCTTCAATCGAGGATGGGAGCGTTCAAGTTATAGGTATTACAGCAATACTGTTTAATTAAGAGTTATAAAAACGCCTGCATTCTTTGCAGGCGTTTTTTGTTTATAGTAATGAATGACAACGTCACGGAAAGCACGATTGCGTGACGGAAAACGCACTCCTCCTCCCCACCTGCGACGTTTTTGATCTCATTTTTTCGCAATTTTATTTCAGCGAAATTAAGCCACCTCATAAAAGCCTCAACATGGCGCAAGCCCTTTAGGAATAACGGGGCTTGCAGAGAATTATCTCCTCTGAAAATGGCTTAAAATAGGGCTAACAAAATTGCGAAGAGTGCAAAAAATTGCAATAAATTGAAATTCTGATGATCACAAAAGATCTCTTTGTTTTTGTAACTTGTTGATTTTATATGGTGTTTGTACTTTACGTCAGGTTTTTGAATGATCTCTTGTTGTTTTTAATGATCATTTGGTGTGCGGGTCAGCCCTTATAGGGTAAGGGCTGAGGGAGAATTGAAAGCGTAAAACAAAATTGCAAAACGTTTCACTGTATCATTGAGAGTATTACGTGGCCTCATTGTCTAAATCGAATTCAAAATGAAGGTTCTTTGGTACTTCTGGGTCATTATTCACCGCATCCATAAACATTTGGCAGGCGGGTATCACTTCGTTTTTGCTGTAGACATAATCAAACTTGATTGGGTCGCCACGAGTACCACCGTTTGGAATGATCGCGGCCAGTTCCACAGGGAACCGATGTCCGGTGATCACTTCTTGCGCCGTGACATTCTTAATCTTCTCGTATTCATCTTTGGTGGCGATGTCCCCAACAGGGATAAGTTGAATGCCTTTCTCATTGCCTCCTGGAATATTAATGAACATCGAGCGAAAGTTTCCCACACCACGGCTTGAGGCCATCTTGGTTTTTAAATCATCTTCGTCTTCCTTGCTCAAGTTTGGGTCGGTCGCGTAGAAGATAAAGCCCATATGCAGGCCGTTCTTGTAGTAACGGCGGCGGAACGTGGTGGAATCTTGACTCAATAGCGCAGATTGAACGCACCCTAAATAATCGGGGCCACCATAAACTTGCTGAACTGGGTCATATTGCTTAATGAATATGATGTCTTTTTGTTTGTAAGTACGCTGCTTATTCTCCCGTTCAAGAAAAGCAAAATCGCCGTTTTTACGTTTGCGAATGTACATAGTAGGAACAGGCCAAAGCCCAACGACTTTGCCTAAATAATTACGCAGCTTAAGCAGGGCGGTATCACCAAACTCTAAATAATCATGAACGGCGGCTTGTACTTGCTGCTTTTGCATTCCACCTTTCACAAAGCGGCCTGAAATCATATTGCGCCGCGCCATTAAAATGGAGCCATGGTAAGCATTGGCTCGGGTCAGCTTATTTAATCCCGTTCTATCGAGTGGCGGCTCCCAGTAATCATCCTGGTCATTGTAGAAAAGTTCGTTGTAATCGTAGTTGGTAAAGTCTCTATCCATCACTTCAGGTGAGCCAAAACTAAACATGATGCTTTCTTCATGGTTTGATTCTTTGGCTAACGTGTCTTGTGTGGGTAGGTCGGTTGTCTGCTCAGTCATTTAAGTTGTCTGCCAAGTTGATTTGCGTTTTTCAGAATGGTCGAGAGGTTCATTGATGCAAGCGTGAGAAATCGCCCAAAAGGCATCAGCGTGACCCGTTAACTCGCTACGCTCTGCTTTGAAAGTCATGTTATTTCCGCAGTTAGTCGTGGCGCGTTTAATGGCCATGAACGCCATGGCAATATCTTTGTGCTCGGCATCAAACTGGATGCGGTTAGCTTCAACCACATCAATCATTTTCATCACTAAGCGGTTCTTACTTTCATTGCTGTATTGAATGGCCACGGTTTCTCGTGGGTGCTTCTTCTTGATCAAGTCAAAAACACCGGCACCAATGCCCGTGGTATCGATGCCTAAGTAACTGACGTTGTAACGTTCGAATACCTTTGAGACTTGCTGCGCTTGGTATTGGAAGTTCAAACCACGCCAATAATGCTTTTCAAGAATGCGAAATTTTTCAATAGCAACAATCGGTGGGGCCACGACCACCAGGCAAGCATTGTCACGGGTTCGACTTGGGTCGTAACCAAGCCATACTTCACGGCCTGAAAAGGGGTCTTTGTCTCTTGGGTTAAAATCTTGCCATCGACTGATATCCACCATGGCTTTTTCAAGTGCTGAGAATTTGAAGACGGAAGTGGCGCCATCGACAAATACACACATGAACAGGTTTTCAAAGTCGTCCTTGCTGTATTCATCACGCAGCTCGTCAATATCGAAAAGTTCACAACCGCCAGCTGCGGCATCTTCAATGGTCACTACATAGCGCCACTGCTTATCTGGGCAAAGCCTGCCGTTGTCTCGGTATTCATCAAAGGATGGAAATTCAATGTTGGCGCGAGTATCACGACCTTTACGCCATTGGTCACCCGTCCAAAAAGTATAAGCTTGATGAGTTTTAGCGGAAGGCGTCGAGAAGTAGGTTTTGCGCCAGTTTCTGTGCGTGGCCATGGCCGAAGCTAGTTTGTTTAGCTCATCGAACTTGGGGATCCAGAAATACTCATCCACATAAACATGGCCATGGTAACTCTGCGCGGTTTTTGAATTGGTTGATAGAAAACGCAGCTCAGCGCCGTTCGATAAAATGATCGGGTTGCCGGTTAATTCTATTCCTAAAAACTCAGCCGCAATCGCAATAATGTAACTGCGAAAAACTTCAGCTTGAGCGCGAGAAGCAGAAAGAAAAATCTGGTTATCGCCAGTTAAAATGGCGTTCTCTAGTGCTTCACCACTGAAGTAGTAAGTCGCCCCAATCTGACGGGATTTGAGGATGTTTCGAATACGTTGATGCAAGTTGTCACGCATCGTGAGTTGGTATTCAAAGAGCGAGTCATGCCAGGACTTAAAGTTTTCTTCACTCAGCTCGGAGATATTGTTTTTACCTTTCTTCTTTTTCTTATCGTCTGATTGAGTCGTGCGAGAAGATTTGCCGTTCGATTTTGATTTAGGTTTAGAAGAAGAGGGTGGCTGTTGTGTGTTGGAATGCTCAGTGTTTTGCTTTTCTTGAGCACGGAATTTCTTGAGGTGTACGTGATGCTTGATAAGTCTATCAAGCATATCGAGCTGGCCTTTGGTTGGGCTTTCCAGCTCTAACAAGGTTTCAATTCTACGCGCTATCGACTCATCAATAGTTTGCTCGCGCAGCATGTCACGCCATCCGTATTTGTCAGCCCAGTGATAAAGAATACGGATGCTGTTCAAACCTAATTCGGAAGCGATTTCTTTGGGTGTCCAAGCCTTTAAATAAAGGGCTCGGGCCGCGTGTCGTGTTTCAGAAGTATATGCCATGAGCCAATCATACGCGCAGGCAACCCCCTAAATTGCATAGCAAAATTCGGATGCGTTCGGATATAGCCTGTATCCGAATTGGTCGGAATTGAAGTGGCTGAAAGCGCCGATTCAAAGGCGTATTGTGATTATCACTAAGACGCAAACAGCTAATTAACAGACCTGAGAAAACAAGATGCCCCAACTGCAAACAAACTGGATTCGAATTGCTACCGCTGGTAATGCAATTGATGGCCGGAAAATTGATGAAAGCATCCTGAAAGATATGGCTGACACCTACAATCCTGATGAATATACCGCTCGTATTTGGCCTGATCATCGTCGTTGGTTTGGTGCTTGGGGTGATGTCGTTGCGGTTAAAGCTGAAGAGTGGCAAGGCAAGTTAAGGTTGTTTGCTAAGTTGCGCCCAAATTCACAGTTAATGCAAGCCAATGAAATGGACCAGAAAGCCTTTTGCTCTATTGAACTGGATATTAAGGACTTTGACGGTACAGGTAAATATTACTTAGCAGGTTTGGGAGTGACTGATGAGCCGGGCAGCTTAGGAACTGAAAAACTGAAATTCAACAAAAGTTCAAAAACCTCTTTTTATGCAGAGCCAGAACCATTCCAAATTGAAGAAGTGGCTGATGTAGAAGAGGGGAAAGAACCGAGTCGTTTTCGCAAGTTAATGAGCTATTTCAAAACTGGTTCAATCGACGAATCTCAACAAGAGGAACAAAACGTGGAAAAAGAGCAATTTGATCAGCTAATGGCTGGTATCAAAGGCGTTTCCGACAAACAAGAAAAGCTGGAAACTCGCTTTTCTACGTTTGAGCAAAATCAAAATAAGCCTGAAGAGAATGAAGTTAATGAACCGGAAGGCGATGAAGGATCAGCCATTGAAGGTAACAGCGAAAACTTTTCAAAGCTGATAACTGCGGTTCAGGGTATTGCTACTAAACAAGATGAGTTAGCAACCAAGTTCAATAAGCTAGAGCAAGAAATACCAGGCCAGAAGCCAGGTGAAGAAGGTAATGGCTCTCAAACTGTGGAGGCCATTTAATGTCCTTAACCAAATTAGCTGAACAGTACCTAGAACATTACAGCGAAGCCGTGGCGAAATCGGCAGGTGTTAGTGATTCTTCTAAGAAGTTTTCTATTCAGCCTCCAATGGAAACCAAACTGCGCCAAGCGATCATGCTTGGAGTGGGTTTTCTATCACTGCTTACCGTATCGCCTGTCGAACAAATCAAAGGCCAAGTGGTCGATGTGGGCACCGGTTCATTGTTAACAGGCCGTGTAAAGGGTGGCCGTTTCCGTGGCCAAGTTGGTCTTGATGGCAACACCTATGAACTGGTGAAAACCGATTCTGGCGCCGCTATTCCTTGGGAACTGATCGTTCAATGGGCTAATGCGGGTGATAAAGGTCAGTTCATTAAATTAATGAACAACGCCATTACGCAAAACTTTGGCTTGGATATGCTGAAGATTGGGTTTAACGGTACAAGCATTGCCGAAACCACCGACCCTGACAATAACCCGTTAGGGCAGGATGTGAATAAAGGCTGGCTGACGATTGCCAAAGAGAAAGCGGCTGCGCAAGTCTTACCTTCTGCGAAACTTGATCCAACAGGCGCGGCGGAAGATTCCTATAAGAATCTTGATTCGTTAGCGAACGACTTAATCAATAACGTGATCCATGAGGCGCACCAAGAAGACCCTGATTTGGTGGTGATCGTGGGCCGTAACCTAGTGGCGGCTGAGCAACATCGCTTACTTGAATCAGCGAATACGCCAACCGAGCACAAAGCGGCTCAGTCTCTTGCGAAAACCATTGCAGGCAAAAAAGCGTACACCGCGCCGTACTTCCCTGCTGATGGGTTATGGGTGACTAACTTGAAGAACTTACAAATCCTTCAGCAAAAAGGCACTCAGCACCGTAAGTCTCGTGATGAAGAAGATCGTTCTCAACACGAAACTACGTGGTGGCGTTTTGAGGGTTATGCGATTGGTAATCTTGACAAGTTCGCGGCTATAGAAGCTGTGGCCATTGTTGACCCTGCTTAGGAGTAGCGCATGGCAAGTCCATTAGCGAGAGCGCGACAACGATTGGTGTCTGAAAGCAATAAGCCATCGAGTAATGTCGTCGCCAAACCCAACAGTCTTCACTTGTTATTAGCTGAGCTGGAAACTGACTTGAAGGTGCTAAAGAGCTTCAACCGCTTAGATGAAAAGGTCAGCCATAAACGTGAAGTGCTGGTACCGAAATACCGTGAAGCGATTGAAGAGTACTTAGCGGGTGACGAGCAATTCGATAATCCGATATTTGCTCAAATGGTGATTTGGCTTTTTGATATTGATGATCTTGAAACGGCTATTGAGTGGTGTGATATCGCTATCGAACGCGGGTTTGATACGCCAGAGCGATTCAAGCGCGACTTTGCCACGTTCTGTGCCGATGAAGTACTGAAGTGGTCTGAGCGAATGGCGTCATACGGTCATGCTATTGAACCGTACTTTAATCATGTGTTTGCCAATTTAATACCTAGTGCAGATGGTGAAAAACCTAAGTGGACCATCACTGAAAAACTCAGCGCTAAGTGGTTCAAGTTCGCAGGGCTTTACCTTCTTCGTAATGAAAAAGGGGAGGTACATGCAGGCTCAGTCGCTGACAGCGAAAGATTGGAGAAAGCCAAAGCCTACTTGCTCAAAGCTCAAGATGAACACCCAGCGATTGGCGTTAAAACGATGATCGACAAAATCGACCAACGACTGAGAGCGCTAGAGAGTGGCGATAATCTCTAGCTAGAAAAACGACTCCTATGCCACCGCGCCTCGACTGACGAGGAAGAACAAGTGATTTATCACCCTGTTTATTCCGTCGACTCAGTGGCTAGAGGCGCCTCGATTAAGGATATTCAATGTTTGACGGCAATCCAATCAGTGATAGCTACCAAGACACTGAAATTGAGAACGACGGTTTTTGGCCCAACTTGAACGCCGGTGATTTTGAAAAGCGTCGTGGCATTCCTGCAGATATGGATGCAGAAGCGGTGGCACTTTCTTTAGCGGCCGCAATCAGTCAAATCAATATTGCATTACAGCTAGTGAAAGCGGGCTATCAAGCCGAAGGCATCGACAAAGCGGAAAGCCTTACAGGTTTACCCAAGGTGCTTGGCAAAAATAGCATCGTTATTTTGTATGAAAAAGCGGTGTTTGCCAGAGCGAAAGCCGACATGGTCTCTGAGTTTGCAAGCGTACAGACCAAAGAGGCGGGCGATCGCATTGCTGAAAGCGAGCGCAGTATTACCGAGCGCTTACTGGCCGAAAGTCAGCAGCATATCAGAGCCATGAATGGTAGTAGTCGTTGTGGAGTAGCGCTGTTATGACTGAACCCATTAATCAATACCAAGCAGGCTTTATGCTGCAAGGGCTAAATCAGCATTTAAGCAGCACCATTGATGCGCGTTTACATCAACACTTTGAATGTTGGATGGAAGATATTCAGCTCAAGTTTGCACCCAAAGACCAAGGGCTCGGGCGTGATATTGGTTGGATGGAATACACCGCCGTATTTAGCTTTGAGCAGTTTCCATTTAAAAAGCAAAACCCTGCGGTGGTCATGGCCAATACCATGGCGTGGCTCTATGACCATGATGAATACAGAGACCGTTATAACTTAAGCGACCCAAGCTTTGATATTGAACCAGAAAGTGACGACACCGTGATCATGACCTTAGAAGTCGAAATGACAGAGCCGTTAATGGTGGTCGAAGATCCAAAGGGTGAAATCCACTGGGAAGGCAAACGCTGGTCCAATGCCCCTTATGAAATTTGGTCTGCTGAGCATATTGATGTGATTAACGCGAACAATCCAGCCAGTCCGGTGACGGCAGATGATCAAGATTAGTGTGGATAGGCAGTCAGAGCTAGGCGTTCTTAACTCGCTAAAAGCCATGGCACTGCCGCCAAAACGTAGAAAGCGGTTACTGCAAGCAGCGGCAAAAGGTTCAGTGCAAACTTCTCGGAAAAATCAGCGTAGCCAGAAGACACCACAAGGTAAAAACTGGCAGAAACGAGCAGGTAAAAGCCGCAAGAAAATGCAGGCTCGTTTAGCAAAGCTTTTAACGGTCACGGGTAACGATGGAAACCGTGCGGTGATTGGTTGGCGAAAAGCGGCAACCGCAAGAGTCGCAGGCACGCAGCATTACGGGCATCGTCAGCGACATACCAGAGCATCGGCAATTAAGGCACTACGCAATGGCAACAAGGGCTCAAGCTAAGGCGCTAAAAGAAGAAGGCTTTCGGGTGTTTGCTCGTCGCCTCAATCCCCAAGCGCCCATCGGTAAGCTTCGTAAGCCCACTCAAAAATGGATTTGCGACAACCTAAGTAACGAACAAGCAGGGGCCATTCTTCGCCAAATGCGCGGAGAACCAAAAGAGTCATGGGAAACCGAGTTGCCTGCACGACCATTTGCTCAAGTGGATAAACAGAAGTCCCGAGCAGCACTACATAAAGAAATGAAAAGAGGACGGTAGACCGTGGCGTATCCAGAAATTATCGTAAACGCGCTAAACCAAATGCAGGGACCAGTGACCGAAGTTGAACGTCACTTTCTCTATTTAGGTTTAGGCACACAAAACGCAGGCCAGCTTTTGTCTGTGAATACCCAATCAGATTTTGACAAATTGCTTGATGACGGTGTGCTCAAAGATACATTGCAAGCTGCGATGGTCAATGCAGGGCAAAACTGGTCAGCGGCCGCGTATGTGCTTACGGCTCCAGAAGATTGGACTCAAGTGGTAAAAGACGCGCAAAAAACACAAAGCTTTGAAGCGGTGGTGCATACCGTGCCAACAACCGACAAAGCGACCGTGACGGCAGCTCAAGCACTTTATCGTGAGTTGATCGCTAAGTATGGCCGTTGGACATTCATGATGTTGGCGCTGCCTGGTATCGATGCTGACTCTCAAACATGGTCCGAATACGAAGCTGAAATGGTTGCTGTGCAAGATACCATTGCTGCCGATGGCGTGATGCTCGTACCTGACCTACTGCCGCAAGCTATTGGTAAATTGGCTGGCCGCTTGTGTAACCGAGCAGTATCCATTGCCGATACACCGATGCGCGTTAAAACAGGCGGGCTAGTGGGTGATGTCACTCTACCTATTGATAGTGCTGGAATTGAACTTTCCACTGCGACACTGCAAACCTTAGAAGCCAACCGCTTGTCTGTGCCTGCAAAATTCCCAGATTATGACGGTATTTATTGGGCTGATGGTCGTTTGCTTGATGTAGAAGGAGGTGATTTCCAAGTGATCGAGAATCGCCGCGTGATTGACAAGATTGCTCGCCGTGTTCGTCTGATTGCGATTGCTGATATTGGTGACCGCTCATTCAACAGCACGCCAGCGAGTACGACTCGCGCAAAAATGCGTTATACCCGCCCAATGCGAGTGATGGCGAAAAGCACGACCATTGGTCAAATCGTGGTTCCAGGTGAAATTGAAAGCCCAGCGGATAATGCGATTGCCATTACTTGGAAAACCAAGAATAAGGTTGAGATTTACATCACCGCCACACCGCTCGACTGCCCTAAATCTATTACTGCTGGTCTGATGTTAGACCTAAGTTCGGAGGCCGCGTAAATGGGAAAACGTATCTCAGGCATGAATGTAGATGTTGATATTCACGACATCTTAATTCATATCGAAAAAGCAAGTGTATCTATCTCAGACGATAGCCAAGCCGCGCAAACTCGTGGGGTGCCAGACGATTATACCGATGGGGCCGTTAGTGCTGATGTGGAGTACGAACTCGACACCAAAAACTTCAAGCTCTTGATTGAAGCTGCAAAAGCGGCGGGTAGTTTTCGTGGTATTGAGCCACATGATTGCTTGTTCTATGCCAATACAGGCGGTGAAGAGCTCGAAATCAAAGTGCATGGCGTGAAATTGATGATTGATAGCCTATTAGATGTTGATCCCAATTCAGCGGACAAACTAAAGCACAAAGTGAAAGGCGTGGTGACCAGTGCTGACTTTATTCACATCGATGGCGTGCCGTACTTAAGCAGCGATGACACTCGCGACTTGATCGGCTAACTGGAGGGCGCGATGGATGAACTTGATCGCGCCAGTGCACTTAAAACCCAACAGACCAAAGTGGCACTGGCCAACCATATCGCCAACCAAGCGAAAAAGGCGGAACAAGAGAGTGCCAAAGAGTGCATTGAATGTGACGCGCTTATTCCAGAAGGAAGACGTGAAGTAATAAAGGGCTGTCAGTACTGTGCTGGTTGCCAAACCTTAATTGAGCAAGGGAAGCTATGAATTTAGCCAAGCTATTTATTGAGTATGTCATTAAACCTGCACTTGACCATTTAGATATGGCCGCAGGTGGGGAAGGCAAACTCAACTCTCAAGCGGCCATTAATCTCATCATGATGATTGTGGCTCATGAATCGGGTCAATTGACCTATGCCAAGCAAATCAAAGGTCCGGCATTGGGTTTCACTCAGATGGAACCCGATACCTATCACTGGTTAGTACAATGGTTAGCGAAGACTCGGCCGCACTTACTGGACGTTGTTGCGGCGTTTGTTGGCTCAGGAAAACCGGAACATATGGTACTGAATCCTCAATATGCTGTTTGTATGGCGCGGCTCAATTTACTGCGCTTTCCTGAAGCGATACCCGAGGCAGAAGATTTGGCAGGTTTAGCGCGCTATGCCAAAAAATATTGGAACACCTCGGCAGGTAAAGCAACAGAGCAAGATTACCTTGATGCGTACCAAACCATGATAGGAGATAAGGCATGAACTTTCTGCTTGGCGTAATGGGCAAAAGCCTTTTGGAAGTACTGAAAGGCTTGGTGTTACAGATTGCTTGGAGCGTGATTGTTGAACGCTTTGCGACTCGATGCGTCATTTGGGGGTTAAATACGCTCAAGACATTGTCCACGAACGATGTACTTCAAGAGACCGTCGATGATGTGATTGCATCCCTACAAGGAAAACGCTTGAAAGAGGTGCCAACACCTAAACAGAGGGAGTAGCGATGCCATTAGATCCCGCATGGATGAGTGTATTGATTGCAGCCGCCACTCTGTTAACCATTTTACTGACTGCATTAGTGACGAAGTTCTTCACAGTCACTAAAGAGCTATCGGAATTTAAAACTCACGTTGCGGAACACTACGCAACGAAAGATGAAGTCAAAGACGGGTTTGAACGCGTCGAACGTCAAATTGAAAATGGCTTCAACCGAATCTATGAAACCTTAAATAAAAGGAATACAGCATGACTGAAAAAAACATCACACTCACGGTTAAGGGCACGGCTATTCGCTTTAAACCAACACTTGAAGCGTTCAACAAGTTAACCAATGAAACGCTTCCGTTCGATAAAGTCGCACCCACCACAAACTACTTACGCCGCATTGTGGTGAAAGATGACAAGTCACTGCTTGATGATGCGCTGAAATTACCTGGCGCTGTGATGCAAATTGCAGGGTTAGTGAACAATGAATTCCAAGGTGACTTGGAAATTGAAGTAAAAAACTAATCCGTCACGTCAAGGCGATTGACGACAACGTATGGGAGCAAGTGTTTGCCTTGAAAGCGCATTACTTGCCCCATGAGCCCAACAATACTGAGAATTATGCTCGCGCCTTATGGCTTGCTAAAAACCAAACGCAAATTGTAACCAAAGGCATTAAACAATTCTTTTCATCTGGAGATTGATCATTAATGAATTCCGTTGATAAATTGATGATGCAAATCGGGTTGCAAGACTTTGCAACCAAGCCTTTAAAGGGCATTCAGAAAACCGTGACACAAACGGCGGATGTGAGCCGTCAGTCATGGGAGCAAATGGCGGGTGGTGCCGCGAGTATGCTCGGTTCGGGTTTTGCGATTAAGCAGGCTTTAATGCCAGCCATCGAAATGGACCGAGTTCTTGGTGAAGTCAAATCGCTTGGCGTGATAGACGCCGATCTTAAAACCCTACAACAAACCGCGCTTGGCTTTTCGGCTGAGTACGGAAAATCAGCAACAGAAGTGGTGGGCGCGGCCTATGATATAAAATCCGCGATGGGTGATATGTCGGGCGCAGACCTTGCGGGCGTGACCGAAAGCTCGGCCATTCTTGCAGCTGCCACCAAAGCCGATACAGCGACCATCACCAACTACATGGGCACCATGTATTCGGTGTTCCAAGACAAAGCTGACGCTATTGGTAAAAGTGATTGGGCGCAGCGCGTTGCAGGCATGACGGCCAAGTCAGTCGAGAAGTTTAAAACCACGGGCCAAGGCATGTCGGATGCTTTCAAAGGCATTGGCTCTCTTGCGAAAACCCACGGCATTGAAATGAAAAACCAAATGGCCATTTTGGGGATGCTGCAGGGCTCTATGTCTGGCTCGGAAGCCGGCACCAAATACAAGGCGTTCTTAACGGGCGCAGTAAAAGCTCAGGATAAATTGGGCTTAAGCTTTACCGACACCAACGGCAAGTTACTCCCGATGTACAACATCCTTGAAAGCATCAAGGGTAAGTTCGGGGATCTTGATTCAACGGAAATCACCCAACTGAAAACTGCCTTCGGCTCTGATGAAGCCATTATGGTGGTGACTGACCTCATTGGAAAAACCAACGCCTTGCAGGGAAACATTGCAGACCTTGGTGGTTCGGCTAATCTTGATTTTGCTAAAAACATGGCAGGCGCGATGACCGACCAATGGGAACGGTTAGAATCAAGTTGGTACGCGATACGAGCAGGAGCTTTTGGCTTAATTCTTCCTGCTATCAATAGCGTGGCAGGAGCCATGGCCGATGGCTTAACGACCCTGCTTGGTTACACTCAAGAATTTCCAACCTTAACCAGTTATGCCGGTTACCTTGCACTTGCCATCGCAGGTGGTGCTGGCGTGATGGGCGCCTACAACCTCACGATGGGTGCAAGCCGCCTAGCGATGAACGGCTTAAAAGCGCCATTACTGTTCACTAAAGTCAGCGTGCTTAGCCTGAATGGTGCTTACACCAAAGCAAAATGGTCATTGTGGGCGTTTAACTATTCGATGTTAAAACAAGGCATTTACTCTAAAAATGCTTCACTGGCCTCCAAAGCGTATGCGGTGTCGACGTTCTTGGTCGATAAAGCGCTGATGGCCGCGTCTGGTGGGATGAAAGCGTTTGGTATTACCGCACTAAAAAGTGCCGCCATGATGATGGCTAACCCTATTTTCTGGATCCCTGCAGCAATTGCTGCGGTAGGTGTTGCCGCTTATACGCTCATCTCAAATTGGGACGCCATGACCGCCGCGTTAGGTGATTGGTGGGTGTTCGAGCAAATTGGACTGGGCTTTGATTTTATTGCAGGGGTATGGGATAGCGCCGTTGATAGCATTCTAGGTAATCCGTTTGTTCAGTACTTAACGTCTCAATTGGGTTGGATGTTTGACCGAGCGTCGGGCGTATTCCAAGGGATAGCATTAGTCGGGCAAGGCGCGTGGAATATTCTAGGGGCGGGTGTTCAATTGCTGATTTTACCATTCACAACGGCGTGGACGGTCGCAAAAAGCTTTTTCACTTTGCTCAAAGATGGCCCAACGGCTGCTATGGCCGTGCTTGGTACTATTCCAGAACAGTTCTCCGCCATATGGCAACGCGCGGTTGGTGGCTTTGGTATGGTGTATGACGGCATCAGTTTATACATCACCTCATTGCTGGATGTATTCAAGAGTCCATTCGCATTGGTCGGTGATGGTATTGATTGGCTCATCGACAAAGTGAACCTTATTCCTGGCATTCACATCGGCACGGAGGTTGAACAGCCAATCATGCCAGAGGTGATGGCGCAAAAAGCGGGCTATCCGCTAGGTAATCACCAACAAGCTGCGCAGCCTTATCACTACGGGGTTCAGCCTCAAATGGCGCAACCGGTATTACCAGAGTTAGGGCAACCCAGTTCCGTGGTGTATCCGTCTCAAGTTGAGTCACTAGACAGCAGTATTCATTATCGTGCTCAGTTGCCGCAATCAGTGCTGCCAGAAGTGCCTCAACCAAGCCCCATAGAATATAAAGCGCAGTTACAAGCGTTGAAAAATGTGCCTACGTATCAGTCGGCAGCGCAGTACAACGCTGAGTTTGCAGCAGCAACCGCGCCACAGTTGAACGGTTCAGTTAACTACGCGGCCAATATGCCAAGTATTGATCCTGATGTTATCGACATGCAAGCGCGCCCTGAAAGCATGACCAAACCCATATCGGACTACTTAAATGGTGGAACCGAGCAAGGTCAATCGGTGGCGAACTACATCACTCAGGCAGGCAGTAATGGTTACACCGATAACAGTAAAAGCATGCACACGGGCGACATTGTGATCAAACAAGAGAAGGCGTTCACCCCTTCCCAGTTAGCCGAATGGCAGGAGATGGCGACACCATGACCGAGCAATATATTGACCTATTAGTCACCGATGGCGGTATTGATTTCGATGCGGGTCAGCAGCCCGTTTACACCAATGACCGTAATAGCATCGCCCAAGATATTAAACACGCCATTATGGAAAGCGGCTTATTGCGTGAAATGCAGGCGGAACGAAATAGAACCTTGCGAGCGGATGTATTGACCCGTATTGAAATGTTAGTCGAACAAGACCAACGCATTGTCCCTGGCACAGCGAATGTGACGCAGCAAACCAGCGAAGAGATTTGGATATTTGCGGAAACTGAAGAGTACGGCCCTATTGATTACGGAGTGACATTGTGAGTATTCGACCAGACGTAGACTTTACCAAACTCATTGCTAAAGAGGGCATTCCAACCACGGAAGAGGCGATAGCTGTCGAGTTAGAAAAAGAAGTCGTGGCCGCAGGCAGTAAGGTCTCCAATGACAGCCGAATGTCTCCGTTCTGGCGTTTGGTGAAAGCGATAGTGATTGCCCCCACGTTATGGTTGATTGAGTCGTTGCTGGCGGATCATGTGTTAAAAAACACGTTTGCTGCCACCGCGACAGGTATCTACCTTGAGCTTAAAGCATGGGATGTCGACATAGAACGCAAGGCTGCGACCAAGACGCGTGGCATGATCACGTTCTTTAAAGAAGACGCTCAAACGCCAATCGTTATTCCTGCAAGCACCTTAATAGAAACGGCGGCTATAGAGGGTGTGACCTACAGAATGCTGACTCTAGAAGAGGTCTTGATTGTGGAAGGGCAAGCTTTTGGAAAAGTCATCTGTGAAGCCGAAATAGCAGGGGCGGGTTATAACTTACCTGCGGGTTATTACTCAATTTTACCTCTTGGAGTGACAGGCATTACCCATGTTCAAAATGAGGCGGAATGGATCACCACCTACGGGGCGGATGTAGAAGGGGAAGACGAGTTGGCGCTTCGTGTTCGTAATCAATTTAGTGCGGCAGGTCGTTATCACATTGATGCGATTTACCGTTCAATGCTCGCCAGTGTTGCAGGTATACGGACTGACCAGATTTACTTTGAACATAATGCCCCTCGCGGCCCCGGTACGGCAAACGCTTATGTGCTACTCGATATTGGACAAACGCCAACCCATTTATTAGAGCAGCTTAATGCCTACGTGATGAGCGAAGGGAATCACGGTCACGGCGATGACGTATTGGTTATGGCGCTTCCTGAAGTTGATAAACAGGTAAGCGTTACCATTTGGGCTAAGCCTAATATCAGTGATGAAGAAAAAGCGGCTTTGCTTGTTCACGTTGAAAACATGGTTCGAGCCGCTTTTCGAGAGTCAGGATCTTATTCCAGTGTTACGAGAACAAAACCTCAAAGTCGGTTTTCTTACTCTCAATTGGCCACGGAAATTCACGCTGAACTGATTGACCATTTGTTGAGCTTAGAATTTGATAACTCGGACTTTATTAATGAGCTTGAAATACCACGGTTAACCAGTGTGAGCGTGCAATATGGTTGATCACAACAAGCAAGCGCCAGAACTTCCGCCACATGCAACGCCGTGGTGGATGGATGGACAAACTAGATCTGAGCAGCTTAAAGAGCCTCATTACTTAGCGAATGGCGTGATGACTTTTTGGCAGCGAGTGCGTGATTGGCTTTTATTGCCAATGACTCAGCGCGATCCTGAAACGTGCTCAGAAGACATGCTTTATTTATTAGCATGGGAGCGAGACATTGACCGTTTTGATGACGAACCTTTAGGCCTATTTCGTAAGCGAGTGAAGTTCGCGTTTGCCAATGCGCAAGATGCTGGCAATTACAATGGGTTTTCTGCCATTTTTGCTCGTATGGGGTTAGAAGTCCTCGAACAAAAAGAGCGTCAACCTCAATGTGATTGGGATGTGGTCACCATTGAGTTACCCGAGCATACCGTTACAAATGATCTGCAGTTACTTTCGCAATTAGTTCAACACTATGGAAGAACGTGCAGGCGCTATGAATTGGCAGTGAGTAACCAGATTGTCGTTGGGCTCACGGCTGTTGAGTTTAACTGTGAGTGGCAATGCTTTCGCGCCTCGATGGCGGTGGATTATAGCGTTAATGATCGGGTTTCTCTCAACAGAACGCCAACAGAATTTAATCATCAATCACAAACTTTCCAAGCCTGTTGGGAATGAGGAATTATGGCAGCAATAGTAAGTAGCGGTAAGCGATATATTACCGATAATTTGGCAGGCAATACTCCAAGTGACATCACTCGATTCATCTTAGCGAATGTTCCACACTCCGATCCATCACAACCAGTGAATGGCGAAGAAGTGATGCCAACTGTAGACCAAATTGTGTATGACAAACCTATTACCCGAGTCGCAAAAATAAACTCTGATGAAGTCGTGTACTCACAAATTCTTATGAGTGATGTGGGTAATTTTGATTTTAACTGGATTGGGCTTGCGACAGATGACAATACGTTGATTGCGGTAGTGTATGTGCCATTACAGCGAAAATTGAAGTATCAAGATCAACAAATAGGCAACAGCTTAACACGCAATATCGTGCTTAGGTTCGCTAATGCTGCGGACGCTCTAAATGTACATATTGCCCCTGAAACTTGGCAGTTTGACATGTTGGATATCATCCAGGATGAAATTAAAAAGGGACTAGATGGGCACAATCATGATGATGATTACTACCTTAAATCACGGATGGACTCATTACTTGCAGGCAAGCTATCTAACGCAGCAAAAGCGACGCTGACGGATAATGACGGTTATGGACATGCGAACGTCACATTTAATCATAAAGGCGGCATACCGCAACAAAGTGGCTCATCTGCTCGGATAGAGGCCTCTGTTGATAATGACGTGGCGGCGATGAGTATTGAATTAGGCGACAGTGTTGTTGAAGGTATCGCTAAAGCGTTAACAACAGTGATCTCTTTAACTATTTCATCTATTGCATTAATGAAAAATACCACCGTGGCGGGGTGGTTAAATGCGTCAGAACTAAGGGAAGCGGCTGTATCTTTGAAAGATAAGTACTCTTTAAAAACCGCTTATCACGAAGTGTCAGGACCAATTACGCTCAGCCGCACTTCTCAGAAAACGATTGTTCAGCGAAATGGGAGCGGTAATGGTGCAATCAAGATTGATGCTTCTACTTATCAGGCAGGTGATGAAATTATTATTAATAATTCAGACCTAAACGCAGGTGTGGCCACCATTACGAACCTTGATGGCACTATTTACATTCCTAATGGTGGCCATGCAGGCACGCATACCTTTACAGGCACGCATACCTTTACAGGCACGCATACCTTTACAGGTATGGGGACGGTGACACTCATTAAATTAAACAACTCAAACCACTTTAAAGTTGCATAGGAGGTAAATCATGGCTGAATTAAGTGAATTTCTTGGTGGTGGCGGCGTTAAAAGCTTACAACGAATTGCGGTGACAGGCGTTGGAAACCTGACCATTGCGCCGGTTAATATCAATAAAACTACAATAAATATCGTTAGCTGTTTGGTGGTAGCGACAGGGGATGGTGACTCTTCAAGTTTACGGTCACTTGAAGTCACTAACTTTGTGAGGCTGATAAATGGCACAACGATATCGTACTCTGCTCAGTCTCCGTATGCATCGGGTGCGTATCTGAAAATTCATAATGCAACGATATATGCAGAGGTGATTGAATATGCGTAAATATATTGTTTTAGATAATAATGTGGTCGTTGCGTCATTAGAAACGCACGGTGAAATTAATGATGCGAGCTATATTGAATTTGATTTAATTGAAACGAGTATAGATTTTTCGGATGTTATTGGCTGTCTATTGACGAATGGAGAGTTTAGGCTTCCTGAGTCTCCGTTAGAGCCGACACTAGCAGAAGTCGAGCGAGCATGGCGAGACTCGGAAATTAAAGTATGCGCCGAGCTAAAACAAGAAATTGATCATCCATACTTGCCGGAAATTAATGCTTACTTGCAATTACTGCGGGATTATCCAAGCGAAGCGGACTTCCCGAATGGAACACGCCCCTCTCGACCGTTAACGCCAAGTGGAGTAGATATTATTCTATGACTTGGCAATCCACCTCGTTAACGTGGCCGAATTCAGCCGAAAGTATTCAATCCACTGCTGAATCCGTGCTTATGCAAGTACCAGACAAAACCAGTGAAGCGGTGGGACGCCTTCAATCACTTCAAAGTCAGGTGGCGTTTTCGCGTCACTCACTGAGCGAAAATGCGGAGGCATTGCTTAACCTGCGCAGTGAACTTGATGCATTGTTAGTGCAAGGCCAAATACTTAGCGTTCATCCATATCAACATAACGTAGGTACTCAAACTGAAAGCAGTGCTCATTTAAGCCCTGATGATGCCGTAAATGTACTGGTAAGCAAGCTCAACGACACCATTGATAAGCATCATCCGAAAGGACATTTACACGTTGTGGGTTGGATGATTGCCGAAAAGAACTTAGCCAACTTTGCTAATGCAACCCAATCGCTTTACGCCGTGGTGAACATTTCAGAGCTTGGCATGGTGAGCCGAAGAGTAAGTAAAGCGCAGAGTTTACAGTCAGACAAAATGACCAAGCCTGAAACCATTATTCAGCCACGCTTTAAACCCGTTGCGCATTTAAACCAAGAGCCTTTGCGTTTGGTGGAACACTGGCAAGGCGCTCAAATGGCTCAATTGGAATCACTGGCCGCAGACAGGCAAACTCCTGTTGCCAAACTCGCAGCATTGGCCGATAAGCGAAATGCCAAACTAAGCGAATGGTCAAAGGCGATCAACGACCTCAAACAAAGTGGGATCACTCTGCATAAGTTTGAAGCGGCAGGAACGCCAGAGGTGATTGCGACCAAATTACAACAATCGCAACCCCCAAGCCGTGCCAATAGCTACACCTTTGCCAGTTTGTTTATTAGCTCGCAGCCCCTCACTTTTTTATCGGAACTCTTTGCATGACTCAAATCGCGCTAGACGGACAAGTCCTTAAAATGAACGCCACACGAATCAGCCCATCGGTTGAAATTCGTGAAGAAGACATGACAGGCCAAGCCAGTGGAACCGATGGCAGTGAGCAAGGTGATAAAGGTATCGTGTTGGCCATATCGGGGTTAATTCCATTTAAGCGCCAAGATGTACTGAAACAATTGATGTTGCTCTCTCGCGCTACCCAAGACGGTAAGCGCAAAATTTATCGTATCGGCAATGAAACCGCTAAAACGCTCACGGTTCGCCAGGTTCGCTTCGTTGGTCAAATTAACGCAGACGAGCAAGAAAATCTCATGGCTTGGAAAGTTTCGTTTCGTTTGCGTGAATACCTTTCTGTTACCGAAGCTAAGCAGCAAAAAGAGCAATCAAAAGCGGCAGAGGCTACCACGCAAGCTACGGAAAACACGACAGTGGCAACACCAAAAGCGCACGCGGCCATTACCAATGAAACGGCGCAAGTTCAGCAAACCAGTTTTGAATCGGCACTTGCTCAAAAAGAGTCACAACTTGCATGAAATTAAACAAACGAATCAACGTTAATGGAGAACAACGCCAGCTAGCCTCTGAAACCGTGATTTTAGAGTTAAACGCAGGAGGCAGGGCAACGTTCGTCATTCAAGGTGATGTGGCAAAAGGCTCACTCATCACCTTTGATATAGGTTACCAAGACGATTACAAAGCCTACTTTGATGGATTCGCGGCCAAAGTACAGCCAGCGCAAAACGCCTATACCAAAGTGATCGCCCGTGAGCGTTCAGGATTATTGGCGGCTCGTTGGCCTGTTAGTATTCAGCATCCCACCGCTTCAGAAGTATTGGAACATCTCAGCTTTAGTACCGGCTTAAACTTCGTGATGCCAGAACAAGACTACATGACTACGCGCATTTCCAATTTCACCAGCCAAGGCACGGGTTATCAGCTTCTTGAAAACCTTGGCCGAGCTTTTCAAATTGAAGATTTTTGCTGGTATCAACAAAGTGACGGCAATATTTATGTTGGCGGTTTTGCCCAAAGTCGATGGGCGACTCGTGCCACGGACTTTCCAGCCAATTTAACCAGCGAGCAAATGGGCGGCCAATGCATGAAGCTTAGCGCCATTCCCTCTGTTCGCCCTGGTGCGATCATCAATGGTCATCGCATTACTGAGGTTCACTTTGAAAATACTGACATTACCCTTTATTGGAAAAGTGCCATCAGCCCTGAAAAGCGCAAAATACAATACCTATTCCCAGAGCTTGCTGCAGGTCATCACCTGCCAAGGCTTGCCAGAGTGGAAGCGATAACAGACCAAAGCGAGGCCGGGCATGAGCATAATCCGTTTCGGCCTCGATACGCGGTCGATGTTCAACTACTCGATGAGAACGGACAACGAGACGAAGACGTCCCATTATACAAAGCGGTGCCATTGCCGACCCTGATTGGGGGCGCAGAGCAAGGGCAGTTCGCCACTCCAACAGAAGGGACGATTGTAGAAATTGCATTTGCGTATGGCAGAAGTGATCGCCCATTTATTCGAACCATATTGGGCGATGATTGGTCATTGCCAGCATTAGAGCCTGAAGAACTGTTGACCCAACAGCGATATGAAGTGTTTGAACGTACTGACGCGGCAGGAAATCATACTCAGGCTACTGACCAACAGCGAACCATTGAAGCCTATAAAGAAGTAGAACGAGTAGAGCAGTTCATTGGTGATTACGGTCGCCATGAGATCAGCACCACTCAGCACAGTAAAGAGAACATTGGTGGCCAAAAGCTCATTGAAACACTAGGCGCATTTGAAGTGATGGCGGGTGGCGATGTCACGTTAGGCTCACTGGCTAATCTGCATCTAATCAATGGCGGTAATCAAACTCAAATTATTGGGTTGCTCAGAGATATTGTGATTGGACTCGATGACAAACTCAAAGTGATGGGTAACCAAATTATTACTGTAGAGAAAGACATTGAAGCGAGCGCCAAGAACATGCGTTATACCGCAGACCTTATCACCATGAACGGCGGCAAAGGCGTGGTGCAGGGCGATTGTATTTGCGCGTTCACTGGTAAACCACACTCAGATTTATCATCAACGGTTAAGGCGGGTAAGTAATGGCATTAAGCAAAACATCACTTAAAACCAAAATAGAAACAGAACTGCAAACTCAAGGGATTGTGATCACAGGTGAACATGCCCAAGCGAGTAAGTTTGCGATAGCGATAGCCAATGCGGTGGTCGATGAGATCACTCAGAATGCACAGGTGGCGGTTACTGGTGGTAGTTCGGCAGGGAATTACAAGGTGCAATAAAAAACCAGAGCATGTGCTCTGGTTTCTTTTAATTTTTTAGAACGATTTCATTCTTCGATATGATTGCAAGTACATTTTCGTAATCTTGGTCATCACCCCATAAGTCACATGCATTACTAGCAATAGCTCGTGGGTCTTCTAGCCTTATTAGTGAGCAGTCGACACGGTGGAATCGATAAACATACTCTTGGAACGCAATGGCATAACCTAGTTGACGAACCCAGAAGTCACGACCTTCACGAGTTTGGCAGCTGTCACTCGCAATAATATTGTATTGATCGAGTAAGTAATTACGGAAAATATTTGCAGCGATACCTTGAGTTGCTGCTACGTGTTCAACTAAGTTAGTACGCCATAGTAATACTTGAGTCACAGGCTTTTCGTCGAGAACTACGTCTTCCCATACTCGGCACTTGATATAATACACGACTTCTTCAGTTGCACCGCATAGCACAGCAACCTGAAAACCTTCGTCTTCAAGTTCTACTCTTACCAATTGGTAAGTTGGTGGGAACATGATTTTAGCTTGTTGAGTAATATCCTGAGGGTCTGATTTCAGAATCTCATGGTATTTTTCTCTGTTAAGCTTTTCATCGTATAACCAGCCGAAATCATGGTCGATTTTCATTTGGTCATTATAGTTACGTGGCATAGGTTTCCTGACTTAGAAAGCAAATGTATATCACCAGTAATATACATTAACTATTCTAGCCTAAAAATCATTCTGAAAAAACTCAAAGTTAGAGTAGAAGAAGATTTTTGAGGTGATAGAAGCCGATGAACATCGATATGAGACATTCATCGGCAGTCGTTAAAACTAGTAAGATTATTAAAAATAATCATAGAGACCATGAATACTGCTTGGAATCCCTCATTGGAGGAGAGTAATTACTACTGTTGTTATTTTGAGATTCAAGCCACTTCTTTAATAATGTCACTAATTTATCGGTATCTTGCCTATTCGTATTTTTTTGTGGATTGCCATCACTTAATAGAAACTCACGAAGTGAGGAAACTAATCCAATTAACTTGGCTTTAGAACTCAAAAGTGAATGCATTTCGTTAGGTTTATAAAAACATTCGTGCAATGTCTTATAAAAAGAGTTATTGAGGGAGGCTGAGGACTCGCTAAAATATTGCAAGCATTGGTATAACATAGAAGTAATGGTTAGCCCATCTTGTGAGATGAAAATATCCTCTTTTTGTGGTTTATGAAAAGAAAGATTTAAAATGGCATCGGTGAAGTTTTTACCATATTTGTATTTGAGGCTTGATGTTAAGCTGTTTCCAGAAAAATCACATAACTTAATAAGAATCATTTCACATTGAGTGGCCGTTGCAATAGGGTCAAATATATTAATAGTATGACTTTCTAACTGTGGATCATACAGGATATCACCTACTTTTGGCTCTGGTTTGAATCTAACTTGAAGAGCATAAGCGAGTTCTAGTAGACATTTTAAGTGGTTGTAGGCCTGATCTTCTGTAGTGTTAGGGTTATAGAATGAATTGAACGAATTTGTTAATAGATGAAACTTATTAATAATATCTTGAAGTTCATTTTGCCTATACTCACTATCTAAATTTATAATGGTTTCACATGTTTTGAAATTGTTAATTGGGAATATATTACTGTAAAGTGTTGTTTTATTAATGAATTCAAATTTATTTGTACGTTCTAGTTCCAACAAAATATTATTGAATTCTAGTTTATGCATCTGTAACTTTTGAAAGGAGAGTGTTTCTTTTTGCTCCGCCCACATCTCTTGTTGTTTACGTTCATGCTCTTCACGCTTATCTCGTTCTATCTCAAACTCTTTTTTTTCGTTTTGTTGTTTCTCTCGAAGTTCAGTATGTTGATTAATCAGAAAGCCGAGCGTACAAATGGTACCAAATGCAGCAGCCCAAGTGGCCATATCACCAGTTTCTAATTCTCCACTGAAAAACCTCGGTAAAATGATAGTTAAAAAAAGACCACCGAATAAAACTCCAGCGACCCCTGCAAAGAAGATAAGAAATACATTTGAAAGCTTCATAAAGATTTAACTGTTGAAAAATAAAGAGCGACATTCTACATGATATGCAACGCTATTAAACGTTTGACACCGATCTTCCACATCGTTAACCTGTAACGGCACTGGCAAAATCCAGTGTCGGGATTAGTCCCCCGCTTTATACTTCCGGCGCATAAGTGCCAGCATTTTGCTGGTTTTTTTATGTGCGGCCTCGGCACACCTGAACATGGTCGTTTTACTTACAAAACGTACTATCAGCATTATGGTGGGCTGGGCAAGGCAGCTTCGGCTGGCCGTTGCGGAAGTGCGGTAGGACTAACCTTGTTCAGTTCACCACCCGAAGATTAGTCCCTTTGTGTGGTGATTTAACGAAATTACTTCCGGAGGCCATTATGCCTACAACTTCCCTTACCCTGACTGTATCTGATCTTGTCTTTAACCAAGGCGAGAAAATTCGCACTACATCCCTTAAAGTTTCAGAAGCGTTTAACAAACAGCATAAAGACGTTTTAAAGAAGCTTGAATCCCTTGAATGTTCAGATGAGTTTAACGGGCGCAATTTTGCGCTGGTTGATTATCGAGACAAAAAAGGGCAGCTTCGTAAAGCATATGAAATGACCAAAGACGGCTTTATGTTCTTGGTTATGGGCTTTACAGGTACTAAAGCTGCACACATTAAAGAAGCCTGCATTAACGCATTCAACCAAATGGCTAACCAACTTCGCAGTACAATGCCGACCTTGCCACCATCACAATACCAATTGCCTGCTAGCTGTTTACCAAACTTCTATGATTCAGGTTGGTTACCTGCACACTACGAACGCTGCCGTTCAGAGACACATTGGACATATCACATCAAATTCCAGGTTCGACCAATTGGTGGAAAGTTCAGCGCAAAGTTTGAATTAGGGATAGGAGGCAAAGGCAAAACGGAACCACACTTTTCATCAAGTGGAGCTGAGTTCATAGATAGCGGTTTTTACTTAGAGTATCGAGACATTGAAGAGCTATGGGAAAATATTAGGCTAGTATTAGAAAAGTACCAAGCATATAGTCCGTACTGATTAAGAGCGGTGAGTCCCCCCCGAACTCGACCTATCCAAACGGCTAAGCATTTGTGTATGGATACCTTAAAGTGAAAGCAGGGGATGTGTAAATACTCAACAGCCTTTAGTGAATAGACATACATCGCAAAAGTGGCGACAAAAATGGCTACATGGAACGTGAAGTATCGTTATTTAGCGATGAAAAACGTGTTTTGTAGTCATTTTAAGTTATTGATTTTTAGTGTTAAGCATTTGAATTTATAGGTATTTGTTCTAGCCGTTTGTAGTTCTACGGCATGTCTTCAGAAAGTGCGATGGCGAAACACTCTGGCGGCGTTGCAAAATACAGAGCAGCAGAAGGGAAAACTGTTTTACTTCCGTTCCGTGGTTCTGTTCATGATACGATTTCTGACATCCTTGGTGGCGTACGTTCAACGTGCACATACGTAGGCGCAGCAAAGCTTAA